>JASJJZ010000001.1:0-55178 GCA_037622205.1 Actinomycetes bacterium
TGGTGGTGCGAGCGTCGTTCTTGCTGAAAGCCTAGGTTCGATAGGAACAGCTCTTCATGCTGGTGCTAATCGTAAAATTGTTGGTGTTGATATAAATGCCACACACCATAAATCAGCTACTTCAGGTTTTGTTATTGGGACAGCAACAGCAATTTCACTTGGCAAAACCCTCTGTTGCTACGAAGTCGTAATTACAAATGAGGCTGGCGAAAAAACCTGTACCTCAAGAATTACCTGTTTGATTCTTGAAGAACGAAAGTAGATTTACCTAGTGTCCTGCGCCGGCTCCGGTGCCAAGATAAGCAGCACGTACTTCTGGATCGTTTAATAAGTCAGAAGCCTTTGCTTCCTTGACGATTTTACCGGTCTCTAAAACGTAAGCCCGATGCGCACGTTGAAGCGCTTGTTGAGCATTTTGTTCCACCAGAAGAATCGTAGTTCCAAGCTCAGTATTAATTGTCGTAATAATTTGGAAAATATTTGCAATCATCATTGGTGCAAGACCCATGGACGGTTCATCAAGCAATAACACTTTTGGACGCGCCATTAGCGCTCGGCCAATAGCAAGCATCTGTTGCTCGCCACCTGACAGAGTTCCACCTGCCTGTCCTGATCGTTCTTTCAAGCGTGGAAAAAGATCATAGACACGAGTTAAATCCTGCTTCATCTCATTTTTGCGATCTTTACGATTGAATTTTCCCATTTCAAGATTCTCAAGAACGCTCATTCCAGGAAAGATTCCTCTACCCTCTGGAGCTTGCGAAATTCCTAAGTCAACACGTTCGTATGCTGGGACTTTTGAGATATCTTGGCCATCAAATAAAATTGCTCCGCTTGATACCTTACGCAACCCCGAAATAGTCTTTAAAGTTGTCGTCTTACCAGCACCATTAGCGCCAATCAAAGTGACAATCTCTCCTTGATTTACGACTATTGAAATTCCCTTTATCGCCTCAATTTTGCCATAGTGAACACTTAGATCTTTAATTTCAAGACGCATCTGATGGGACTCCTAAATAGGCTTCGATAACTTTGGGATCATCTTGAACTTTGCTTGGAATATCATCTGCGATTTTCTCGCCGAAATCCAGCACCGCGACTCGATCAGAGATTCCCATAATAAGTGACATGTCGTGCTCAATTAAAAGGACGGTGTATCCCCGATCTCGAATCCGCTTAATCGTATCGGCCAAGTCATTTTTCTCTGCCGGATTAAATCCCGCAGCAGGCTCATCGAGCATTAGTAACTTTGGTTCAGTCCCCATGGCGCGAGCAATTTCCAAACGACGTTGATCACCATAAGGAAGATTCTTGGCTAATTGATCAGCTCTGTGATCGAGCCCCATGAATTCTAGGAGCTCATGTGCTCGAGCCCTGCTCTCTTTCTCCTCATGGCGCGATCTAGGCGAACCAAACAAACTTCCCACTAGTCCGGATTTCTTATGGACATCAGAGGCTGTAAGCACATTCTCGAGCGTCGTCATGTCACCAAAGAGACGTACATTCTGAAATGTTCTAGCAATTCCAGATTTTGTAACCTTAAATGGCTTTAACTTTGCCAAATTCTTTCCCTGAAAAATAATTTCACCTGAAGTGACTGGATAGACGCCCGTCACTACGTTGAAAACCGTCGTTTTTCCCGCGCCATTTGGCCCAATAAGCGCACAAATTTCGCCTTGCTCCACATGGAAATTAACCGCGTTCAAAGCAGTAACTCCACCAAACTTGATGGTTACATCTCTGAGTTCGAGGATCTTTGTGCTCACTATTTTTTCCCCTTCTCTGAAATCTTTTCTCGTTTCTTGCGAGGCAACAAACCATTAGGACGAAGATTCATCATGATGATTAAGACAAGACCAAAAATTAATTGACGGGCATCAGAGATAAAGCGAATCCTGTCTGGAATATAGGCAAGCAGTGATGCTCCCAAAACAACACCCCAAATATTTCCGATGCCTCCGAAAACCACGCATGCAAGAATTAAAACAGAGACTTCAAATTTGAACATATCGGGCGAAATAACCATTACCTTCGAAGCATACAAAACACCTCCGGCGCCACCGACGGCAGCTCCAATAACAAATGACCACAGTTTATAGACCAAAGTATTAACACCCATCAAGGAAGCCACATCTTCGTCTTGGCGAATCGCCTCCCAGGCGCGCCCTGGACGACGTACGGTAAGCCTGCGCACCATCCAAATGACAAGCAGTATCAATACGCCAACGAGCCAGAAGAAATGCTCTGGATGGAAAAGGTCAAATTTTAATCCGAAGATTGCTGGCGGATTCTTAATTCCGGCGATTCCATCTGGCCCCCCGGTGACTTTTCTGCTGTTCAAAATCACTATTCGAACAATTTCACCAAATCCCAGAGTGATAATCGCTAAATAGTCGCCTCTCAGTCGTAGCGCTGGAAGACCAAGTAGTATTCCAGAAACCATCGCCAGGCCAATTCCTACAGGCAGCGCCTCCCAAGTAGACCAACCAAAACTAGTAGATAAAATTGCCTGTGAATAGGCGCCAATTGCAAAGAATGCGACATAACCCAAATCAAGTAAACCTGACTTACCAACAACGATATTGAGGCCAAGGGCCATTAATACAAACATTCCAACCGGATAAACAAGCACATTCTTATATGATGTTATGGGCGTATCCAGAAAGCTGGTTGGCCCCCAGGCGGCAGCGAAGGGAAGCAACGCAATAATTGTGATAGCAGAGAGAACAAAAATAACCCTGGTAAGGCGATTCCAGTTTTCCCAAATTTCCGCGCCTTTATCTCGAATATTTATCATCATGTCCTCGTTTGCTGGACAGCTTCACCGAAGATGCCGTTTGGTTTTATGAGAAGTACAACTACTAGAACGATAAAGACAGTAACTGCTTTCCACTGAGATCCAATAATCGCGCTCGCAAATTGCTCGGTAAGTCCAAGTGCTAGGCCGCCAAAGAAGGCACCTCTTAGATTTCCGATACCGCCAAGAATCGCGGCAGTAAACGCTGCAATTCCTAAGTTAAAGCCGACGTTGAACACGGTATTTTCGTAAATTGTCATGTAGAAAAATGCTGCAGCTCCTGTAGTTAAGCCACCGATTGCAAAAGTTAAAGTAACTACTCTATTTAAATTGATACCCATTAAAAGCGAGTTTTCTTCAGACATCGAAACCGCTCGTATCGCCTTACCTAAGCGCGAACCATTCACAAATTTAAGCAGCAACATAAAGATAAAGAGACACGCAAAAATTGCCATTATCGTATCTATCCTAAAGTTGGCACCATGGAATTCGCCAAAACTCCACTTCTCCAGCAAGCGTGGGCCCGCTTGTGGGCGTGAGTCAGTAAAATTTCGCCAAGATTCTGAAAGAAAAATGGAGACTCCGATAGCAGAGATTAAACTTGCCAATCGATTTGCACCCTTTGCTCTGAGTCTGCGATACGCCACAACTTCAACTAGCATTGCGAGTAGTGCGCATACACTCATCGCCGCTATCAAACTGAGCGTTAAGGCAAGAATTAGTGGCCAACCATGCATGGGCTCGCGAGTAACCGGATGGCCCAAGACTGTAACCTGTATGAAAAGAACTGTAAAAGTTCCCACCATGAAAACTTCGGAGTTTGCAAAGTTGATCAGCCTAAGTACTCCATAAACCATCGTGTAACCAAGGGCGATCAAAGCATAAATTAGGCCTAGCGCAACTCCCTGAAGGACGAGTGAGGCGAATTGCGATGTAACTACAGAAAAATTCATTTGACCCAATTCCCTTGATGGATTCTATTGAATAGCGTGGCAGCCCTGGCCTTAAACCAGACCTGCCACGCTTATTGATTCACTTACTCTGTATTGATTTATTGCAGAAAACGCAAATTATGCGATTCCTACATAGCCAATCGCGCCACCTTTAACGAGGAATTCACCAACTGGTGCTCCACCAATGATGTCTCCATAGCGATCGAACTTGATCTTGCCTCCAGAAACACCGTTGAAAGTTCCGTTGGTGATGCAGTTCTGAATTCCTGGACGGTTGTACTTGCCCTTGTCGAAGCAAGAAAGAAATACATTAGCTGCATCGTAAGTTGATGTTACATATAAGCCAGGAATCTTAACTCCTGTTGACTTAGTAAATGCAGCTAACTTCTCTGCGCTAACTAGCAAGTCGAAAGGAACATCTGGTGCAACCAAACGAACTCCTTCGCCGGCACTACCAACAAGACTTGGGAAGTCCGAAGTATTTACGCCATCGCCAGCCGCGATAACACCCTTGTAGCCGCCATCTCTAAGCGACTTGAAGAATTTAGCAGCATCTGCAGTGTATCCAGCGTAAAGAACTATATTAGCTCCGGAAGCCTTTATTTTAGATGTCACAGATGAATAATCAGCAGTTCCTTTAGGTACTGACTCTAGACCAACTACTGAGCCAGCTTTCTTAGCATGTGGCTTTGCATATTCTGCAAGCCCAGCTCCGTAAGTTGTCTGGTCATCAACCATGTAGAACTTAGGTGAAGTAACACCCTTAGCGCCAACTTTTACTAGAGCTGGTGCTTGAAACTTATCATTTGCAAGGACTCGGTGGAAAATTGGGAATCCACGGTCAGATGCTTTTGGATCCGTTAAGCCAACAGCAGTAGCTGATGGTGAAACCATTGGCAAACCAGCAGCAATGTATGAAGGGAAAGAGTTACGAGCTTCTCCGGAACAAGAAGTTCCGATTACGCCAACAATCTTCTTGTCATTAGCAACTCCTGGAGCTACGTTCGCAGCAACAGTTCCATCACATTGTGAGTCAGCCTTTACAAGGAGAACCTGACGCTTTGGATTCTTTGCGTTGTATTCAGCAAGAGCAAACAGTGCACCTGGAAGTTGATCCTGGCCAAGTTGCGCATCTGGACCAGTAAGCGGACCCTGAAATGCAAGCGTAACTGTTCTGACCTTCTTCTTCGCACTCGCTTGAGTGGTTCCAACAGTTCCAAGTGCCAAGCCTGAGGCAATTGCTACTGCAAGAACTCTTTTTAAGTTCTTATTCATATATACCTTCCTGTTTCCTGTATCTCTACAGATTGATTTTTCCGTCCCGGGACAGGGAGACAGGTAGGCTATCGGGCAATAGAGCGTTAATTCAAGTGAAATTGTGCGATTTACGAACTCTTTACCTAATTGTTATGTATCGGCAGACCAACCGTTAGCGGTCGAGCGCCGAATCTGGCGAAATCACGGCCTCGGCCACAGCCTTCATGCTGATGCGCCGATCCATCGCCGCTCGCTGAATCCAGCTAAAAGCATCTGGTTCACTCAAATTCATAGCTGCCATCAAGATACCTTTTGCGCGATCAATAACTTTTCTAGTTTCTAGGCGCTCATGTAAATCACTGACCTCTTCTTTTAATGACCGCATTTGCAAGTGCCGGCTCATCGCAATTTCAATAGCAGGTGTTAAGTCGTTGATGCTAAATGGTTTAACCACGTATGCCATCACGCCAGCATCTCTTGCACGTTCCACTAACTCTTTCTGACTAAATGCCGTGAGCATCAATACCGGCGAGATTTCGATGATCTCTTGCGCCGCAGAAATTCCATCAAGCTCAGGCATTTTTACATCGAGAATAGCCAGGTCCGGCTTAAATTCTTTTGCCAGCGCAATGGCTTCCACACCATTCGCCGCTTGTGCGACAACTTCATACCCGGCCTCAGTTAACATTTCAACCAGGTCAAGGCGAATTAACGCCTCATCTTCCGCAACCAAAATTCTGGCAGATTTTTTTTCACTCACGTGCCTCGAGTCGGATTTGAACCGACACTGTGCGGATTTTGAGTCCGCCCTCTCTACCGTTGGAGTACCGAGGCAATCTTCTTAAATCTTCTTAAATCTTCTTAAATCAATTACTGCCCATACTTTAACTACTGGCGATATGCCGGAGCAATTCCTCCGACCGCATCCCCCACTCGGTGCACCCGCATGGCATTGGTCGATCCTGGAATCCCAGGGGGCGAACCTGCGACGATGATGACGCTATCGCCTTTAGCAACTCGATTAGAGTCAATTAATATCCGGTCTACTTGAGCAACCATTTCATCGGTATGTGAAACCATCGGAGTAATTTTTGGTTCAACTCCCCAAGATAAGGCAAGTTGATTGAAAACTTCTGGGGTTGGCGTTAGCGCCATAATATTTATCGGAGAACGAAGTCTCGACATCCGGCGAGCTGAATCTCCACTCTGAGTAAAAGCCACTAAATACTTGGCCCCAATAATTGCGCCGACTTCGGTCGCAGCCTTAGTAATCGCGCCACCTTTTGTTTTAGGGTCGTGACGAAGTGCAGGAATTCGATCCAACATGACTTCTTCGGTTCTTTCAATAATTCGCGCCATAGTTGTAACTGCCTCAATCGCAAATTCGCCGATGCTTGTTTCTCCCGAAAGCATCAAGGCATCTGCTCCATCCAAAACCGCATTTGCACAATCTGTGGCTTCGGCTCTTGTTGGTCTAGAACTTGAAATCATTGAATCGAGCATCTGAGTTGCCACAATTACCGGCTTAGCAGCTTCACGTGAAAGCATTACGCATTGCTTCTGAACTAGAGGGACTTCTTCAATTGGCATCTCAACACCCAAATCACCTCTTGCAACCATAATTCCATCGAAGGCGGCGATAATTTCCACTAAATTTTCAACGGCCTGTGGTTTCTCAATCTTGGCAATAACTGGTCTATGAATTCCTTCTTGCTCCATGATTAGATGCACATCATTAATATCCTTTGCACTACGAACAAAAGAGAGCGCAATAAAGTCCGCACCTGCGCGCAAACCCCAACGCAAATCTTCCTTATCTTTCTCTGAGAGCGCCGGGACTGAAACAGCTACTCCAGGAAGATTTATGCCTTTGTTGTTACTAACTGCGCCAGGTTCAATGCATTTTGTTATTACATCATTACCTTTAACTTCGAGAACTTCAACGGTAACTTTTCCATCGTCAATAAGAATCCGATCCCCTGCTTTGCAATCTCCTGGAAGTCCTTTATAAGTGGTTCCGACTCGCTCCTTAGTGCCAGAAACTTCATCAGTTGTAATCGTAAAAATATCGCCGCGTGCGAGATCGTGTGGTCCATTTTCGAATCTAGCTAAGCGAATTTTTGGACCCTGCAGGTCCACAAGAACCGCCACTGCTACACCCGCTTTCAGCGCAGCTGCCCGCACGGCGTCGAGCCTTGCTTGGTGCTCTGGATAACCACCGTGAGATAAATTCAGTCGAGCCATGTTCATACCGGCAGCAATTAATTGCTCTACCTTCTCGGGCGCCTCTACTGCTGGCCCCATGGTGCAAACAATCTTTGCTTTACGCATTTTATAACCGCTTCCTATTAAGTTATTAGTGTAACGAAAGATCTATTAGACCATCATTGAATGAGCAGTTGGTTCGATTGGTGAGGGTAACTGCGTTTCACCAATAAGAAATTCATCAACAGCCGCTGCAGCGCTTCTGCCTTCAGCAATTGCCCAAACAATCAGAGACTGTCCACGACCGGCATCGCCTGCCACATAAACACCTTGGACGGCGGTCGCATACTTGTCATCTCGAATAATGTTTCCTCGATCATCAAAAGTGACTTTCAGTTGCTCCAAAAGTTCAGATTTTTCTGGTCCAACGAATCCCAACGCAAGAAATACCAAGTCCGCTTGTAATTCTTTCTCTGAATCTTCTACTTTCACAAATTTCCCATCAATTAATTCAGTTTCTACAAGTTTAATTGCACGTAAATTACCGTTGGAATCACCAAGAAATTCTTCGGTCGAGACCGCGAACATGCGCTCCCCGGCTTCTTCGTGTGCGCTACTTATCCGATAAATCATTGGATAAGTTGGCCACGGTTGTGCAGAAGGACGTTCCTCTGTTGGTCTAGGCATAATTTCGAGTTGGGTAACACTCGCCGCGCCTTGGCGAATTGCGGTTCCTAAACAATCAGCACCGGTATCGCCGCCACCAAGAATGACAACATGCTTGCCTTTAGCATCAATTTGCGGAGCCACTGTTAATTCATCTAGGCCTTGAGCATTCCCCCAAGGTAAATACTCCATCGCTTGATGCACTCCCAACAATTCACGACCCGGAACTGGAAGGTCGCGCCAGTTAGTAGCACCAACTGCTAGAACAATTGCATCATATTTCGCCTTAAGTTCACCTCCAGTTATGTCGACACCAACATTTATTCCACTACGAAAACGCGTGCCTTCCCTCTGCATCTGAGAGATTCGACGGTCAACAATTGATTTCTCCATTTTGAATTCTGGAATTCCGTAGCGAAGTAGACCACCTGGCTTTGCTCCGCGTTCGTAAACCGCAACCGTATGACCCGCACGCGTTAATTGCTGTGCGGCCGCAAGGCCTGCCGGACCAGAACCAATTACTGCGACAGTTTTACCAGTAAGTCTCTCAGAGGGAAGAGGAATCACAGAACCACTAGCGAATGCCTCTTCTATCGTGCGAAGTTCAACCTGCTTAATAGTTACAGCTTCGGCATTAATGGCGACAACGCATGCAGTTTCACAAGGCGCCGGACATAGCCGACCAGTGAATTCTGGAAAATTGTTTGTCGCGTGTAAGCGATCCATCGCTTCGCTCATTTCACCGCGCCAGATCAAATCATTCCATTCTGGAATTAGATTCCCAAGTGGGCAACCCTGATGACAGAACGGAACTCCGCAATCCATGCAGCGACCAGCTTGCTTCTTTAATACAGATAAATCTTGGGGCTCATAAACTTCTTTCCAATCAAGAATGCGAACATCTACTGGTCTACGGGTTGGAGTTTCACGAGGTGTTGTTAAAAAACCCTTTGGATCACCCATTTAATGCCTCCATAACAACCTTATCTACTGGTAAACCTTCACGTTCAGCTCGCTCCATTGCCGCAAGTACGCGCGCATAATCCCGAGGCATAACCATCGAAATACGCTTCTTCTTCTCATCCCAATTCTTCAGTAACTCATTTGCAACCTTAGAACCTGTTTCAACTTCGAAGTTTGATAGTAAATCTCTGACAAATATTTCCTGATCTCCCGGCAACGAAAGCACATCTACTAACTCTGTGTTTACCAGCGCCGCATCGAGATCAAGGACAAATGCTCTTCCGCCAGACATACCTGCTGCGAAGTTGCGTCCAGTTCTTCCAAGAATTAGCGCAATTCCACCGGTCATATATTCGCATCCGTGATCGCCAATGCCTTCAACGACTGCAGTTGCGCCAGAGTTTCTTACGCAGAACCGCTCGCCAACTCTTCCCCGGATAAAGATTTGGCCACCGGTAGCGCCATACCCAATTACATTTCCAGCAATTACATTTAGTTCGGACGCGAATGTTGCCTTCTCATCTGGTCTAACAATCACCCGACCACCTGAAAGACCCTTTGCCACGTAATCATTCGCATCACCATAAAGTCGAAGTGTTAACCCTTGTGGAATAAAGGCGCCAAATGAGTTGCCCGCGGTTCCGTGAAAATTAATATTTACAGAGTCTTTTGGCAGGCCGGCGCCACCAAATTTACGAGTTATTTCAGAACCCAACATCGTTCCAACGGTGCGATTAACATTTTTAATTGGCATTTCGATATTTACAATCTCATTTGAGTTAAGCGCAGGTGCTGCTAGTTCAATCAATTTATTATCTAGCGCCCCAGCTAAGCCATGATCTTGGGTAGTTGTGTTTCGACGAGGCGCATCGGTGTCGAAGACTGGCGCAGCTAATAGCGGAGCCAAATCCAAACCACTTGCCTTCCAATGTGTGATTGCTTTCTTAGTATCTAAGTATTCAACCTGACCAATTGCCTCTTCTAAAGTTCTAAATCCAAGAGCTGCTAAATTCTCCCGGACTTCATCCGCTATATATTCAAAGAAGGTTTCAACAAACTCTGGTTTTCCGTTGAACTTTGCACGTAATTCTGGATTTTGAGTTGCAACACCAACTGGGCAAGTGTCCAGATGACAAACTCGCATCATTACGCAACCTGAAACAACAAGTGGCGCAGTAGCAAAACCAAATTCTTCGCCGCCCAACAACGCCGCTATAACAACGTCACGTCCAGTCTTCATTTGACCATCAACTTGCACAACAATGCGATCGCGCAAACCATTAAGCATCAGCGTCTGCTGGGTTTCCGCAAGACCTAATTCCCAAGGAGCTCCGGCATGCTTCAATGAAGTTAGTGGCGATGCACCTGTTCCGCCGTCGTGTCCTGAGATCAAAACAACATCTGCATGCGCTTTGCTAACACCCGCGGCAACTGTTCCGACGCCCACCTCAGCAACCAATTTGACGTGAATTCGTGCATCTTTATTTGCATTCTTCAGATCATGGATTAGTTGGGCCAGATCTTCAATTGAATAAATATCATGATGTGGTGGCGGTGAAATTAATCCAACTCCTGGAGTTGAAAAACGAACTTTAGCTATCCATGGATAAACCTTCCCGCCTGGAAGCTGCCCACCTTCGCCAGGTTTTGCGCCTTGAGCCATTTTGATTTGAATATCATCAGCATTAACCAAATATTGGCTAGTTACACCGAAGCGACCGGAAGCTACCTGTTTGATGGCTGATCGCCGGGAATCCCCATTTGCGTCCAAAATATAACGATCTGGATCTTCGCCACCTTCACCAGTATTTGATTTACCGCCAAGGCGATTCATGGCTATGGCAAGAGTCTCGTGTGCCTCTGCTGATATCGAGCCATAGGACATCGCGCCAGTAGAAAATCTCTTAATAATTTCAGAACGGCTCTCAACTTCTTCAATAGAAATAGCTGGACGAAGTCCGGTTTTGAATTCAAAGAGCCCGCGAAGTGTCATTAGACGCTTTGACTGATCATCGACTCGATTCGTGTATTTCTTAAATATGTCATAGCGCTTATTACGAGTTGCATGCTGCAACGCAAAAACTGTTTCAGGGTCAAATAAATGTGGCTCACCTTCGCGGCGCCATTGATACTCGCCACCAATTGGTAGCCGCTTAGTTCCAGGAATTTCCCCTCCTGGTGGATAAGCAATGTGGTGTCGCGCAATAGTTTCTTGGGCGATCAAGTCAATTGAAACACCACCCAGTTTGGAAGTGACTCCAACAAAATATTCATCGACGACTTCACGTGATAAACCAATTGCCTCAAATACTTGGGCACCGGTATAGGAAGAGATAGTTGAAATACCCATCTTCGACATAACTTTTAAAACACCTTTGCCAAGTGATTTAATTAAATTTGCGACTGCCTTCTCTGGGGTAATGCCAGTGATTACACCTTGGCGAACTAGATCTTCGGCAGACTCCATGGCAAGGTAAGGATTAATAGCGGCGGCACCAAAACCAACCAGTAGAGCAACATGGTGAACTTCGCGAACCTCACCTGATTCCACAACTAGTCCAACTTTGGTTCGCGTTTTTTCGCGAATTAAATGATGATGAACAGCTGCTGTTAGAAGTAGGGATGGAATCGGTGCATCTTCGGCATCGCCATCACGATCAGAGAGAACAATTATGTGTGCACCATCTTTGATAGCTTGTGAAACTTCTTGTCGGATTTCGGTGATGCGATTTGCAAGCGCTTCCCCACCACCCTGAACTGGAAATAACCCACGAACAACATATGCGGCAAATCCTGGTTGATTTCCATCGGCATTAACATGAATAAGTTTGGCAAGTTCATCATTATCAATTACTGGGAAATCTAAGGCGATCTGACGACAGGATGCTGGACCCGGATCAAGAAGATTGAATTCTGGTCCTACTGAACCAGCCAAACTTGTTACCAGCTCTTCCCGAATTGCATCTAACGGAGGATTTGTAACTTGAGCGAATAATTGTGAGAAGTAGTCATAGAGCAACCTGGGCTTGGCTGATAAAGCTGCAATCGGTGAATCAGTTCCCATTGAACCAAGTGCTTCGCCACCAGATTTAGCCATTGGTGTCAAAATAATTCTTAGCTCTTCTTCGGTATAACCAAATGCCCGTTGGCGACGCACGACAGAAGAGTGCGGATAAACAATATGTTCACGTGCAGGTAAATCCTCAAGGCGCACAAGTCCGGCGTGTAGCCACTCGCCATAGGGCGCAGCGCTAGCCAAGCCATCCTTAATTTCGTCATCTTCAATAATCCGACCAGCTTCGGTATCTACAAGGAACATGCGTCCTGGTTTTAATCTACCTTTGCTCTCGATTTCTTCCGGCTTGAAATCTAATACGCCAAACTCACTTGCGAGAACAACTAAGCCAGATTTTGTGATCCAATAACGAGAAGGACGCAATCCATTGCGATCCAAGACTGCGCCAATTTGTCTTCCATCAGTGAAAGTTATGCATGCGGGTCCATCCCAAGGCTCCATAACTGTGGAGTGAAATGCGTAGAAATCTTTGCGCGACTTCGACATGGTTGCGTGATTCTCCCAAGCTTCTGGAATCATCATTAATACTGCATGGGGTAGCGAACGTCCGCCAAGATATAAAAGTTCTAGAACTTCATCGAAGGACCCGGAGTCGCTGCTTGAAGTATCTACAATTGGAAATAGGCGATTTAAATCTCCAGGAATAATATCGCTGGCTAATAAAGATTCACGGGCGCGCATCCAGTTACGGTTACCGCGAACCGTATTGATTTCACCATTGTGCGCGATGAATCTATAAGGATGTGCAAGTGGCCAGGAAGGAAAGGTATTGGTTGAAAATCTAGAGTGCACCAACGCCAGAGTTGAAACAACGCGGACATCAGATAAATCTGGGAAAAATTCTTCAAGCTGTCCTGTTGTAAGCATTCCCTTATAAACAATAGTTCTAACCGAAAGTGATGGAACATAAAGTGGGAATTGATGCTCCATTCGCTTTCTGAAGCAGAAAGCGAGTCGTTCTAAATCTAAATCAATTTCGTCGTTAGCCCCGCTGATAAATATCTGTTCAAATTTAGGCATTACAGAGAGCGCAGTTTTACCAATTGCTTTGGAATCAATTGGGAGCTCACGCCAGCCCAAGATTTGCAGCCCCTCTTCATTCGCAATCGCTTCTAGCGCTGATCGATCAGAGAAAGATTTATCAATGAAAATAATTCCAGTCGCATATTTCCCAGGCTCTGGCAATTTGAAATCTACGACTTCCCGATAGAACGCATCTGGAATACAAATCAGAATTCCAGCACCATCACCACTATCAGGTTCGGCTCCGGTTGCACCACGATGCTCCATATTGCGAAGCGCGGTGAGGCCTTGAGAAACTATTTCGTGTGAAGCTCTACGAGTTAGAGTCGCAACCATTGCAACACCACAAGAATCTCGCTCTTGTGATGGGTCATATAAACCCTGCGCCAAAGGCACTGTTGAAAATAAGGTCACGAGAACTCCTAGAGATTTAACTAGAGATTTAAATTAGGTAGTTCGGGACAACAGTGGCCCAAAGATTTGCTTAGTTAAGAATACATCAAAAAGGATAAAAATCGCAGATCGATTTAAATGCCGGCCAAGTGAAGTAAGGATCCAATCCCCGCTGTGATAGCCATACCCAAAGAGCCGCCAATTAGTATTCGAATCGTAGTTTTTGGATAGGACGAACCAGCGATGCGGGCGCTCATGAGGCCAGTGCCAATTAAACCTAGAAAAGTAAAGACAATAATTCCTATTACCTTTGAGCCACTCAGTGGAAGAAAGGCGCCGGCGAATGGAAGAAGTCCACCTGCGGTGAAACTTAGCGCTGACGCTACAGCGGCCTGAACGGGGCGAGGCTTGGTATGTGGAAACTGCCCAAGTTCATCCCGAAGATGCGCCCCAAGGGCGTCATGGTCGGTCATAGTTTGGGCGACCTTAGAAGCTAAATCTCGATCTAATCCGCGCTTCACATAAATTTCAATCAGCTCTTCTAACTCTCCTGCCGGGTCAATTTCAAGATGTTCGATTTCTAATAATCGATCAGATTCCTCAATGTCATTCTGAGATCTCACCGAAATATATTCGCCAACCGCCATCGACATTGCACCGGCCGCAATTCCTGCCGCTCCTGCGGTGATTAAAAAACTATCGGCTCTAGCAGCTGATACGCCAATCATCAAACTTGCAGTAGAAACCAGACCATCATTTGCCCCGAGAACTGCAGCGCGCAACCAACCCGCACGGTGAGTTTTGTGTTCTGCGTTTCTCTGATAAACGTCCTCTAAAGCCATGGCTTAACCATATCCCGTGCCATTATCGTTTTTCAGTATTTCGCGAAATGCTGCGGAAGAAGAGACCTAAGCCTCCTAGAAAAAGTAAACCCGAGACCCAAAGGTTCAGCCTCATGCCAAAGATCAAGTTTGCCTCATCTATTCGAAGGGACTCGATGAAAAATCGCCCTAAGGAATATGACGGAACATAGAAAATAAATATCACACCTGGTGGAAGATTTTTGAAGAACTTAAGCTTAAGAAGCAACCAGGCCACGAGGAAGCACCAGATGGCTTCGTAAAGAAAGGTCGGGTGAAAAGTTGTAAAACTTTCATATCCAAGTGGTCTATTTTCAAAAGGAATCTCTAAGCCCCAGGATAGTGAAGTGGGTTTTCCGAATAATTCGCCATTAAACCAATTGCCAAATCTTCCGATCCCCTGCGCGATTAAGAGGCCCGGTGCAATCGCATCTGCCAGTTGGTAAAAGGAGAGTGATCTTCTCTTAACTTTGAAGAAAATGAATGTGGCTAAAGCGCCGACTGCAATTGCGCCCCAAATTCCTAAACCACCCCGCCAAATTTGAAGTGCTTGAATCGGTGAACCATTTTCGCCAAAGTATTTCTGTGGTGAAGTTATAACATGATATATCCGCCCGCCAATGATTCCTGCTGGGACTGCAACGATTGCGAGGTCAGTTACTTCAGTCGGATTTCCGCCGAGCGATACGTATCTCCTCTTTGTGAGCCAGATAGCTACCGAAATCCCAAGAAGAATCGTTAAGGCATAGAAGTGAAAAGTAAAAAATCCCAACTCCAAAGTTGATGAACTCGGAGTTGGGATAAATTTCCTCATTTAGGGTTGGTAGATAACAGCCTTTAGTGGTTACTTAATTCCGGCAGCTGCAAGTGCTGCTTCGAATTTAGCCGGGTTGTTGTAGTCGTTCTCAGGGGTCTCCCGACTCAATTCCTTACCATTTACGGTAACGGTTGGTGTCGAATTGACATTTTTCACGGCTGCATAGGAAGAACTGGCTTCGGTCCAACCATCGTAATTCCCACCATTAACACAATCTTGGAATTTAGCGGAAGTTAAATTCGCTTTGAGACCAAGCATGATCATAAATTCCTTGGAGTATCTTCCAGAATTCTCGGATCCCTGATTCTGATAAATCAACTCGTGCATCTCTAGGAACTTGCCTTCATCCATCGCGCAGGCTGCGGCGTTTGCGGCGATGATTGATTCATTGACTCCATTACTTGAACGTTCTCCAATAAATGTAAGTGGGTGGAAGACGACTTTAGCTTTTTTCTCCACAATCACCTTCTTGATATATTCATTATTTGTGGCTTCAAAACTGCGACAAGCTGGGCACTGGAAGTCTTCCCAGATATCAATTTGGTTCTCTAATTCTGGGTTGAAGACCAATCCCGATCCATCTGCTTGGGAGACCGATGCCGGCGCGGCCGCATTTGTTACTGGTTTTTTATCAAAATAGATAAAAATTCCAGTCACTGCGATTACGAAAACAATCATTCCGATTACGATTACGCGTAATCCTTTATCGCCAGAGTTACTATTTGCCATTGCATCTCTCCTAGATGTTTTATCAGATGTTATTTGTCTTATTTATCGAAGCCTAATTTACCCTGCGGAAAGCGGAATAAATAACCACCAACCACAGCAAGTGCTATATCTCTCGCAATTTCTAACGTGTAATTCCAGACTGGAAGTTCATCGCTAGCAAGAAGCCCGCCCTTCCCAAAACATCCGCAATCGAGGGAAATTCCTCTGATCCAGGCCTGAGCTATTGCTATGACGAATACCAGCATCAAAGCACCACCGGCTATGGCAGCTAATCGAACCCAAATTCCAACTATTAAAAAGATTCCAATCCCCACCTCGATAAAAGGCAGAACAAAGCCCAGAAGATTTGCTAAATCAACTGGGAGTATTTGATATGCCCGAACCGAAGTTGCTGAACCATATGGATCGGTGACTTTTAGTGCGCCTGCCACCAGCAGTACCCCACCTAAAACTAATCGAAAGCTAAAAGTTAGCCAAGGCTGAATCTTCTTCATATGGTTGGGTCAATTCCATCGTTTAACGCACTCCAAGAATTTTCTGGCTTGCGGTCATACTTCTTAGAGATCCCGCGACGCGAAATCCGCAAAATTAGATATGCAAGAAGAGCAGTTGAAATCAAGAGCAAAAATATTTTTATCATGGCAGCGATATTTCTGAATGAAAACAGCTTCGCTCGCCAGTATGGCAGGCCGCCCCAGTTTGATTGACTAACAACAGCAGGCAGTCACTGTCGCAGTCGAAAGAGATTGAAAGAACTTCTTGAAAATGGCCTGAGGTCTCGCCCTTCACCCAGAGCGAGTTTCGACTTCGGCTCCAATATGTTGCACGTTTTGTTTCTAAGGTTCGATTGAGTGATTCTTCATTCATCCAAGCCATCATCAACACCTCTTTTGATGCTGCATCTTGCGCAATAGCCGCAACTAATTCGCCAGCGCTAAACCGCTTTAATATCTCAACCGGCAGTGTGGACACCCGCCTATTCTCCACTATTTCGGCTCATCTGCGAATTGGAAAACCGCGTTTTATCAAATCATTTTTGACATCTGAAATCTTAATTTCCTCAAAATGAAAGACGCTAGCCGCCAGAACTGCATCTGCGCCAGCGGAAAGAGCTTCTGCAAAATCAGATATCTTTCCTGCGCCCCCACTTGCAATCACTGGAACACTTGAAATCTTTCGCACAACTGACAACATCTCGATATCAAATCCAGATTTTGTCCCATCGGCATCCATTGAGTTCAAAAGAATCTCCCCAACGCCTCTAAGTATTGCTTCTTCTATCCAAGCCAAGGCATCTAACCCTGCACTCTCCCGGCCCCCATGTGTTGTAACTTCAAAACCAGATTTAGTATCAGCGCGTCTGGCATCGACTGAAAGAACTAAAACTTGATTCCCAAAACGATCAGAGATCTCATTAATTAATTTCGGCCTGGCAATCGCAGCCGTGTTTATTGAAATTTTATCGGCTCCGGCTCGCAGTAACTCGTTAACATTCTCTACGCTACGAATTCCACCGCCAACGGTCAATGGAATAAAAACTTGCTCTGCTGTTTGTCGCACAATCTCTAAGGTTGTTTCTCGCTCCTCAATACTTGCTGAGATATCAAGAAAAGTTAATTCATCTGCGCCTTCCAGGTCGTATCTCTTTGCGAGCTCTACTGGATCGCCAGCATCTCTTAAATCCTTGAAGTTAACACCCTTAACAACTCGTCCGCCCGCAACATCAAGACATGGAATAATTCGTTTTGCTAGTGTCAATTGCTTGCCACATCTAAAGCTTGAGCAATAGTGAACGCTCCAGAATAAATTGCCTTGCCTACAATTGCGCCTTCAATACCAATAGCTGTCATGGTCCTCAAATCAAGTAAATCTTCTAACTTAGAAATTCCACCGCTCGCGACAATCGGTGTCTTTGTTGCCGAACAAACCTCACGAAGTAATTCTAAATTTGGACCGGTGAGAGTTCCATCTTTACTTACATCTGTGACTATGTAACGCGAGCACCCAGCAGCATCCAATTTTGTGATCATTTCAAAGAGATCTCCGCCGGCTTCGGTCCAGCCACGTGTGGCCAGCGTGTGGCCTCTTACATCAAGGCCTACGGCAATCTTCGCTCCGTATTGCGCAATAACTTTTGCAGTCCACTCCGGATTTTCGATCGCCGCCGTCCCCAGATTAACGCGGTCGCACCCGGTAGAAAGTGCTCGTTCCAGCGAAGCATCATCCCGGATACCACCCGAGAGTTCAACGCTTATGTCAACACTTGCAATCACTTCTCTAATCAATTCAAAGTTATTTCCACTACTAAAAGCGGCATCTAAATCAACTAGGTGAATCCACTTTGCGCCGTGAGATACAAATTCACTGGCAACTTCCACTGGAAGCCCGTAAGTGCTAGTCGCAGCTAATTCACCTTGAACCAGCCGAACTGCTCGCCCATCTTTAACATCTATCGCTGGCAGAATCTCTAATTTCGGCAGAGTCACAACGTCGCCACCCAATTCGTAATTAATTTTGCCCCTGCTGCTCCACTTTTCTCTGGGTGAAATTGTGTAGCGACAACAAAATCTTTCTCCACAGCAGCCAAGAAATCTTCGCTGTAATTTGTTAAAGTATTTACAGCTTCTGGTATCGGTTTTTTTGCCGCATACGAGTGGACAAAGTAAAAGGATTCACTTTCCACGCCTTTAAATAATTTAGAAGTTTTCGAAGTAGTCACGTTATTCCAACCCATGTGCGGCAAAATCGGAGCTTCTAGTTTACTTACCTTTCCGGGCAAGATACCCAAACCTTGGGTCTCCTTCTTCTCACTACTCGAATCAAAAAGAACCTGCATCCCAACACAAATTCCAAATATCGGACGAGCCTTAGCAACACGATCTGCAATTATCTCGGCGCCACCGACTTTGATTAATTGCTCCATACAGGCCGCGAATGCACCGACACCAGGAACGATTAGCGCAGTTGCTTCGCTGCAAACTTTTGCATCTCGGGTGACAACAACGTTCTTCGCCGCAAGTTCAAATGCTCGCTGTGCCGAACGCAAATTCCCAGAACCATAATCAAGAATTGCGATCAAAGAACACCTTTGATTGGAAAATTGCCTGCATTAGTTAGCAGGGGCGTTTTCACGCGTGAATTGAGTTTCATTTCTTCCTTTAACTCCTAGTGTTCTGCATTATGGTCACATTATGGTCACAAAGTGCTTTCACCGGGCGATCATTTTCCCTTCAAAGACTTCTACACATTTGGAGTCATCCTCCCCAATATCATGAGCGTAGCTCTTAAGAATAGTCCTACAAAACTAAAGCTTAATCACCCAGGTGCTACTTGCTTACGAAGATATCTTGGATTTTTAAAGACTTACTTGGGAGGACCTTTTTGTAGTCTGCCTTGTAATCTGCAAGAGAATATTCACTTTGTAAGCGTGTGTAAAAGGTCCCTACATCCATTTTAAAGAGAGACTTAAATATTTTTTGCCAATCTACAGTGTTCCTTTCGTTGCCGCCATCTAGCTCAATAAACTGGGGTAGCTGACCATTTTCAACCCAAAAATCTTTGAATACCATTTCAAAAGCTCTCTGCTCGGAGATTCCCTGTTTCTGTAATTCCTTCACCAAGACTAAAACCATAAATACTGAACTGCCATAATTACTATCCATCGCCTTTCCTGTGGAGTCTTCTTCTGATGACTCAAATTTTTCAAATAACTTAGGATTAGGAAAAACGAACTTTGACGAATCATTCTGGATTTTCCACTCCAAATCCCATTGACCGTAATACTGGTTCTCATACAAATCGGAGAACAAAGTAGCTGTACCTTCAGCCAGCCATTTAGGTCGCAGAACATTTTTTGATAGTGACATCAGATACACATGGAAGTCCTCATGTGCGACTAATCCATCAAGAAAGCTGACGTTGTTGCTCTCAATGTCATAGTTGTAGAGTGTTAAATTCATCCAGGTCTCTCGCCCATTACCGCATAAGCAATTGTCTCCGTGTCGAGTTACCGTATCGGGCCACGCATTTGCTCCCTCCCTAGCCACATAAATATTCATGAAAGGATTCCCCGACTCCTTTGATATTTCGGGATTTTCACCTATCTTCGGATCTATAGGAATTACTTCGCCCAGATTTTTCATAGTATCTCTGAACTTAATCGCATAATCTTTAGGCAAGCTCTCATCAATGTTGTACTTGAATGAAAAACTGGCCTGCGCTTTCGTTGGTCTTGGTGTTGGTGCTACTTGAGGATCATCCTTTTTCACCGTTTTACCCTTGCTCCAGACCAACTTCTTGCCTTTGGATATACAAGTAAATTCGTTGTTCTTCTTAACTTTAATTTGTCCGACTTCTTTGCATTTTGCTCCTACTTTAACCGCGGCATTTGCATTGACATAAACCGCAGTCGCGCTTATGGAGAAGGCGAGAATGGCCAGAACTTTTATTAGTCGTAACCTCATACCTTGATCCTATTTTTATTAGCCTCATTGTCTACCCCCTCTGTCTTTCCTAGCTATCTCTCTCAGTGAGGCAGGAAACAGCGCGAAACAGAGTCAGGCTAAGCCGTTATAGAGATTTCAGACTTAATTCGGGAGATATTGGCAGGAAAAGAGAGGGGGGGTAACCAGCCAATTAGAAAAATAATTATTGAATAAGTGGTCACAATTCTGGTCATAAACTGCAAAAAACTTCTACAGAAATAGAAAACTATCAGGAACAATTATATTTAATTTATGCCTGAAACGAGAATGCTAGAAGCAATAGGGAGCGCACAAACATGCAAGGCTTAAAGAACGCCTTTGGTTGATGGAATTCCACTCACTCGATTATCAATTGCACAAGCATCGCGCAACGCTCTCGCAACTGCCTTGAATTGCGCTTCGAATACATGGTGGGCATTTCGTCCTTCCAAGACTCGAATATGCAGCGCAATCCGGGCTTCGGCAACAATTGATTCCCAAATATGCCGGCCCAAGGTTGTATCAAAGGTTCCAATTAGCTCCACGATTTCAGGTTGGCGGTGAACTAAATAAGGCCTTCCAGAGAGATCTACGGCAGCTTGAACTAACACTTCATCCAGCGGAACCATGGCATCACCAAAGCGACGAATTCCTGCCTTGTCTCCTAGCGCCTCCCGCAGCGCTTGGCCAAATGCAAGTGATGTGTCTTCTACCGTGTGATGGGAATCCACATCAACATCTCCTTTAGTTTTTACAGTTAAATCAAAGCCCGCATGCTTTCCTAATTGTGAGAGCATGTGATCGAAAAACGGAACACCAGTATCAATATCTATCGCACCTGTTCCATCTAGATTGATCTTTACATCAACACTAGATTCCTTAGTCTGGCGAACTACTTGAGCTGTTCTCATCTCTCTCCTCTTTAACTTTTTTCGACTAACTACAGAGTAATTTTTAAATCCAATAAGTAATTATGGCCTAAGAGTGGCTATTGCCGTTAGAAATTCTGCATTCTCACTCGGCAAGCCGATTGTTACTCTTAAATATCCATCAAGCCCGACATCTCGCACAAGAACGCCAACGGCTACCAGCGACTCCCAGGCAGTTTTCGAATCTCCGCTGAAACCTCGGAATAGTAAGAAATTTGCACTACTCGGTGAAACTTCAAATCCTAGTTTCACGAGTTCGGCTGCAACCCGATTGCGTTCTGCAATCAAGGCATCAACTTCGGCAAGGAGCGCCTTCGAATTCTTTAGTGCAACTAGTGCCAGCGCCTGTGTCGTAGAACTGAGGTGATAAGGCAACCGAGTTACGAGCATCGCATCGACGATCGCCACATTGCAGACTGCATAACCAACTCTGGCGCCGGCAAAAGCGAATGCTTTGCTCATGGTTCTGACTACTACGACATTTGGATATTGTGCAATTAAATTTACCGCTGACTTTTCTTTTGAGAATTCGGCGTAAGCTTCATCAACTACTAGCAAACCCTCCACTTCTCTACACGCGATGGCAAGCTCTTCAAGCGCGACATAGGGAGTAGCCGTTCCAGTGGGATTATTAGGTGTAGTAACAAAAGTTATTCCTGGTCTGTTCTGTGAAATTTTATTGACAGCCTTCTTAATATCTATTTCAAATTCTTCTTCGCGTTCACCAGAAATCCAGTGGGTTCCAGTTGCCTTGGCGATTAACGGATGAACTGAATAGGAGGGAATGAACCCGAGTGCTCCTCGCCCACCACACGCAAGCATCAGAGTTTGCAATATTTCATTACTTCCATTTGCGGCCCAGATATTCTGCACGTTGAATTCATCGTCCGCAGATTTGCTAATGTATTTAGCTAGCGCACTTCGCAATACAACTGCGTCACGGTCCGGGTAACGATTTAGATTCGCTAAAACTTCTGGAAGTGCCTGAAGCATCTCGGTGACAACTTGAGCCGGTAATTCAAAGGGATTCTCATTGGTATTTAGTGCTCGAACACCAGAAATCTGAGGTGCCCCATATGGTTTTAAATCTGCAAGTTCGCTACGAATTGGCAACCAATTTGGCCAGTTTTCATTATCTTGCACCACCGTTATTTACTGCCTTCAAAACGCGCACTCATCGCTTCTCCGTGTGCTGGTAAGTCTTCCGAGATGGCAAGAGTTATTACGTTGGCTGCTATTTCACTAAAAGCGCTCTCGTCATACTCGATAAAGCTAACTCCCTTAAGGAAAGTTTGGACTGAGAGACCACTTGAATGGCAAGCGCAACCACCTGTTGGAAGAACGTGATTTGAGCCAGCAGAATAATCTCCCAACGAAACCGGAGTAAATCTTCCAATAAATACTGCACCAGCATTCCTGATTTGTTTTGAAACTTCTTTGGAGTTGACTGTTTGAATTTCTAAGTGCTCGGCTGCATAAGAATTTGCCACGTCTACACCTTGAGCGATTGAATCAACCAAAACTATTGCAGATTGCTTCCCCGATAGTGCAGTGCGAATACGTTCTTCGTGCTTAGTTTTCGATACTTTAATTTCTAGTTCGGTTCTAACTGCCTCAGCCAATTGCGCAGAATCAGTAATCAAAATCGCGGCCGCAATTACATCGTGTTCAGCCTGGCTAATTAAATCGGCAGCGACTTCATTTGCATTGGCGCTCTGATCAGCTAGAACAACAACTTCAGTGGGCCCGGCTTCAGAATCGATTCCAACTAGGCCGCGCAGAGCGCGCTTAGCTGCAGCGACATAAATATTTCCTGGACCGGTTACGACATCCACGCTCTCGCAGACATCTTTAACCCCATAAGCAAACATCGCGATTGCCTGGGCTCCCCCGATTGCATACACCTCAGTAATTCCTAGAAGTGCACAGGTAGCCAGAATAGTTTTATTTGGGAGTCCACCATTTTCGATTTGTGGTGGTGATGCCACTGCAATACTCGAGACCTTTGCAATCTGAGCGGGAACAACATTCATTATTACTGAGCTTGGATAAACCGCAAGACCCCCCGGAACATAGAGACCAACTCGATCAACAGGAATTTGTTTGTGGCTTACCTCGCCACCAGCCACAACTTGAGTAAAAATCTCGCTTCGCAATTGATCAGTGTGAGCCTTAGTGATTCTGCGAATCGCCTCTTCTAGCGCTTCTCTAACTTTTGAGTCAAGAGATTTAAGTGCTAATTCAATTTCAGCTATTGGGACCTTAATAGTTTTTGGTCGGACGCCATCAAATTTCTCACACAGATCTAGCAATTCAGATTCACTTCCGGTCTGCACGATTTGAAGAATCGGAGAAATCGTGAGGAGCGCTCTTTCAATATCTAATTCGGCCCGTGGAAGTTCACTTCGATATCCGATTTTTGATAATGAGCGCCCGCGAAAATCTACAGTCCTAATCGCAATGGGGCTCATGCCGTAATTCTAATCTAAACCAGACAGTCGGGGCCGAGAATTGCCTTTAGGTCAGCGCTCAAGCTAGGTGAAGCGGTAACTCTTAGATCATCTCCTATTTTCATGACCAGACTCTTTCTACCATCGTCGAGCTTCAAATGGACTTCACGTTTTCCAGGATGTGAACGCAGAATTTCTTTTATTCGGTCCACTACTGGTGGCGTGCAACGAATAGTATCCATTGAAATAATTAGTGGGCCAGTTGGGGCGAGTGAAATATCCGGAAGAGATAAATCTAGAGCCATAATTTTTACTTGCTCTTCTCGCTTATCAATTCGTCCCCTAATAACCACAATTCGATCTTCCATCAGATTCATTGAATGCTGGGTGTAAGAATTCGCAAAGAACATAACGTCAACAGCACCCTCTAAATCCTCAACTGTGACAATCGCCCACGAGTCACCACGTCTCGAAACTTTACGCTGAATTTGGGTAATTAACCCGCCGATAGTGACAATCTGTTCGTGGCCAACCGATTCATCATTTACCTGACTGATCGGCATATCAGTTGAAGAACGTAGCAGGTGCTCTACTCCCAAGAGTGGATGATCAGATACATACAGCCCGAGCATCTCTCTTTCGTAACTTAGTAGTAGCGCCTTTTCCCACTCTTGGTTTGGAATCTCAATTTCAACGCTAGTAATAATTGATGAGTCGGAGGACATCCCGCTACCAAATAGATCGAATTGGCCAATTGCTTCAGCCCGTTTAGCTTCCATGACAGAGTCAATTGCTTCCAGGTAGATGAGTGTCAATCCCTTGCGCGGATGGCTAAGCGAGTCAAAAGCCCCACCTTTAATAAGTGATTCGATAGTTTTCTTATTACAGACATTCGCATCGACTTTGGTTAGGAAATCTCCAAAAGATTCATAGCGACCAAGGGCCATTCGATTTGCCACAATAGAGGCAACAACGTTCTCACCTACATTTCGAATTGCCGTCAATCCAAATCGGATGTCATTGCCGAGAGGCGTGTAATCAGATTGAGATTCATTGACATCAGGTGGCAATACTTTTATCCCCATCCGACGGCACTCATTCAAATAGAGCGCGCTCTTATCTTTATCATCCCTGACGCTGGTTAGCAGGGCGGCCATATATTCAGTTGGATAGTTTGCCTTTAAATAACCGGTCCAATACGAGACCATGCCATACCCAGCGCTGTGCGCCCGGTTAAATGCATAGTCAGAGAATGGGATCAGGGTTTCCCATAATTTATCAATAGCAGACTTCGAGAAACCGTTATCGGTCATGCCTTTTTCAAAATTTACATATTCCTTATCTAGAATATCTTTATTCTTCTTACCCATTGCTTTTCGCAAAAGATCCGCACGGCCAAGACTAAAGCCCGCAACTTTCTGCGCAATCGCCATTACCTGCTCTTGGTAAACAATTAGACCGTAGGTATCCCCTAAAATTTCTGAGAGTGCTTCTACCAACTCTGGATGAATTGGGATAACTTCTTGTCGTTTATTCTTTCGATCTGCATAATCATTATGTGCATTAACACCCATCGGCCCCGGGCGATAGAGTGCAATCACAGCCGAAATATCTTCGAAGGAATCTGGATTCATCTGACGCAAAAGTGCTCGCATCGGTCCACCATCGAGCTGAAATACACCAAGAGTCTCACCGCGGCCAAGTAATTGATAAGTTTTCAAATCGTCCAAGGTAAGAGTTGCCAGATCTAACTCAATGCCTTTATTGGCTTTGATATTTAATAAGCAATCATCTAATACTGAAAGGTTCCGAAGCCCCAGGAAATCCATCTTAAGTAAGCCGATAGATTCGCAAGCCCCCATATCGAATTGCGTAATTATTGCGCCATCAGCTTCACGGCGGTGAATCGGTATCACATCCAACAGCGGCTCTCTGCTAAGAATCACGCCGGCAGCATGAACGCCCCACTGTCGCTTTAAACCCTCTAGCCCCCGGGCAGTATCAACAATCCGTTTTGAATCCGGATCCAATTCATACAGAGATCTAAATTCTCCGGCCTCCCCGTAACGCTCATTATTCGTATCAAAGACTCCAGCAAGTGAAATATCTTTCCCCATAACTGACGGTGGCAAAGCCTTAGTCAATTTATCTCCGATGGCATATGGATAACCAAGAACTCTGGTCGAATCTTTGAGGGCCTGCTTAGATTTAATAGTTCCGTAAGTAATTATTTGCGCGACCCTATCTTCGCCATATTTCTGCGTCGCATATCCAATCATTTCTGATCGGCGACGTTCATCAAAATCTAGATCGATATCTGGCATCGAGATACGTTCTGGATTTAGAAAACGCTCAAACAACAAACCATGTTTTATTGGATCCAGTGCAGTGATACCAAGTGCATAAGACACCAGAGAGCCGGCTGCTGAACCACGCCCTGGGCCAACTCGAATTCCAACGCTTCTGGCATGTGAACATAGATCAGATACAACTAAGAAATATCCTGGAAATCCCATTTTTATCATTACATCTAATTCATAATTCAACCGCTCCTGGTAGGACGCATTAACTTTGCCATCTAGCCTTCCAAGTAGACCCTTATTTGCTTCTTTGCGTAGCCAGGAATCTTCAGTTTCACCAGATGGGACTGAATACTGCGGCAGAAGATTCTCATTCTCGCGCATCGTTACATTGCAACGCTCGGCAATTAGCAAAGTATTGTCGCAAGCTTGTGGGATATCCGAGAATAGCTTCCGCATCTCGGCAGCACTCTTTAGGTAGAACTCACTATTTTCGAATTTGAATCGTTTGGGGTCAGCCAGCGTTGACCCAGATTGAACACAGAGAAGTGCCTCATGCGATGTTGCATCCGCATGATGGGTGTAGTGCAGATCATTTGTTGCTAACAATGGCAATCCAAGTTCCGAGCCAAGTTTTAGTAAATCAGCTTTAACTCTACTTTCAATATCAATTCCATGATCCATGATTTCCAGATAAAAGTTTTCAACTCCGAAAATATCGCGAAGTTCACTGGCCGCCTGCTTTGCCTCTTTATATGCCCCCATGCGCAATCGAGTTTGAATCTCACCGCCGGGACAACCAGTTGTCGCAATAATTCCACTGGCATATTTAGAAAGTAGGTCTCGATCCATTCTTGGCTTGTAGTAATAGCCTTCGAGTGAAGCCAGTGAAGAGAGCTTAAATAGATTAGAAAGGCCTACGTTATTTTCAGCGAGTAGCGTCATATGGGTATATGCACCACCGCCTGAAACATCATCTTCGCCGCCATCGGCCCACTTGACCCGCTTCTTTTCAAATCGAGATTCAGGAGCAACATATGCTTCGATGCCGATAATTGGCTTTACTCCAGCAGCTATCGCTTTCTTATTAAATTCATATGCACCAAAAACATTCCCATGGTCGGTAATAGCTATTGCCGGCATTCCTTGGTTAGCCACTTCTTTTACTAATTCATCAACGCGCGCGGCTCCATCGAGCATTGAATACTCGGTATGAACGTGTAAGTGGACGAAGCCGGAATCTGCGGACATTTAGGAGAGATTACTACTGAGCTTCTGGGAGTTGGCCCTTGGCCAATATTTCTAGGCAGCGTGTCAGGTCTTGCGGATATTCCGAGAAGAAAGCAATCTCGGAACCAGATGATGGGTGTATGAATTTCAACTCTCTTGCGTGCAACCAAGGGCGGGTCATCTCTAATCGTGATGCGATTGTATGGTCAGCGCCATACGTCATATCCCCTACTAAAGGATGTCGCAGCGCCGAAAAATGAACGCGAATTTGATGGGTACGACCCGTCTCTAATTCAATTTCTAAAAGGGAGACTGCTGGAAAGAATTCGAGCGCCTTGTAATGCGTAATACTTGGCTTTCCATCGGCAACAACTGCAAAACGATAATCTTCACGCGGATGGCGATCGATTGGTGCATCAATAGTTCCCTCTGTTGGATCCATATGTCCTTGAGCAAGTGCGTGATAAACCTTAGTAACCGTTCGGTCTCGAAATTGTTGTTTCAAATTGCTGTAAGAACTCTCATTCTTTGCAATGACCATTAATCCAGTCGTTCCAACATCTAGTCGATGCACAACGCCTTGACGTTCTGCTGCACCGCTCGTCGAGACCTGGTAGCCCGCTGCCACTACGCCACCAATTACTGTGGCACCACGCCAACCTGGACTTGGATGAGCCGCAACTCCTGCCGGCTTATCAATCACAATTACATCCGAATCATCATAAACAACTTTGAAATTTTCAATCGGGGTAGCGGTCAGCCGTGGTTCGCCTAAGATTGCGGGCATTTTGATCTCTAAATAATCATCAGTGTTTACTTTGTCAGATTTCGTAAGTGCCTTACCCTTTCGAGTGACTTCATTATTCTCAATCAAGGTAACAATTGTCGACCTTGAAAGGCCTAGAAGCCTTGAGAGCGCAGCATCTACTCGTTCTTGATGTAGCCCCTCGGGTATTGAAACAAATCTAACTTCGCGTTCTATTTGACCTGGTTTGTCTAGACTCATTTTAAAAGCAATCTTGAAGGTGTTTTGTTCCAGATGAGCCAGACAATAATTAGAACCCCAACAACGACTGCGCTATCAGCAATATTGAAGGTCGGCCAATTTGGAATCGAAATCCAATCAACAACTGCTCCTTGCAATGCACCAGGATCACGAAATATCCGATCCGTAAGGTTCCCAAAAATTCCGCCTAAAACTAAGCCCAGAGCAAGTGCCCACTTGAGTGAGTCTACTCGGGTCGCGAAATAGAGAATTCCAGCAGCGGCTGTCATTGAAAAAACCGATAGAAATATTGTTTTGCTTGTAGCCAAACTAAAAGCAGCGCCGGTGTTAAAGACCAATTCGAATTTTAGTAAGTTACCAATTACCTTGACGGGTTCATCTGTTAAAAACTTCACAGCAACAAATTTAGTTAAGTAATCCGCTAGAAAGATCAGGAAAGCCGTCACTGCCAACTTCCGTCTAACAACTACATTCAGCGTCGTTCCTCTTTTTGTTTACATGACATACAAAGTGTGGCCCGTGGGAAGACTTGGAGGCGAGCCTTGCCTATGGAATTTTCACACTCTTCGCAGCGGCCATAACTTTTGTTATCAATACGTTCTAACGCTCTTTCGGTTTGCACAACCATATCTCGCGCATTGTAGACGAGGGACATTTCGTGTTCACGTTCAAAAGTCTTGGTTCCGGCATCCGCTTGATCATCACCGGCACCCATGCCTTCAGCATTAATTAGATCTTCCATACCACTTTCGACTTCAGCTAGTTCCGCGCGCAATCTAGTTAAGTCCTTAGAAAGTTCACTGCGCATCGCTTTCATTTCTGTAGCAGTCCAATTTTCGATACCTTCGGAGATAATAAGTGGAGCCGGTGCTCCCTTGATTGGTTTTAGCCCGGTCCCTTTTTTAATTGTTTTATTCGGACGCGGCGGTGGAAGCATTGTCAGGCGACGCTCTTCAACCAAGACCTCACTTACCGCAACTTCATTTGGAGTGACAGTAATAGTTGTTGAATCACCTTTTGTCGTGCTTTGAAGCTTCGCTGGGAATGGTTTACCAACAACCTTTTTCGCACTCTTAGCCAGAGTCGGCTTTACAATATTCGGTGACCGTTTTGCTGGGGCAGCCTTCTTGGATGCGACTTTCTTCGCTGGCGCCTTTTTTACTACCTTCTTGGCTGGTACCTTCTTGGCTGGTACCTTCTTGCCTGGTGCCTTCTTAGCAACTTTCTTCGGAGCTGTCTTTGATACCTTCTTGGCTACAATTTTCTTTGCCACGGTTCCACCAGTCTGTTATAAATCTGTAGATTTGCGAGATTTTGACACGCAAGGCGGACAGATTAGAACCTTAAGTGCATAAACACCAACTTCGCCGCGCTAGAATTCTCCTCGAGTCAGAACAAGGCGTAGATGAGGCCATCACCTCGGAGCCTGCCAGAAGAGCCAAATGTGTACCATCTGCATTTGGGGTAGAACTAGCGCTGAGTTGTTTAGATAAAGTGGTGTGGAATTTATTTCGCACAAGGCGGGTGGTACCGCGGTGGAAATCTCACCGTCCCTCCAGATTAACCAGAGAACAGAAGTTTTCCGGGCTTAATTTGAGAGGCGATATTTAAATGTCAACGATTAAATCACTAGCACCGCAGATTGATCTGCCTGCAGTTGAACATCAAATCCTCTCGTTCTGGGAAACTCAGGAAATTTTCAAAAAAACCATTAGCTCGCGCGATGGCCAACCGAACTGGACCTTCTATGAAGGCCCGCCTACGGCAAATGGAAAACCAGGAACTCATCACATTGAAGCCCGGGTATTTAAAGATTTATTCCCGCGCTATCAAACAATGAAAGGCAATCAGGTTATCCGCAAGGCGGGATGGGATTGTCATGGACTGCCCGTCGAAATTGCAGTTGAAAAGCAACTTGGTTTTACCGGAAAAGGTGATATTGAAAAATACGGTATCGCTAAATTTAATGAGCAGTGTCGGATTTCGGTTCAAGAACATGTTGGTGAATTCACATCAATGACCAGGCGCATGGGCTTCTGGGTGGATTTTGATGAAGCATATTGGACGATGTCTAGTGAATATGTCGAGAGCGTCTGGTGGTCGCTTCAACAAATTTGGAAGAAGGGTCTGCTCGTTCAAGATTACCGAGTGGCTCCATATTGCCCTCGCTGCGGCACTGGGCTTTCAGATCACGAACTCTCGCAAGGCTATGAAACTATCAAAGATCAATCCGTATACGTTCGATTCCCTGCTATCTCAGGCAAGCTAGCCGAGCTAAAAGCTAGCCTTCTGGTTTGGACGACGACTCCTTGGACCTTAGTTTCGAATACTGCCGTTGCTGTAAATCCTAAGATTGAATATCAAGTTATTGAAGTTACTGATGAAGAAAAAACCGAGAGATTATTAGTTGCAACCAATCTGGCCTCCATCCTTGGCGAGGACCGTAAAGTTATCGCCACATTTATCGGCGCCGAGCTCGAGCATACGAAATACTCGCCCCCTTTAGAAATCGTAGAAATTCCTGATGCGCATTACATTGTATTGGCCGACTATGTAACTGTTGAAGATGGAACTGGTCTGGTTCATCAATCCCCCGCCTTCGGCGCCGAAGACTTCGCGGTCTGTCGCAAATATGGACTTCCAGTTATAAACCCAATCTCACCTGATGGTCACTTCTTTCCGGACTTAAAAGTAATTGGTGGGGTATTTTTTAAAGAGGCCGATAAGTTGCTGATTAAAGAACTCAAAGCTAAGGGATTGCTATTCAAGCAACAACAGTATGAACATTCTTATCCGCACTGTTGGCGATGCCACACCGCATTGATGTATTACGCACAACCATCTTGGTATATCCGCACAACCGAAATTAAAGATGCGCTACTTCGAGAAAATGCCAACACGGATTGGCATCCTGAGACGATTAAAACTGGTCGCTATGGCGATTGGTTAAATAACAATATCGACTGGGCTATTTCCAGAAATCGTTATTGGGGCACTCCACTTCCAATCTGGCGCTGCGAAAATAAGCACGAAATCTGCGTGGGCTCTCTCGCTGAACTCGGAAAATTAGCGGGAGCAGATATCTCAAATTCTGACCCACACCGCCCCTTCGTTGATGACATAACTTTCAACTGCGCAGAGTGCGATCAAATGATGGCTCGAACACCAGAAGTTATCGACTGCTGGTTTGATTCTGGTGCGATGCCATTCGCGCAATGGGGTTATCCCCATAAAGAAGGTTCGGTTGAAAAATTTAACGCCTCTTATCCAGCGGATTTCATCTGCGAGGCCATTGATCAGACAAGAGGTTGGTTTTATACCTTAATGACCATTGGAACTTTGGTATTCGATAAAAGTTCATATGAAACTGTTTTATGCCTTGGTCATATCTTAGATAAAGATGGTCGTAAAATGAGTAAGCATCTAGGCAATGTTCTAGAACCAATCCCCCTTATGGACCAGCACGGAGCAGATGCGGTTCGCTGGTATATGTTGGCGGCAGGGTCTCCGTGGAGTTCACGTCGGGTCGGACATGACGCTATTACGGATGTTGTTCGCAAGACCTTATTAACGTATTGGAATACCGTTTCCTTCTTCACGCTATATGCCAAAGCATCCGATTTTAAATTAACCGGGCTTTCGGAAAATTCTTCAACCATGGATAGGTGGATCCTTTCTGAGCTCAATAACTTAATTGCAAAGGTGGATGACGCTTATGCAAATTATGATTCGCAGACCGCCGGAAATATCATTGGCCAGTTCATTGATGACCTTTCAAACTGGTATGTCCGAAGATCTCGCCGCAAATTTTGGGATGGCGAGAGCGCGGCGTTAAATACGCTTTATTACTCTCTAAAAGAACTAACCAAACTTATGGCTCCGATGGTTCCATTTATTACGGAACATGTCTGGCAAGAGATGATTCGCAATTTGGAAGTTGATGAATGCGAATCAGTTCACTTGGCCGACTTCCCAATAAGTGATCCATCAAAAATTGATGAAAAACTCTCAAAGTCTGTTCGTTTATCTCGCAGACTTGTAGAACTTGGCCGTGCCGCCCGCGCTGCATCTAAGGTAAAAATTCGACAACCACTTGCCCGCGCACTCGTTGCAGCAAATGGCTGGGATGAGATGAACAGCGAAATTCGATCTCATATTTCTGATGAACTAAATGTTCAAAATCTAGATGAAATTGCATCGGCTGGCGCAGATTTAGTCAGTATCTCGGTCAAAGCTAATTTCCGAACAATTGGCGCGAAGCACGGCGGGGATGTGCAAGCTATCGCCCAAGCTATTACAGCGTTGGATCACGGTTTACTGGTGTCGTCAATCCGAAATAATGGAAGTATCGAAGTAGATTTCGGTGGCACAGTTAATGCGCGCATCGATTTGGAAGATTTAATTATTACTGAAACTCCCAAGGCGGGCTGGTCAGTTGCTTCCCATAATGGCGAAAGCGTGGCACTTGATTTAGCGCTAACCCCGGCTTTAATTGAAGCAGGAATAGTTCGAGAGTTGATTCGAGCAATTCAGGAAGAGCGCAAGCAATCTGGCTTTGAAATTAGTGATCGTATTTCTGTCCGCTGGAGTGCAAATTCTCAAGTTAGTGGCGCAATGTTAAAAAATCTTGTAAGTATCGGCGAAGAAACATTGGTTACAAAATTTGAAAATGTTCTAGATAAGATCGAAGCTGAAAATGATTTAGGGCTTTGGCTTGAACTAACTAAGAATAATTAGAAGCTCGCAGCGATAGTTGAAATCACTCCGGAGAGAAGTTGGGCTCCGAGAAAGATGACAATAAATGAGAGGTCAAGGGCAACTGGACCTAATCGCAAAGGTGGCACGAAGCGACGAACAAAATTAACTACAGGATCAGTTATCGCATAGATAAATTCTGCAATTGCCAGAATAATTCCTTTTGGCCGCCACGAAGATGCAAAAATCCGCACATAATCTAGAACCAATCTGCCCACTAGCGCTAAGATAAAAATATTTAACGCTGTGTGCAGTAAGCCAAATAGCAGACTCACTTAGTACTCAACTTTGATTGAAGAAACTAGCCTGTGCGGCTGCAGTCTTATCTTCATTACTTACTTTTACATTAGGTGGCGTCAATAGAAAAACTTTTGAGGTAACTCTTTCGATGCTTCCGTAGTGTCCAAAGACTAATCCAGAAGCAAAGTCAATCATTCTTTTGCGTTCGGATTCTTCCATGTCACTTAGATTCATGATTACAGGTTGCCCGAGTCGATAGTGCTCACCGATTCCACGAACATCGCTATACATACGTGGATGCAAAGTAACGATGTGATCGACAACTACATTGGGTTGTGCGTCCGGTGCTGCTGCGCGAGTTGGCGCGCTTCGGAGATATGTTGGACTCACGGCTTCTACCGGTGCTGCAGATCGTAAGGGACGACTGAAACGTGATTCACTTTGCGCAACCACTGGAGTTGATTGATCAATCTCTTCATCATCAACTAACCCAAGAAAGTTCGCTGCTTTTCTAAATGCATTGGCCATGGGCTAAGCGTAAGTTAAGGCCTAGCGAACCCCGAGTATTTGGCTACCTATCCGAATGTGTGTCGCACCCTGCATAATTGCCGCCTCGAAATCATTGCTCATTCCTGCCGATATTTCGCGGGCTTCTGGATGCGATTCAATAACCTTTTCCGAGAGCAACTTCAATCGATGGAAGGCCTTCGCTGGCTCCTCTCCTAGCGGGGCCACCGCCATCAGGCCACGAACATTTAGATTCGAAAAAGCAGCAACTTCCTCAAGAAACTTAAGGAGGCTATTGGGAGCCACTCCTCCCCGATTTGGCTGATTATCCAACGATACTTGGATGAAAATTTCCTTTGAATTAACTAAAGAATTCAATTTCATTGCATGCGCAAGATCATCAATTGAATGGAGAACATCGGCCCAGAGGGCAATCGATTTCAATTTGTTACTCTGGATTTGCCCCTGAAAATGCCAACAACAATCATCCGGTAGCTCTTGCGATTTTACAGAAGCTTCCTGATCGCGATTTTCACCAAAATCACGGAGCCCTAAATCATAAAGAATTCTCACATCGCTCCCCGGAAAAGTCTTTGTAACTGCAATTAGGGTAATTTCACTGGCATCCCTCGCCGAATTAGCTGCCGCTAGACCTATCCGAGCCTTAATTGATTCCAAATTCGCTGTCAGTTCCGCTATTCGTTTATTCATAAAACAATAACCCCAACATTTCGACCCGAAATTCCATCTCTACGATAAGAGAAGAAATTTAAATCATGGGCAGTACAAATTTCTAGATCAGCAACACTGACGTTATGTATCTGCAATTGCGCAGCAGCGGCCTTTTTGAGGTCTAGACAATGCGTCTCCACATTCGTTGCAAGGTTCGGTTCGACTGAAATAGCATCTAAATACATCTGAGGATCGACCTCATAACATTGACCACAAATTGCTGGTCCAATGGTGGCCTCCAAATCAACGCCTCCTAAAGCGCGCATCTTCAAAATAGTTTGAGAGATGATTCCGTTCAAAATACCCTTACGTCCTGCGTGAATTACTCCGACGATACTTTCACCCTTAACTAAGACCGGCAAACAATCGGCGCTAAGAACTGCCAAAGGTAGGCCCAATTTTCGAGTAATGATTGCATCAGCTGTTATTGGAGTCAGAGAATTATCAAAGACCTCTACTACTTGATTGCCATGAACTTGATTCATAAATATTGGATGCGCTTGGCTCAATAGGCTCTTCAAGATGATGCGATTTTCTTCGACAGCCCCCGGCGCATCACCAACATGATTCGCTAAATTGAGAGAATCAAATTCTCCAATAGATGTTCCACCATGTCGCGCAGTAAATAAAAGTTGCGCCATTACTATAATTATCTAGAGTAAGAAAATTACTTCATGAAATCTGGGATATCAATATCATCTTCCGATACCAAATCTTCGAAGGTAATCCGCTTTCGCTGACCGTTGCCGGTTGAAATTGCAACTGTCGGAATATCAAGTGCGACAGCCAACGGATCATTAGATGCAATTGGGTCAGCATTGCCTGAAAGGGATGCTGCATCGATTATCGGAACCGACACTCTCTTTGGTAGCCCACCATCAAATCCCGCCGCGATCACAGTTACCCTAACTTCATCACCTAAAGCGTCATCAATGACTGTTCCAAAAATTATATTTGCATCCGGGTGCGCTGATTGCGCAACGAGTTCAGCAGCTTCGCTTAATTCAAAGAGACCAATATCTGAACCACCAGCAATTGAGAGAAGCACGCCGTGTGCACCATCGATTGAGGCTTCAAGGAGTGGACTAGAAATTGCCAGTTCAGCGGCGCGAGTTGCGCGGGCTTCACCTCTGGCAGAACCGATTCCCATTAGTGCAGAACCGGCACCTGACATAACACTTTTTACATCTGCAAAATCCAAGTTGATTAGTCCCGGCGTGGTAATTAAATCAGTGATTCCCTGAACACCAGATAAGAGAACTTGATCAGCACTACGGAATGCTTCCAATTGACTAATTGAGCGATCTGAAATTGCAAGTAAGCGATCATTGGGAATTACAATTAAGGTGTCAACTTCTTCGCGCAACAGAGCAATGCCTTCATCTGCTTGAGCCGTGCGTCGCTTGCCTTCAAAAGTAAATGGTTTAGTTACTACACCAACAGTTAGTGCTCCTAAATCCTTTGCTATCTTTGCAACTATTGGTGCGCCACCAGTTCCGGTGCCGCCACCTTCGCCAGCAGTTACAAAAACCATATCTGCACCGCGCAGCATTTCTTCGATCTCTTCTATGTGATCGAGGGCAGCTTGTCTACCAATCTCTGGTGCTGCACCTGCGCCAAGACCGCGCGTTAATTTTCTTCCGATATCTAATTTCACATGCGCATCACTCATTATTAATTGTTGTGAATCGGTATTTATTGCAATGAACTCAACACCTTTAAGTCCCGCTTCAATCATTCGATTGATTGCATTAACACCGCCGCCACCAACTCCGACAACTTTGATGACTGCTAAATAATTCTGTGGTGTAGCCACAATCCGCCTCTTTCTTAACCCTAAATCTCTAGTTGAGATTTACATGATGCTTACTAAGTGGTAAAACTATGCGTGATGGGAGTTGCAAGCAACGACCGACACGAAATAAAACTTCAAATTTAATTAACCGTTTTTCACAACTTCTAAGAATTCCTACTTGACGATTGGTGAAGTAGCTACCGTTAAATCAACTAAGGTAATTTTTCTATTCTCTGGAAGGTTCAATAAACCCTTTAAAACATTGCTTTTAATGACAACTTCTTCGGGAGAATTCCCGCTCCCCCAGTTAATCCGCAAGTTCGGCTTTCGTAAATCAGTAGCCATGATGATTTCGTTGTTTTTTGTGACCTGCAAATTCTTCAGCCCCGCCACTATCTCGGCCGGCAAATTCGCGACAAATTTTGCAACTATCCGCCGCTGTTTTAAACGATCACTATTTTCGCCGATTAGAGAGATGGTAGCTAAATTAGTGAAAATCTGTGGGCTCGCAAAGTCCTCGCCATCACTTGCTAAATAGCGCGGTTGTGCGGACTCTGCACCATTGAGTTTGAAGATTGCTACCGGAATTCTCGGCGTTACTAAAACTCTGACTTCCAGGTTCCACCAATTCCTCGAAACTTTTACTGCCTTAACCCATTCCAAATCAGTAATCAAATTCTCTTCATGTTTTGGATTAATCCTTGCTAACGGTTGATTTAAAACCAGATTGGATCCTCCTGCAAGAAGTTGTTTCGATATAAGTTCGCTCTGGTTAGTTCCACTAATTTCGATACTTTGAATTGTGATCAACGATGACCAACCTAAAACATAAATAAGACCCCCAAGAGCTGCGATTGCAACAATTGAAATTCCAATCCGATTTAATCTAATTCGCAATTTTTTCCTCTAGGGTCTGCAAAATTAACGGCACTAACAAATTCACATCGCCAGCGCCCAAGGTAATTATTACATCTCCAGATTTCGCCTCAGCAACCGCAGAGGCAACAACTTCGATCATTGATGGCTCAAAGGTCACGCTACTGGCCACCATTGCATTCGCAATAAGAATCGATGAAACTCCGGGAATTGCGGCCTCGTTAGCTGCATAAACTTCCAATAAATAAACGTGGTCTGCTATCTCTAAAACTTCTGCGAACTCCGATACGAACATTGCGGTTCGTGAATATCTGTGCGGTTGGAAAATAGCAATAACTCGGCCAGAGCCAGCAAACCTCTTTGCTGTTTCCAAAGTCACTCGCACCTCTGTGGGATGGTGTCCGTAATCATCGATTACCGTCACGCCCTTAACACTTCCTCTATTTTCAAATCTGCGTTTAGCACCACTAAATATATTTAACCCGATCAGTAACTCCGCAACGGGTGCACCCAATTTAATAGCGGCCGCTAAGGCGGCAGTTGCATTTTCGATATTGTGACGTCCGGGAATTGTTAGAGAGAGTTCACCTAAAACTCTTCCTAATTTTGTGATGCGGGCGTGGGTTTGCGATGGCTGTAGCGAGATATGGGAAATTGAATAGTCCGCGCTCTCACCATAAGTAAGGATTTCGATGTCGTCTCTTGTGATTCTTGAGAGCAGGTGAACGACTCCTGGGCTATCAATTCCTGCAATCAGGAAACCTCCTGGTTGGATTGATCCCACAAAATCGAGAAATATTTTATTTACTGATTCGATATCCGGAAAGTGATCAACATGATCTAATTCAATATTTGTAATAATTGCTCCGAACGGCTTATAGGCTAAGAAGGAGCCATCCGATTCATCTGCTTCAGCGATGAAAATTTCACCAGAGCCCAAATGGGCATTTATCCCACCACGATTTATCATTCCCCCGATAGCAAAAGAGGGATCTAACCCCGCTTGTTGTAATGCAACAGTTAACATTGAAGTTGTAGTTGTCTTGCCATGGGTTCCTGCTACTGCAACCGCTTTAGATTCTGACATAAGAAGTGCCAGGGCTTTTGCGCGCGTAAGAATTACTAAACCTTTATCCCTTGCGGCAACTACTTCTGGATTTCTCTCATCTATTGCACTTGAAATCACCAAAATATCAGCGCTACCGATATTGCTTGCTTGGTGTCCAATAAATACTTGGGCGCCCAAAGTTTTTAAACCAGATAAGACTCCAGAATCTTTCGCATCCGATCCAGAAATACTTATACCTTTGGCCAACATAATTCTTGCAATTCCACTCATGCCAGCACCGCCAAGCCCGATGAAGTGAATATGCTTATCAGCGAGCTCCAAGAGTTTCATATATTAATGCCCCACTATCTTCTCAAAGATTATTTCACCGATAACTTCAGCCGCCCGCGGAGTTAATTTTTGGGTGCGCTTAATATTCCAGTTATCGGCAGCTAGTGCTAATTCATCAATACTAGAAAGCAACCAGCTCGCGGTGAAATCTAGATTCAAGCAAATTCTGGCGGATCCCTTATCAACTAAATCCTGGGCGTTAGCCACCTGTTCCCCATTACCAACTGGCAATGGCACTATTAGGGCATATAAGTTAGTGGCGTCTAATTCGGCACAAGTTACAGCGCCGCCCCTGGAAATAACCAAATCACTTGCGATATACATCTCTGCCATATTCCGAATATAAGTTAGTGGTGCATATCCAGGGAGACGTTCTGGCAATTCATTATTTTGGCCGACTGCATGAATAATATTAAATCCACGATTTAATAGTTCCGGAAGTGCCGAAGCTACAACAGCATTCATAGATTGCGCCCCGAGAGAGCCCCCAAAGATGAAAATCGTACGATTGCTTCGGTCAAGTCCTAGTTCTCGGTAAGTTGCATCCCACTTTGCTGAACGCTCAGATTTACTCAAGTTTGCGATTGCAAAAATCTCTTCTCGGATCGGCATGCCGACTAACTTGGCAGAACTCCACTTTTCCCCAAACTTCAAAGTGCTTGGGAAGGCTATTAATACAATCTCTGCGAAGTTGACCCCCAACCTATTAGCCCATCCTGGAATTGCATTCGCTTCATGGACGATTATTGGGATTCGACTTAATTTAGCTGCGATATAACATGGCGCGCTTACATACCCACCAAACCCGATTACAAGATCCGCGCTTCGCACGATCTTCGCTGCCTGCATAATCGAAACAATAAATCTAAAGGGCCAGAGAAGTGACTGGACGCTAAATGTTCGAGGTAGCGGCGATTTGGTAATTAAGTGAAGTTTTAGCCCAGCGGCAGGCACTAGATCTGTTTCGATACCACGTTTCGTTCCCACAAACTCGCATGCTACGTCCTTACTGTTGGTTAAAAGCCAATCTGCTACTGCAAGAGCTGGCTCGACGTGTCCCGCGGTTCCACCCCCTACTAAAATTATCCGTCGCATTATTTCACCGCTTTACGAGCAATCCGAGCAGCTTTAAAATCTGGCTCTCTGCGGGCGACATTCAAAACAAAAGAAATCGCCAGACAATTTGCAACTAAAGATGAGCCGCCATAAGAGATAAATGGGAGGGTCACGCCGATTACCGGAATTATTCCAACAACTGTCATTAAATTAACTAGGACTTGCAAAATAATCCAACACCCAATCCCAGTTACTACATACTTTTGAAATAAATCATTAGTAGCTATAGCTATCCTAAAAATGGCATAGATCAAGGTGGCGAAGAGAAACACAACGGTTAAAGTTCCTAAGAGCCCAAGTTCTTCTCCGATAACTGAAAAAATAAAGTCAGTATGGGCTTCAGCCAAATTTGCCCACTTCTGTTTGCTTGCACCAATTCCGACTCCGAAGAGACCGCCGCTCGCTAAACTCATGAGGCTATGCGCCGGTTGCCAACCGGCCAATTTATATATTTCCGGGGCAAAAGGATCTATGACCGCACTAAATCTACGTAATCGGGCTGGATTTGTAATTGCAAGTGCCAGGCCACCGACTGCAAATATTCCTGAAATTGATAGAAGCGTCTTTAAATTAATACCAGAAATAAATAACATGCCAAAAATTATTCCAGCAACTATTATCGCAGTTCCTAAATCATGTCCAAGTAAAATTAAGAATAGAAAACTGATGGCGCCAATAGAAACCATTCCAATAGCGTTAGATTTTAACCCTTTAGCTTTCCGATCTAGGTGTTTGCGAAGTTGAAGTGCACAGTAAAGAATCAAAGCTAGCTTGGCGAATTCACTAGGCTGTAACATAAATGGCCCTAGGGGAATCCAATTTCGGTTTCCATTTATATTTTCTCCAAAAATTATCGGCAAAATCAGTGCAATAGTTCCTATTGGTAACGCTAACCGCGCCATACTCTCCCAATGCGAGAGTTTCATGCGCATCGCAATGTATGAGGCAGATATTCCAATTGCTAAAAAAAGAAGTTGTTTAAGAAAGATTGTAAATGTGTTTCCACTTTCAGAGAGCGACGTCACCGATGAGGCAGAAAGAACCATAACGAGGCCCAATCCCGCTAGCGCGCCAGTGCTCCCAAGAATTAGGAGATAGGAAGCAGTTGGCTTGGATAGAAAATTCGCATAAGCCTCGCCACGCACTTGTATACGTTTTTTCATTTCGCCACCAAATTTGCAACTGATTGCGCAAAAAGATCTCCGCGCTGGGAGTATGACGTGAATTGATCCATCGATGCGCAAGCCGGTGCAAGTAAGACCGTATCCCCAAGCGTTGCGATGTCCCGTGCGCAAGCCACAACCTGATCCATCAAATCATCTGGACCTTTACTTGTTGTTATTCGATAAATTTTAACTTCAGGGGCGTATTTTTCAAGAGCGGCAGCAATCTCTTCGCCATCTTTTCCAATTAGAATCGCTGCTTTAATTCTGGAAGCGGTACGGCGAACAAGATCATCCATCTTCGCTCCCTTTGCTAAGCCACCGGCAATCCAAATATTTGAAAGGTGCGATAACAACGCAGCCGTAGCCGCATGCGGATTTGTGGCCTTAGAGTCATTTACCCAAGTAATTCCATTTTTGGTCAGAATGGTTTGCAAGCGGTGTTTATCGAGTTCAAAGTTTGCAATGCCTGATTTAACTTGTGGGTGTGGAATCCCAATAGCCAGAGCCAATCCAGCTGCAGCCATTGCATTTGAAACATTATGTGGGACTGCGGGCTTTACATCATTTAGCTCTGCGATAACTTCCGCCAGATCAACAGAAGTGACGAAGGCTCGATCAATTATCAACTCTTCAACAAGTCCAATTTCACCAGCCTGTGGCGAGTCAAAGCCAAAGAAAATTTTACGACCGCTCCAGCTAGCTCCTCTTAAAATAATTTCTGGATCATTAAGATTTAAGAGCGCGGTTTTAGTCTGGCTAAGGAGTTTGACTTTAGCATTTGCGTATTCGTCAAAACTACCGTGCCAGTCGATATGGTCCTGGGCAATATTTAGAATCGCGACCGCTTGATAATTGGGCAACGTGCTCCAGCTAATCTGAAATGAGGAAAGTTCTAAGGCCAGAACATCGAATTTCTTCCCGCTCGTCACAGCCTCAACAACAGTTGTTCCAACATTTCCGCAAGCTATACCTGAGACGCCGGCAGAAATCAGGATTGATTCCAACATTTGAATTGTTGTTGTCTTGCCATTTGTGCCAGTCACCGCTAGCCAAATCTGATCAGGGTTAATTTCAGACTTAAGAGTCCATGCAAAATCGATTTCGCTAATCACTTCAACGCCACAAGAGTGCAAATTCTGAATTTCCAAATGTTCTTGCTGCCAACCTGGAGAAATAATTGCTAAGTCATAGACCGAATAATCGCTTATCTTGCTGAGAGTTTTGAGACCCAGAATACCTGTCGAGTTCTCATCAAAAATAGTGAAGTTAGCGCCTAGGCCATTTAGGTAATTCGCAACTGATTTTCCAGTCGTCCCACCACCTACTATCAAAATATTTTTGCTTTTCAATCCTGCTATATAGGACATTATTGTGAGACTACCCATTGCCCATAAAAGAGACCTAAACCAGCCGCAACGCTCATTCCCGCCAAGATCCAGAACCTGATAACTATTGTTACTTCACCCCAGCCAAGTAATTCAAAGTGATGTTGAAGTGGCGCCATTTTAAATACCCGCTTACCACCAGAAAGTTTGAAGTAACCTGTTTGAATTATCACGGAGAGCGTAATTAGGACAAAGAGTCCGCCCAGCGCAGCGAGCAACGCTTCTACTCTCAAGACGATTGCGATTCCAGAAATTGCGCCGCCCAGAGCGAGTGAACCGACATCACCCATAAATATTTTCGCTGGTGCAGCATTCCACCAGAGAAACCCGGCGCATGAACCCGCAAGAGCTGATGATAAAACTGCAATATCAAGTGGATCTCGAACGTTGTAACACTGAGCTACGTTTGAGACTGCACAACTTTGGCCGAACTCCCAAACTCCAATAACCACAAATGACAGAAAGGTCATAATTGCAGCACCAGATGCGAGTCCATCTAAACCATCTGTTAAATTCACACCATTAGAACTTCCCAAAACCAGAAAAATTACCCAGAGAATCACGAGAAACATCCCGAGTTTTATCGAGGTATCGCGGACTCCAGAAAAATACATAGATATCGGAGTTAATCCAGATTCATCATTGAAATGCAATCCGGCATATGCAAAACCCGCCCCAAATAATGCTTGACCAAAAAGTTTCTGTTTCGCATTTAGCCCTAACGATTGTTTCCTAGAAATCTTTAGCCAGTCATCGAGGAGGCCGATAAAACCCAGTCCTACTATTAGAGCGATTACCAAGATTGCCGAAGCTGTTACCCCGGCGCCGGTAAATAAGTGGCTTGCAAAATAAGCGATAATCGTCGAAAGTATTAGAACGATTCCGCCCATTGTTGGTGTGCCTCGTTTTACGTGATGCGTCTTTGGACCATCATCACGAATCATCTGCCCAACACCGCGTTTTGAGAGTATTCGAATAAGAGTTGGTGTGAAGATGAAACTTAACAAGAGTGAGAGCGCGCCAGCGAATACAATTCCTTTCACTGATCTGCCTCCCCTAATTTCTCTTTAATTAAATCTACAAGCAAGTTAAACTCGCCAGAGCGTGAAGCTTTTACTAGGACCACATCACCAGGAGCGAAATGCTCGACAATCGCCACTGCATCTGATTTCGTATCGAAGTAGTGAATAGCGCTTGCACCTCCATCGTCCATAGAATCCAAGTCGGATAGATAATCCTTAGTTCCTACCGCTACCAGGTTATCGATTCCAATCTCGAAGACGAGTCTGCCAATTGCGGCATGCTGAGCGGCGGATGACTCGCCGAGTTCTTGCATCTTGCCTAAAATTGCCCAACTCACGCCGCCACTTTCCTGTGAAATCAGCGCCAAGGATCGAAGCGCTGCGGCAACGCTCTCTGGGTTTGCATTATAGGAATCATTTATCAAAGTAATCTCGTTAACTTGGGAAATTTCCATTCGCCATTTACTTGAAACTTCGGCAGTTGAGAGTGCTGCTGAGATTGTTTCGATTGGGATATTAAGAGCAGTTGCTGCGGCTGCTGCGGCTAAAGCATTTGAAATTTGATGCATCCCTAAAAGTTGTAGACCAACTGCTGCTCTGCCACCCGGGGTCACTAAGTCAAAATGTGCCCTACCTTCTCGCACTTCAATATCTGCAGCCCTAATTTCACACTTTGATTTCTCACCAAAAAAAATCCGTTTAACTCCCTCTGGAACTTCCATGTTCGGAGTAAATTCATCATAAGTTCCTAAAATTGCAGTGGCACCAGCAGCGAGGGAAGTAATCAACTCTGATTTCGCCTTTGCGATAATTTCCCGGCTGCCGAACTCCCCAACATGCGCGCTACCAACTGTGAGCACAACTCCCAACTGAGGCTTTGCAATCTCGGCTAAATATGAAATATCCCCTAAGTGACGTGCTCCCATTTCCACAATACAAAATTTTGTCGATTCTGAGCATCGCAAGATTAATAGCGGCACTCCAAGTTCATTGTTTAAAGATTCCTCAGGTGCGATAGTTTCACCCGAAGCACTCAAGATATGACTCAAAAGATCCTTAGTTGTTGTCTTTCCATGTGAGCCAGTAATTCCAATTACTTTTAAATTGGCTAAATTACTTCGGACATAGACTGCTAAATCCCGCAGAGCCTTCCGAACATCAAGAACTTTAATAGCCGGAGCCGAGCAATCCTTACTGACTAATGCAAATTGTGCGCCTTTAGAGATTGCATCTTGAATATAATCATGGCCGTCAGTATTCGCTCCAACAAAGGCAGCAAAAAAAGTTTTGCTTGTTGCTTGATTCGAATTAATAACTGGAAAAGCTGAAGTAGTTTGTGTGCCCTCAGCATTAATTACTTCACCGCCAACAATTTGTGCGATTTGATTAAGAGATAATTTAATCATGCTAGCTCCTCGATAGCGCGGGCCAGCTCGATGCGATCATCAAATGCTAATTTTTTACCAGCAATCTCTTGTCCTGTTTCATGGCCTTTCCCAAGGATTACTACACAGTCCCCAGGAAGAGCGCTAGCAACTGCAAGAGCAATCGCTTCACGTCGATCGACTAAAATGCAACTATTCTCCTTCAGTACCAAACCTTCAACCATCTGGGCCAAAATATTCTCAGCAGCTTCACTTCTTGGGTTATCGCTTGTGAATATTGCTAAATCAGATCCATCAAGCAACTCCCGTCCCATTAGCGGACGCTTCTTTTGATCGCGATCTCCGCCACAACCCAGAACCGCAATCACTCGTCCATCTACACTTTTACGTAACGTCTCCAAACTTCTAGTTACTGCATCTGGCGTATGGGCATAATCAACTAGCGCTAAGAATTTCTGGCCGAGATCCACGCTTTCTAACCGCCCAGCTGCACCCTTTAGCTTGGAGAAGCTATTGGCAATCACAATCGGGTCAATTTCTAGTTGTGACGCTATCGCAACAGCCATCAACAAATTATCGAGATTGTGTTCTCCGATTAAATTGAATTCGCCTTCGATTAAGATGCCACCAGTTCCACGAATCGCAACTGCATAACCGCGAGTGATTGAGACTATACGTTCGTAATGCCACTGGGCTTGAGGATTCTCTCTAGATAATGAAACCACAGGGATTTGGGAAGAGTCATACAACTTTTTACCGGAAGCATCATCTAAATTTATGAATCCTAAATCAGAATATTCAGGTGAAAACAATTTCGCCTTAGCAGCAAAATATTTTTCCATATCACCATGAAAATCTAAATGGTCTTGGGTTAGGTTAGTAAACCCAACCATTGAGAACTTGTTGCCGGCAACTCTCCTAGCTTCAAGGGCGTGGCTACTAACCTCCATCGAGACATAAGCAATATGTCGCTCCCGCATTGTCGCAAGCAGGCTCTGTAACTCAGAGGCTTCTGGAGTTGTAAAATTCGCCGTCAATTTCTCTGGCCCTATTTCAATTCCGATAGTTCCAATTAATCCAGTTGATTTACCGGCAAAAACTAGAATTTGATTGAGAATTGTGGTTGTAGTTGTTTTGCCATTCGTGCCAGTTATTCCAACCAGGTTCATGAAATTAGAAGGTGAGCCATAAAACCAAGAACAAATATCACCCAAGATCCACCGTGGATTTGAAATGACAATAGCCGGTAGTTTCGTGCCAATAAGTTTTGCGCCAGCTTCATCAGTAATAACTCCGACCGCGCCAGCGGCAACGACTTCATCTATATAACTGGCACCATGTTGGCTTGAGCCCGGCAGCGCAACAAATAGATCGCCACTTTGAATTCCACGTGAATCTGAGGTAATTCCCGAAAACTCCAAATCAATACTGGATTCAACTCCTATGAAATTAACTAGTTCTGCTACTGACTTAACGCGATCAGCTACCGGCCGGATCATATTGCGCTTGCACTTTTCTTTAGGTCTTCTTCGGTAAGCGGATAAGCTTTCAATTTCGTTACTGAAGGTGGAATATGTTTCGACTGCAGCACAAATTTCATAACCTCTGCAAATACCGGTCCGCCAAGTGCGCCACCCCAATGCATACCTTTAGGATCTTGAATTGTTACGCTTACAACGTAAGCGGGTTTATCTGCTGGCGCAAACCCAATAAATGAAGCGGTGTAGCCGCTATAGCAAGAGCAGTTTGAATTAACTCGCATTGCAGTTCCGGTCTTACCAGCAACCCGATAGCCGGGTATCGCGGCCGTTGGTGCCGTTCCATTTGCTGACACCACGCTCTCTAGCATCTTGCGAATTTCTTTAGCTGTCTCCGCACTAACAACTCGCTTAGTCTGCTGATCTTTTGCGGGAATATAATTCCCACTAGCATCGGTTGTTCCGGCCACAACTGTTGGAGTTACTCGAACCCCGTCATTTGCAATAGTTGCAAAGACGCTTGTGGCTTGTAGCGCAGTTACGGAATAACCCTGGCCATAGGCAAAGGTTGGAAGCGAAGTTCCAGACCAATCGCTCACTGGGCGCAATAAACCGGCAGATTCGCCAGGTAGATGAGAGCCTGTGCTTTTGCCAAAACCAAAATCAGTTAGATATTGATACAACGTCTTGCTTCCAAGTTGCTGCCCAATTTTTATAGAAGCAGTATTACTCGAAATAGCTAGGGCCCCAGTAGCCGTAAGTCGCTGTGTTGGATGAGTCTCATGATCAGAGAACTTGGTGCCTGATACCTTCATCGAATAAGGAACTGTATAGACCGAATTTGCAGTTAGTTTCTTCTCCTCCAGCGCAGCAGCATATGTGATTACTTTTCCAGTTGATCCCGGCTCGTAGACATCCTGAACTGCTGGATTTCTAATTACATTCAAATTGCCCACAATCGGTTTCGATGGATTAAAAGTTGGTGCGCTTGCCTGAGCAATAATCGCTCCAGTCTTTGGATCCATAACTATGACAGTTCCAGATTTAGCCTTAGAACTTGCCACCGCTTTACTGATTGCATCTTGGGCGACCCACTGAATATCTCTATCGACTGTAAGTCGGACTGATGTTCCGGCTTTTGCTTCTACTTTAATTTTTGCTGAGCCAGGAATAATTGTTCCGGCGCCATTTTCATAAATATATTCGCCATTTATTCCTGATAGTTCACTATTCAAACTGCTCTCAATTCCAGCTGCCCCAACACCCTCGTAATTTATAAAACCAATGAGTGAAGATGCCAGAGTTCCTGTTGGGTATTCCCGGACATAGCCTCGTTCTGGGATAAATCCAACTATCCGTTTAGATAATCCATTTTTCTCTTTTAGAACTTGGGTATTGAAATCAGAGATTGAAGCTTGTAACTTACTCCACATCGCAGGTTTAGCGTTCTTTACAATTATTTTATACTTTAGATTTCCAGTAAAAAGGGAGACTAATTCGGCCTCATCTAATTCAAGAGCTGGGCTAGCAATTTTCGCAGTAAGTTCTGCATCCGTTATTTGGGTTTGATCAACCACAATAGTTATTGCAGCGACACTTCGCGCCAGCTCAATACCATTCACATCGCTTATGACTCCGCGAGGTGCTAAAAGCGTAGAAGTTAGAAGCAATTCATTTTCAGCACGTTCACTAATTGTTCCTGCCCTTACAACTTGGACCGAGAATAATTGCGCAATGATTACTCCGAATAAGGCAAATGTTGCAATTAGAAGCGCTCTAATCCGCCTGTGAACAATTGTATTGTGGCTCATTTGACCACCACGGCATCTATATCTAAATAGTTTAAGTAGCCAATTTTACTTGCTGGAATCATTCCCATTTCAATGGCAGTTTTTGAGAGGTTTACGGGAGAATTCTTCTCATTTACTAAATTAAGAATTGCATCTTTCTCGTCCAATGCGATATTTCTCTGACTCTTAAGCTTTTGCAGAGTGAACGCATCTTGTGTCATTAAAATATTTATTCCTGCGATTACCAGAAGATTTATAGTCACAGCGCAAGCCATAAGTAAAATAAATTTTCCGGTATCTAATTTTTGGGTAGTAAATTCGGTCTGGGAATCAATTGCCTTTCCCTTCGCTACCTTAACGGCAAGACGAGGCCTAATTAGGGGCGGAAGGGCAAGTATGGCCATTAGGCAGCCACCCTTTCCAAAGCGCGAAGTCGCATCGATTGCGCTCTGGCATTGATCTCAATTTCAGATTCACTTGCACCCTCGCTACCACTAATTATCAATTTGTAGCTTGCGGCTGAATTTGGCAGATCAAATGGCAGCCCCAGCGGTGAATTTGATCCGACTACTTCAGCAAAAGCTCGCTTTACAATCTTGTCTTCAAGGGATTGGTAAGACATGACTACAAGGCGGCCACCGATTCTGATGGCGCTAATTGCTTTAGGTATCGCCCGCTCCAAGACTGCGAGTTCCTGATTGACTTCAATCCGAAGAGCTTGGAAGGTGCGCTTCGCCGGGTTGCCGCCAGTGCGCCTGGCTGGTGCTGGGATGCTGCTCTTCACTAGTTCAGCTAAATCTTTTGTTGTCGCAAGGGTCTGATTCTCACGTGCCTTAATAATGTTCTCTGCAATTTTGGTAGCAAATTTCTCTTCGCCATAATTTCTAATTATGCGAACCAATTCACCATAAGAATAAGTATTTAAAATATCCAGCGCACTGGGGCCACTGCTCTGATCCATGCGCATATCAAGCGGCGCATCTTGGGAATAAGCGAATCCTCGATCAGCTTGATCAAGCTGCATCGAAGAGACTCCTAAATCAAAGAGAATTCCATCTACTTCAGTTACACCTAGCTTTGCCAGAACTTCATCTAGCTCGTCATAGACAGCGTGAATAATTTCAACCCGATCAATATGATCACTCAAATTACTTGTTGCGATCTTAATCGCGCTTAAATCTCGATCTAATCCAATAATTTTAAGATTAGGAAATTTTGCAAGTAGAGCTTTTGCATGTCCACCCAGACCTAAAGTTGCGTCAACAATTACCGGATTACTTCTTGCTTCGATTGCTGGAGAGAGCAGCGCGATACAGCGATCTAGTGCCACTGGTATATGTAACGCTTCTTGCATCTTCTCCCCCTTTCACAAACTTTTTTAGTTTTTAATTTAGCTTTCTAAACATTTCTAACCTCTGGTCATCGCCGGCCGACGGATCTGGGGGTAACGGCGCCGGGGAAGGGGCGTCGTTATAGAGGTCGGCGATGGCCACAATTTAGAAATGTTTTTCTCTTCTCTTTAAAAATAATTAGAAAAGACCTGGCAACACCTCCGAAGAAACATCAGAGAAGGTTTTCTCACGGTCAGCTAAATAAGATTCCCAAGAAGGGCTATCCCAAATTTCCAAGCGAGTATTTGCACCGATTACGACGCAATCTTTTTCTAACCCCGCATAAGTGCGAAGTCCACTTGGAATTGTTACGCGACCTTGTTTATCTGGGACCTCATCGTGTGCGCCAGCAAACATAACGCGCATGTAATCGCGTGCTGCCTTTTCGGTGACGGGTGCTTGACGCAGACGATCAGTAATTGAAGAAAATTCACCACTAGGAAATACATATAAACAACGCTCTTGGCCTTTTGTTATAACAAGTCCATTTGCTAATTCATCTCGGAAACGTGCGGGCAAAATAATCCGGCCCTTTTCATCGAGTTTGGGTTCGTGGGTGCCGAGAAACATTTCGCCCCACCTCCCCTAGTTTTTGCGCTCAAATCCCCCCGGATTTGATAACAATCACCACTTTACTCCATTTCTACCCACTTTGCACCATTTTCTGCCATTTATTTCCCAATTCCTCCCATTTTTGGGCATAAAAAAACCACCCCTGCCGAAGCTCGATAGAGGTGGTTAATTGAAGATTGAGTAGGCGACTAATTGTCGAAGTTGCGTCGCTCCCAGCGATCCTCAAGGCGAGAGCTCCACTTTGGGCGAGCGCTTTTAGAGTTTTTGAACTCAGATTTTCCAAAGGAGAGGTTTGATACGAAGAGCACCAGGCCGGCTAGCGAGACCAGGAAGCCCGCGATACCAACAGGAATTACCTGAGCTATTAGGCCCGAGAGCAATACGAGCATTCCTGCCATGATCGAAACCAAGCCTAGAAGTGCACGAGAGCCCTTTGGCGTGCGCTCACGGCCATTAAGGGTTGAAACTAAATGTGGATCCTCAGCGACCAAGGCAGCTTCCATCTCGGCAAGCATGCGCTTTTCGTGATCAGATAGAGCCATACCCTGAACAATACGGCAGGTACTCGAAGTAGGAAAGTCGAACACCGATCTTTTTAGTGGTTATAGGCAAGTTTTAAGCATCTTCATCGAATAATCGTGCTGGCCGGACGCTTCCTTGGCCAAATCTGACACTCGCCTTATCAATTGCCGCCGTTGCCTGGCGCCAGCCCTTCTCACGCTCTCCCAAAATCAACTGTTCGGATGCATCTATGCCATCTTCAAGGCCGTCAAGGCTTACTCCCACTAATCTGACTCTGGCTCGATCTAATTTAAGGGCGAGATATAAAGTTTTAACTACTTCGAATACTTCATGTGTTGCACTTATAGCAAGTGGAACAGTTTTTGACCGGGTAATAGTTTTGAAATCTGCGAATCGCACCTTTATCGAAATCGTTCGAGCGCTAAAGTCTTTCTCACGCATTCGATATGTTGCTTTCTCAGTTAACCGCAATAGCTCTCGCAAAACTATCTCTTGATCTTCAGTGTCTGAATCAAAAGTTTCTACCGCACTGATTGATTTATCAACCTCTTCGGGTTCTACATCTCGATAATCACGCCCCCAGGAGAGTTCGTAAAGTGAGGCGCCTGCCGCTTCACCAAGCGCACGAATTAAAGTTTGGCGTGGCGTGTTTGCAATATCAGCCACTGTTCTTAGCCCAAGTTTTTGCAACTCTTCATTGGTCTTAGGTCCTACTCCCCAGATCGCATTTACCGGCAATGGATGCAGAAATTCGAGCACTCGATCTGCTGCGATTTCTAACATGCCATTTGGTTTACATCGCCCGGATGCAAGTTTTGCAATAAATTTTGTTGTAGCTATTCCAACCGAACAGGTAATTCCTTCACTCGCTTCTACCTTTGCTCTGATTTGCTTAGCAATTTCTCGGCCATTGCCAAGAAGCCGTTTTGCGCCAGTTACATCAAGAAATGCTTCATCTAGTGACAGCGGTTCGACAAGCGGTGTTACTGATCTAAAGATTTCCATGATGTGCGATGAGACTTCAGAATATCTAGACATATTTGGGGGCACAAAGATTGCATGTGGCGCTAATCGTTTCGCTCGACCGACCGGCATCGCCGCGTGAATTCCAAATTTGCGGGCTTCATAATTTGCAGCAGATACAACTCCGCGGACTCCAGTTCCAACGACTACCGCTTTACCTTTTAGTGCGGGGTTATCGCGCTCTTCAACTGAAGCGAAGAAGGCATCCATGTCGACATGGAGAATCGTTGGCTCACTCATGATCCACTGGCTCCATAAACTGCGAGAGTACGCCACTTCTCGTAGGAAGTTGCTAACTCCCACGCGCCAGTTCCGAGAAGTGAGATTCCGCGCGGGCCAGTTCTACGAATTTCACCGCGTACTAAAAAGAGCCAAGAATTTCGTAGCACTGATGCGAAGTCGGCCTGCTTATCTTCAAAGAAAGTTATGTCATTGCAACCAAAGCCGTCATCAATAGTTAAGAACATTACTCGGCGACCAGAGCGAACTGGCGGAGTTTGGAGTGCGACTTTTACGCCGGCGACTAATACCGATGTCCCAGAACGATGTTTAATTAAATCCGAGGAACGAACCGCACCAATTGCATTTAAAAACTCGCCATAGAATTCAAGTAAGTGAGTTGAAACATCCATTCCTAAAATATCGATCTCATTTTTAACTTGCTCGCTAGCTGTTATCTCTGGCAGGCCGCTGGGTTCAAGGCTCGGTGGTTGAAGTTCAAAAGTCATCTGAGCCTGACTAGTAGCGCTCTTTGAGCCAGCAAGGCGATAAAGATCCTGCAGATGAAGAAGTAGATCCCGGCGATTTATATTTGAAGTCGCGAGCTTATGTAAATCATCAAAGGCGCCAACCATCAAAAGTGATTCTGTTGTTGGGCGACTGGCACCAGAGCGGTAAACAAAATCAGCTAAATCTAGATATGGCCTGCCAGAAATTATGCTCGCAACTTCTCTGCTATCAATACCATCGACATCACTTAGCGCAATCCGGATTGCATAACCTCTGGCATCTGGAAGTTGTAGAACTTGCCCAGAGCTTGCAACATTTGGCGCAAGGTAAGGCGCTCTTGCTGCATCAGATGTCTTTTCAACTAAATATGTTGCGCCAGATAAATTAACATTAATCGGAGCAAGCTTGATTCCCCATTGTCTGGCTTCATCAAGAATAACTCGCTTGGGATACATGCCCGGGTCGTGAGTTAAAACGCCGGCAAGGAACGCTGCAGTGTGATGGGTTTTAAGCCAGGATGATTGATAAGTAGGAAGTGCAAATGCTGCAGCATGGGCTTTACAAAATCCGAAAGATGCAAATGCGTGCAAGATCTCCCAAACCTCTTCCACAACAACAGCGGTATATCCGCGTGCAAGTGCTGCTGGATAAAACCAATTGCATACTGTTTCTTGGTTGGCGATATCGCCCAATTGCCGCCGTTTCTCATCGGATTCAGCCAGAGATATTCCAGTCATTACCGAGATGATTCGAATAACTTGCTCGTGAAAAACAACTACGCCTTCAGTCTCGCACAAAATATCTTCGAGATTGTCATGGATTCTTGGTCGAACTCGCAGGCCATGTCTGGTTGCAAGAAATGGGGTGATCATGTCGCTCTTTACTGGGCCCGGTCTAAAGAGGGAGATATCAATAATCAAATCGTTGAAAGTTTCTGGTGCAAATTTTCCCACCAGCTCGCGCTGTCCTGGACTTTCAATTTGAAATATACCTAAGGTCCGAGTTGATTTAATCAAATCGAATGTCTTCTTGTCATCAAGTGCGATGGCATCAATATCTAGAGGCGCACCTTCAAGGCGTTCAATCTCAGAGAGGGTGTAGGAAATAGCCGATTGCATACGTACACCGAGGACATCTAGCTTCAGTAATCCAATTGCTTCAACATCATCCTTATCAAATTGCAACATCGAATAGCCACTTGCGTTGATTTGCTGGGGCGCATAATCGCGCAATCCTTGGTCAGCCAGAACAATTGCACATGGGTGCATCGACAAGTGTCTGGGTAGCGAATCTAGTCGTCCGGCAAGTTCGATTGCCATCTTCAAAATTGGCGTATTCAAATTTAAATTTTTCAACTCTGGCAAATTCGCTAGCGCCTTTGAAATATTGCTAGAGCGAATATGTGGCATTGATTTGGCAATTAAATCGATCTCCATCGGTGATATTCCAAGTGCGGCGCCAACATCACGAATCGCATGGCGCGATCTATAGGTTTCAACCATAGATACCGTCGCGCAACTCTGCCCATACTTTTCAAAGATTGCGTCATAAATTTCTAGCCTCCTTGCAGATTCCACATCAATATCGATATCTGGTAGCTCACCACGAAGTGGCGAACAGAAGCGCTCCATTAATAATCCGTGAGTTATTGGCTCGACACCAGAAATCCCAAGCACGTGACAAATTAGCGAGCCCGCCCCACTTCCCCGTGCCGCAACTCGAATTCCCTTCGCTCTAGATAAGTCGGTGATATCTGCGACTGTTAAAAAATAAGATTCATACCCAAGAGTGCGAATTGCACTTAGCTCTTCTTCTAGCCTGCTCGCTGCAATAACTGATTTAGCGCCAACATATTTACGTGATAAACCGGCTTCGCATCTTGAACGTAGTTGTGCCGCAAGCTCGCTCTGGCTCTTAGCTCCAAGTGATTGCGCATCTGGCAGATGAATCCCACCGATACCAACATCTTTACGGGGCGAGAGAATCGTTCGCTGAGCCCAATCGGCAGTTATGTTTAATAATGATTTTCCATCTCGTTCACCAGCAAGTCGAGAAATTTCATCTGATAGATATGACATCTCAGAGCTAGCTTTAAAGTAAGCCTCGCTATTTTGGCGATTGACGCTTTTAGAACTTAGTGGGACTAATTTTCGCGCCGCATCTAGAACATCAGCAACTGGACCATCGCTACGGTCCAACATCCGCACGGCATTTGTTAAAACTGCGGGCAATTGATGGTCGCGAGCAAAGCCCAGCATGCGTGCGGCATGTGAAGTTGAGAACGGTCCATCACCACGAGTTAAATGTGAAACACACTCCAGAGCTTGGTCGGCAAAGAGATCACGAGTTGCGTTAAATATCGATAGCGCCTCAAGATTTTTGCGAGAAGCAATCGCAGCTGCTAGTTGGGATTCGGGGCCGTGCAAGATAAGTATGTTCTTGGAATAGTTGCTAAAACGTTCGAGTAAGCCATGTGTAAGCAAGCCATCACTACTGTTTGAATTGATTTCAGTTACCAAACGATATAGCGAGGCCAGCTGTCCACCTTGGGCAAGAAGTGTTATCCGATATTTCTTCTGCACAAAACTTAAGTTGATTCCAAGAATTGGGGCAATGCCATTTGCTTCACAACTCTTAGTAAATCGAATTGCACCAGCCATAGTGTCAATGTCAGTAAGTGCGAGCGCCGACATCTCGAATTGCGCTGCGCGTTCTACTAATTGATTGGCATGCGCGGTTCCATATTTAAATGAGTAGCCGCTAGCCATTCGAAGATGGGTGAAATTTTTCATACTTACTACGCCGGTCTAGATGTTGGCCGGATCAACCAAGTTTTTGTTACTTCATCTAGTTCAATTTCAAATGTTGCTAAGGCGCCAACTGGTGCCGCCTCTACCCGCCAGATAGCTCGAGCGCCATCATCGAAAATATTCGCTTCAGCAACCCGATTCTTGCCATCACTTATGCGATTCCACCAACCACCAGATTCCCGCCATCTTGAAACGATTGCATGAATATGAAACTTGCGGCCGTTATAGATGAACTCAATTGGTTCACCCTCTGGGGCAAGCACGCGAGCGCCCGGAGGCGGGCTAGCTGGATTCTGGGCTGTGAATTCTTCGAACATATGTTCGAAAGATAGCCGCCTCCCCTGACAGGCGCAAGGTGGCACCATTG
>JASJJZ010000002.1:0-34025 GCA_037622205.1 Actinomycetes bacterium
GCCTGGGGCGAAAAACCAGCAACAAGGCTTGCAATGAACTGTTCTGGAAAACATGCCGGAATGCTTGCAACTTGTGCCGTAAATGGTTGGGACACTAAAACTTATCTAAATGCGGATCATCCGCTGCAAGTGGCGGTTTTAGCCGAGATTGAGAGCTTGGCCGGGGCGCAAGTTTCAAATAAGACCTTTGATGGTTGTGGCGCACCGCTCTTTGCTTTGACTACTCGCGAATTAGCCACTGCGATTAGAAATATAACTATTTCAAAAGATCCGGTTCATGTTGAAGTTATGAGCGCAGCCCGAGCATTTCCAGAGATGGTTGCTGGCGCGGGCCGGCTTACAACTCGCACTATGGAATCTGTTCCTGGTTTATTTATGAAGGAGGGCGCCGAAGCTGTAGAAGTTGCATCGATGATTGATGGTCGAACTTTGGTCTTCAAAATAAGTGATGGCTCCTGGCGAGCATTTGGCGCGATTATGCATGCTGCGCTTTTAGAGTGGGGAATTACTACCACCGAAGAAGCGATGAACGTTTATGGTGGCGCAAATATTGTTGGCGGAATGCGAGCGGTGTTGTAAATGAAAAGCCGGATTGCAACGCTAATGGTTCATACCTCACCGCTGGAACAAGCAGGTGTTGGTGATGCTGGTGGCATGAATGTTTACGTGATTGAGAATTCAATAAAGATGGCAAACGCTGGAGTCGAGGTAGATATTTTTACGCGCGCAGATAAATCTGGGTTAGCGGATGCTGTCGAAATTGCTAAGGGCGTAACAGTTCACCATTTAGAGGCCGGCCCGGTCGCCTCCCTTACAAAAGAGGAGCTACCATCACAAATTGGTGCGCTAACTTCGGCATTCATGGAGCATCAACGCGGTAAGCCAAATGATTTCTACGACATCATCCATTCGCATTATTGGATCAGTGGTCAACTTGGTTGGATGATTTCAGAACGCACTGGTGTGCCACTTGTTCATACTATGCACACAATGGCAAAGGTAAAGAATAAGTCACTTGCTGAAGGTGAATTTCCAGAACCGCTGATTCGCGCACTTGGCGAAGAACAAATTGTGCAGAATGCGAAAGCACTGATTGCAAATACTGATGCTGAAGCAGCGAGTTTAGTCTCACTTTATGGGGCAGATTCTGATCTGGTAAAAGTCGTAACACCTGGCGTTGACTTGCAACGCTTTGCTCCAGGACATGGGAAGGCTAGCGCGCGAAATATTTTAGATATTGCGCCCGATGCAATTATGTTGTTGTTTGTTGGGCGAATTCAGCCACATAAAGGCCCAGAAGTTTTAGTTCGCGCTGTTGCTGAGATAGTCGCGCACGCTCCGCAACTACGTTCGAAGTTAGCTCTTGTGGTTATGGGTGGGGCATCTGGAACTGGAATAAATGAACCAGAACATTTGGCGAAACTTGCAACTTTCTTGGGGATTGCAGATTTAATACATTTCAAGGAGCCGGTCTCTAGAAGTGAACTTGCTGATTGGTATCGCGCATCTGATTTGGTTTGCGTCCCTTCTTACTCTGAAAGTTTTGGTCTAGTTGCACTTGAAGCCCAAGCTTGCGGGACACCCGTGGTCGCTAGCGCGGTTGGTGGCCTTCGCACTGCAGTATCAGATGGAATTTCTGGAACATTGGTTGATGGACATGATCCAAAAGCTTGGGCATCGGTTATCTCACGTCTGATTGCTGAACCACAGCGACGAATTCTTTTATCCATGGGAGCTCTCGCTCACTCAAAGAAATTTGGTTGGGAAAATACAGCCCACCAAACTTTGGATGTCTATGACTGGCTCCTTTCGAAGCCAAAATCAAATCCATTATGGGTCGCTCAATAAAAATGATTGATCCTCGCGCAATCATTGAAGACTTTTTAGAATCTCACGATTTAGATTTCGAAAAAAGTAGCGCGAATACCTTCCTTGTTACTTTGCCTGGTGAGAAAAAGCTGCAGACACATTGCGCGCTAATTGTTGGGGATAATTCCTTGAGCATCAATGCCTTTGTTATCCGTAAGCCAGATGAAAATGCCGACAAAGTTCATGAGTGGCTTCTTACAAAGAACGCTTCAATGTATGCCGTAACTTTTGCAATTAATGAACTTGGCGATATTTTTCTAGTCGGTCGCCTGCCATTGCCTGCTGTTACAGATGTTGAAATCGATCGCATCCTCGGCGCGGTCTTGCAATATTCGGACTCCTCTTTTAATCCCCTGCTCGAACTTGGATTTGCATCATCTATCCGTCGCGAATGGGCTTGGCGAGTCTCACGCGGTGAATCACTTGCAAATCTAAAAGCATTTGAACATTTAATCTAAGAGGAAATAGAATTTAACTATGACAAAGAAATTGATTTTGCTACGCCATGGCGAGAGCGAATGGAATGCCCTCAATTTATTTACTGGTTGGGTTGATGTTCGGTTATCTGAAAAAGGTATTGGCGAAGCAAAGCGTGGTGGTCAATTGCTTAAAGAGCGTGGCCTATTGCCAGATATTGTTCACACCTCGCTACTTAGGCGCGCAATTCATACTTCACAGCTTGCGCTAGACGAAGCTGATCGCCAGTGGATTCCAGTAAATCGCACTTGGCGCTTGAACGAACGCCATTATGGCGCCCTTCAAGGTAAAGATAAGAAAGAAACTTTGGCGCAATATGGTGAGGAACAATTTCAATTATGGCGTCGATCTTTCGATGTGCCACCACCACCGATTGAGGACAATGACAAATATTCGCAATTCGGTGATGCGCGTTACGCCGACTTGGGTGCTAGCTTGCCAAAAACCGAATGCTTAAAAGATGTTGTCAATCGCCTGGTTCCATACCTAGATGGCGAACTTGCTTCAGATTTAAGCGCTGGGAAAACGGTTTTGGTAACAGCGCACGGAAATTCGATTCGTGCGATAGTTAAACATTTTGATCATATTTCTGACACTGATATCGCTGGGGTAAACATCCCGACCGGTATCCCACTTCTTTACGAGTTCGATGAGAATTTTGAAGCGATTAAAAAAGGTGGCGAGTATTTAGATCCAGAAGCAGCGAAGTCGGCAATCGAAGCAGTTGCGAATCAAGGTAAGAAATAAAACTTAATTAGTTGCGTATTCGCCAGTAACTAAGAAGTAAACACGCCTTGAGATAGAGACGGCATGATCTGCAAAGCGCTCGTAGTAGCGACCGAGAAGTGTCATATCAATTGCAGCTTCAACTCCGTGTGGCCAATCTTCAGCAAGTAAAGTACTGATTAGATCGCGATGCAATTTATCCATCTCATCATCATCTGTTTCAATTTCAAGAGCGCGGACGGTATCGCGATGTTCCATGACCGATGAAAGTTTGTCAATTAATTTATCTGCAACCAGCCCCATTGAAGTAATTGTTGGAATTAACTCTGCTGGAACCGCACTATTTGGATAGCGCATACGAGCCTGCTTGGCGACGTGATGGGCTAGGTCTCCCATACGTTCCAAATCTGCGCTCATACGAAGTGACGTCACTAAAGTTCTAAGGTCTGAGGCAACTGGTTGCTGACGCGCCATTAAATTTATGGTGCGGGCATCGAGTTCGTGCTGAATCTCATCAATTACATCATCCGCTGCAATAACTTTTTCAGCGCTATTCAAATCAACGGTTAGAAGCGCGGATGTCGCATCGTTCATGGCGACCTTTACCAGCCCTGTCATTTGCAACAGGGTCGTGCCAATCCCGTCGAGTTCATCGTGAAAGGCGTTGCGCATTAGATAAGAATAGTGGGGGTCGCCTTACCAAAGCGGCAGGGATATGAACGCGCCTTGAACTAAAGGTAAAGAATTGGGATTAACGAGCCCTAATAGGGGGGTTTGGTGTGGGTGGATTGCCTAACTCTTCTACGATAAGAACATGTCCTGGGTCTTTGGAAATAGCAATAGAAAGAACGCCGAGCGAAGTGATAACGGCGAACAAATTAATAGTTCAGGGCTATTACCCCAATCAGTGCGTGATTTACTGAAATTATTCGATGCCGAGAATATTGTCTTAGGTAATGGCGATGTGGTGCTTGAACATTCTGATGGCGTATCAACTTTAAATGTAATACGGGATCAATATTTAAATAATGAGTTCCTGCTTCGCCTAGTTCGCGCAACTCGTAGATCTGGCAAAACCCAAGAAGTAACCATGGAATTACCTCGTGGCCCGATTGGGGCAGGAACCCACGATTTGTTGGTTCGAGTCTCGCTTCTCGGCGCAGACGGTCTGATTGTAATTTTAATTTTTGACGATAGTGAAATGCGAAGGCTAGATTCAATCCGTCGAGATTTTGTCGCAAATATTTCACACGAACTAAAAACTCCAATTGGTGCCCTTTCAATTTTAAGTGAAGCTGTTCTTGGCGCAAGTGATGATCCCGAAGCAATCACTAGATTTGCAAATCGAATGCAATCTGAAGCTTCAAGACTCTCGGAATTGGTTCAAGAAATTATTAATTTATCCAGACTTCAAGATGATGATCCACTTAAGCGGGCCCAGCTATTTTCTATCAGCGAAACTATCAAAGAAGCCATCGATCAATCAAGGTTAAATGCCGAAGCCAGACGAGTTGAGATTGTTTACAACAATAATGATTCTGCGTTAATAAAAGGTGATCGAGATCAAGTAACGATGGCAATTCACAACCTCATTGAGAATGCAATAAATTACAGTCCAGATGCCACAAGGGTTGCAATTGGTGTAACCGAAGTTGACGGCATTTGCGAAATTTCTGTTTCGGACCAGGGGATCGGAATCCCAGAGAAAGATTTAGAGCGAATCTTTGAACGGTTCTATCGAGTAGATGCGGCGCGTTCCCGAATTACCGGTGGGACTGGCCTCGGACTTTCAATCGTAAAACATGTGGTCACCAATCATGGTGGCGATATTTCAGTTTGGAGCATTGAAGGCGCCGGAAGCACTTTCACGATTCGACTACCTCTTTCAAATGACCTAAACAATCGCTCAAACCCTGCCGCGGAGGAAATTAAATGACGAAGATCCTTGTAGTTGAAGATGAAGCTTCATTCTCTGACGCCCTTGCATATTTACTTGGAAAAGAGGGCTTCGAGGTAATCGTCGCCGCCACTGGGCCAGCCGCAATCGAACAATTCGATCGGCATGGTGCGGATTTAGTTCTTTTAGATTTGATGCTTCCAGGTCTATCCGGAACTGAGGTTTGCCGCCAAATTCGAACTCGTTCTAACGTCCCAATAATTATGTTGACAGCCAAAGATGCAGAGGTAGATAAAGTTGTTGGTCTAGAACTTGGCGCCGATGATTATGTTACAAAACCATATTCATCACGTGAGTTAATTGCTCGAGTTCGAGCAGTTCTTCGCCGACGGGGTGATGAGGATTTAGGTGTCGTTGGAATTCTTGAAGCTGGCTCCGTGCGAATGGATGTAGAGCGACATAAAGTTAGTATTAATGGCAGCGATGTTGCATTCCCGCTAAAGGAGTTTGAATTACTTGAATTCTTAGTTCGCAATTCAGGTCGTGTGCTTACTCGCTCACAGTTGATTGATCGAGTCTGGGGCAGTGATTATTTCGGTGATACTAAAACTTTAGATGTTCACATTAAACGACTTCGTGCAAAAATTGAAGCCGATCCAGCTAATCCAGTTTTTATTCAGACTGTGCGCGGACTGGGATATAAGTTCGAAAATTAAAAACTAGTTTCCAACGCTTGCAAATTCTTCAGCCTTCGCCCGAACTAGCGCTGACATTTTCATAGGCGCTGCAGTTGCAAAAGTAACTTCTATTTCAACTTGATCGCTTGGCTTGGCATTTAATCCAGGGAATCTCGCTGATGAATTTTTCGAATCGCCTTCAAAAATTGCTGGACTGGTGTATTGAACTAAAGTTGAAACAGATATTTCACCAACAATTCCATTCGCAGTGATTGCAGTTATTTCATCATTGGTTTCAGAAGTATTCACAAATGTCCCAACCAAGACTGCGGATCCATCTTCTTGAGTAACAAGTAGAACATTTAGCGCTTTTATTGAACCTGAAGTTGCTTCAACACCATCGGTCACTTGTCTCAAATTACGAGTCTGGGCATCTGGACCAGAGGCGCTACAACCTGCTAATCCAACTATTAATAGGGCCCCAAAGAGGGCGGATCTGGCTGATTTCAGGTTTTTCTTAAGCATGAGTGAATGGTATCCTTGGGCTCTATCGAAAGGCCAAATTAATGACTTTTAAGGTCGGCGAAACCGTTGTTTATCCCCATCACGGAGCGGCTCTCATTGAAGCAATTGAGACCCGGACCATTAAAGGCGAAGAGAAAATTTATTTAGTTCTAAAAATTGCCCAAGGCGACTTAACAGTTCGGGTCCCAGCAGAAAACGTTGATTTGGTAGGCGTTCGTGATGTGGTTGATTCAGCTGGACTTGATCGAGTATTCAATGTTCTGCGTCAGCCATATACCGAAGAGCCAACAAACTGGTCTCGTCGCTATAAGGCGAATGTAGAGAAGCTGGCATCAGGTGATGTAATCAAGGTTGCTGAGGTTGTTCGCGATCTTTATCGCCGCGATCTAGACCGCGGGCTATCTGCCGGCGAGAAGCGGATGCTTTCAAAGGCTAAGCAAATTTTGGTATCTGAACTCGCACTTGCCGAGCGCACAGATGAAGAGAAGGCCGGCGTGATGCTAGATGAGGTTCTTGCTTCCTAAAGTCGCTCTACTCATTCCCGCTGCTGGCAGTGGTGAAAGATTTGGCGCACCAATTCCAAAGGCACTTGTCCAATTAAATGGGCGAACCCTCATTGAACATGTAATTTTAAATCTTGGTCCAATTGCCTCGCAAATAATTGTTGCAGCACCTGCAGGGTTCGAAGAAAAATTTCGAGAAATTCTTGGCGACGCCGTAACTGTCGTTACGGGTGGATCGACTCGGACCAAGAGTGTAAAAATTGCACTGGAAAGTATCTCTGAAGATATTGAATACGTTCTGGTCCATGATGCCGCAAGGCCACTTGCATCTGGCGAACTTGGGCAAAGAGTTATCGAAGCGCTCGCAGCAGGCGAAGTTGCTGTCATTCCTGCGTTAAGCGTCACCGACACGATCAAAGAGGTCGATGCCGCAAACTATGTTGTTGCAACACCAAATCGTGAACGTCTTCGCGCAGTGCAGACGCCCCAAGGATTCGCACGTGAAACTTTAGTAAAAGCGCATATGCAAAATATTGAAGCCACTGACGATGGTGCTTTAGTTGAAGTTATGCGCGGAAAAGTGAAGTTAATTGAGGGTGAAAATCGCGCACTTAAAATTACTAATCCTAAAGATCTTGCCTCCGCTTTGAAATATCTAATTCCTGCAAGTGCCAGTGATATTCGCACCGGAGTAGGCGTTGATGCTCATACCTTTTCAAAAGATCCAAATCGCGCACTTTGGCTTGCCGGTTTGCTCTGGGAGAATGAGGTTGGCGTAGATGGCCATTCTGATGGCGATGTTGCAGCACACGCAATTTGTGATGCGTTATTTTCAGCTGCGAATCTTGGCGACCTAGGTTCTAATTTTGGAACTTCGAAACCGGAATATGCCGGAGCGTCCGGAGAAAAATTACTAGGCGAAACGCTTAACTTAGTAACCGCTGCTGGATTTGAAATTCAAAACGTTGCGGTTCAAATAGTTGGTAATCGTCCAAAAATTGCTCCGCGTCGAATGGAAGCCATAATAAAAATTTCACAGGCGCTTGGTGGTGCTCAAGTATCAGTCTCAGCAACCACAACAGATGGTCTTGGCTTAACCGGCGAAGGCAGAGGTATTGGCGCAATAGCCACTGCGTTAATAGTTCGTAGTGGAAGCTAGAATTTGACGATGTCCAAGATAACTAGCGATCTCAATCTATATAACACCGCAGATCGCGCAGTCTCAAAATTCGTTCCACTAAACCCAGGAAAAGTAGGAATTTATCTCTGCGGGGCCACGGTGCAGGCGCCTCCTCACATCGGTCACATTAGATCGGGCGTTAATTTTGATATTTTGCGTCGTTGGCTTACCGCAATTGGTTATGACGTAACTTTTGTTCGAAATGTAACTGATATCGATGACAAAATTTTGCATAAAGCAGTTCATGAAGAAATTCCCTGGTGGGCAGTAGCCATGAAATATGAACGCGCATTTAACGAGGCTTACGCTGCGCTAAATGTTGCGCCACCAACATACGAACCAAGAGCTACTGGCCACATCACACAGATGATTCAACTCATGGAGAAATTAATTGCAAATGGATCTGCTTATGCACCTGGAAATGGCGATGTTTATCTTGAGGTTAGAAAATTAAAGTCATACCTAAACCTTTCAAATCAGAAATTAGATGACCTGTTGTCAGCAGATGATGCAGATCTAACTCACAAAAAAGATCCACGAGATTTTGCGCTCTGGAAGGCAGCTAAGCCGGGAGATCCATCATGGCCAACTCCGTGGGGCGATGGTCGTCCGGGATGGCACCTGGAATGTTCGGCGATGGCACATGCTTATTTAGGTGAAGCCTTTGATATCCATGGCGGTGGATTAGATTTAATTTTCCCACATCACGAAAATGAAATTGCACAATCGCAATCTGCTGGCTGGGCTTTTGCAAATATTTGGATGCACAATGCCTGGGTTACAACATCTGGTGAAAAGATGAGTAAATCCCTTGGCAATTCACTTCAGGTGATGGAAATTTTAAAGAGAGCTCGCGGAATCGAATTGCGTTGGTATTTGGGCAGTGCGCATTACCGCTCGATGTTGGAATTTTCCTTTGAAGCTTTTGAAGAGTCTTCCGTTAACTTCCGTCGGATTGAAGGCTTTTTGCAGCGTGCCCATGAGATCTTAAAGAGCGAAATTGAACCAGTTATTTCTACAGAATTTGCAGCAGCCATGAATAACGATCTAGCGGTTCCCCAGGCACTAGCTGATATCTCTGAAGCGGTTCGCATCGGCAATAGCGCAATAACTGGCAATAATTTAGCTGAACTTTCGAAGAGCGCTAGTGAAGTTCGCGGTGCACTTTCAATTCTTGGATGTGATCCCTTCGATCCAATTTTTGCCAATTCAAATAGCTCAAAGAGTGAAATTATGGATGGCCTGATTTCATTGGCACTAGATCAACGGAGCGCTGCTCGCTCCCGTAAAGATTTTGCTGCTAGTGATGCAATTAGAGATTCACTTACAGCACTTGGAATTACAATCGAAGATACCCCAACCGGCTCGCGCTGGACCGTTAACTAAGAAGAGAATCGAAAAATAAAATGCGCCCCGGAAAAAAACGTCGTGAAGCAGCAGTTGCACCATCTCGTCGGCCGACAAACCGTAAACCGGAATCTCGCCTAGAGACTCGGGCAAATAGCGATGCAGTCGCCGGCCGCAACAGTGTTGTCGAAGCACTTCGCGCCCGCATTCCAGCAAAGGAATTGTTGATTGCTGAACGTGCTGAAATTGATGAACGAATGACAGAAGCACTTCGATTAGCTAAAAATCAAGATCTAGGAATTAAAGAAGTTCCCCGTGGTCAATTAGATGGTGTTACTGGAACAACAAACCACCAAGGGATTGCGCTAATTATTAAACCATTTCAATATAAAGATTTCGAAGCAGTTTTATTAAGTGCAACAAAACCTGGTTTATTAATCGGCCTAGATGGCGTTACCGATCCACATAATCTTGGTGCGATTGTTCGAAGCGCCGCTGCATTTGGAGCTCATGGAGTCATAATTCCAGAACGACGTAATGCTGCAATGACTGGATCGGCTTGGAAATCTTCAGCTGGCGCTGCTGCCAGGCTGCCAATTTCACAGGTAACAAATATGGTTCGCTCAATAGAAGATGCGAAAAAGGCTGGGTTTTTTGTAGTTGGCCTTGATGCCGAAGGTCAAGAATCACTACCAGGATTTTCGCTAGCCACCGAATCTGTTTATTTAATTGTCGGCAGCGAGGGGAAAGGGTTATCTCGCTTAGTTAAAGAGAAGTGTGACTTAATACTTTCAATTCCAATGCAATCAGATGTCGAATCCTTAAATGCAAGTGTGGCTACCGCAATTGTTATGTATTGGATTGCCGAGAAGCGAGCAAAATAATCATGGCCCATTTCACAAGATTCATCGCACTCGGAGATTCAATGACCGAGGGCATGTGTGATGAAATCGTTGATGGTAAGTATCGGGGCTGGGCAGATCGAGTCGCAGATACGCTCGCTAAGGCGAATCCTAATTTTTCATATTTGAATTTAGCAATTCGTGGAAAATTGTTACATCAAGTCATAGATGATCAAATTCCATCTGCAATTAAATACATAACCGGAGCAGAAACATTAATTTCTTTTCATGCTGGCGCGAATGATGTTTTACGACCCAACTATCAACCAGAAGTTGCTTATGCTAAATATGAGAAGGGCATAAGTGATTTAACTAGAACTGGCGCTACGGTGATAGTTTTTACTGTTGTGGATCGGGTAGAAGGTAACGGCAAGACTGCTCGACTGTGGCATGAAAGATTTAGCGCGTTTAACGTGAATGTTCGAGAGGTAGCAAATAAATTTGGTGCAATTATTATTGAAGCTGATGCTGCAAAGTGGATGGCAGATTCGCGTTTTCTGGCAAAGGATCGGTTGCATCTAAATTCCAGTGGTCATTGGCGGTTGTCACAAGCAGTTCTAGAGAAACTCGAGAAAGATTTTGATCCAGATTGGAAAATTCCACTTGCACCAGCTGTCGAAAAATCGAGGTTAAGAAAGAATGGCGAGAATCTTCTATGGATTAGTGCATTTGTAATCCCATGGATTTGGCGGCGCCTTCGGGGCCGGTCTTCTGGCGATGGCAGGCGCGCAAAACATGAGCGACCAATCAACTGGAAATAGCTGGTTTTAACGCTTCTCTGGTGCCAAAATTTGTTGCAGCATCCCAATATTTTCGACGCATTTTCCCGCGCCATTAACTACTGAGTAAAGCGGATCTTCTGCGACTCGAACTGGCATTCCAGTCTCTTTAGTTAAACGCTCTGACAGACCTTTGAGTAGCGCACCGCCACCTGCAAGCACAATTCCGGTATGAGATAGATCAGCGACAAGATCGGGAGGTGTTTCATCCAGCGTTGCTTTGATTGCACTTATTATTTTCTTTACCTGATCTTCGATTGCATCACGAATTTCTTTCGGTGAAACCATTAGATCCTTTGGCAGACCGGATACTAAATCACGTCCTCGAATTCTTGCGTCACTTTCGCCAGTTAATCTCATAGCTGAGCCAATTGCCATTTTTACCTCTTCGGCTGTTCGCTCGCCAATCAATAAGTTGTAAGCATTCTTTATGTAGTTAACAATTGCGGCATCAAATGCATCGCCGCCGACTCGAATTGACCTAGATGTAACAATTCCACCAAGTGAAATCACTGCAACATCTGTAGTACCACCACCAATGTCAACAATCATTGATCCAATTGGTTCTTGAATTGGAAGGCCAGCACCTATAGCTGCAGCCATTGGTTCTTCCATAATGAAAACCTTTTTCGCACCAGCAGCATAGGCAGCATCCTTAATTGCTCGATGCTCGACGGATGTTACGAGAGGCGGAACTGCGACTACGATGATTGGCTTTAGAAAAAATCTCTTGACTCCAACCATTGTCATGAACATTCGTAACATCTTCTGCGCAGTTTCGAAATCTGCTACCACACCATCTTTGAGTGGCTTGATAGAAACAATATGGCTTGGAGTTCGACCAACCATTTTTCGCGCTTCATGGCCCACGGATAGAATTTCACCAGTATCAGTATTGATGCAGACGATACTTGGCTCATTTAAAACAACTCCGCTATTAGATTGATATATAACAGTGTTTGCAGTTCCGATGTCAATGGCGAGGTCCTGGGTAAAAGGATTGCGCATTTATCAACCTCGTCATCAACTGCGTAGTTAGGGGAGGTCAAATCTAGAGCGAGAGTTGAGTTATGGGTAGAGGAGATTGGGTGAGTAGGGCAGTGGATTTCGGCCTCTTGGTTTGCGCTTAGATTACCTCCCGATTACCTGCCGTTCATATACCTAGTGGAGAATATTGGGATGTCTTCCCAGGTTCATAAAAGTGGTTTAAGCGATTCTAGAGAGAGGTTGATAGACCGTGAACTTAGCTGGCTGGCTTTTAACCAGAGAGTTCTCGAATTGGCAGAAGATAAGTCAACACCACTTTTGGAGCGGTGCCGGTTTTTAGCAATTTTCTCTTCAAACTTAGATGACTTTTATATGATCCGGGTTGCTTCGCTAAAAAATAAATTAGAGACCGGAGTTTCAAAGGTGAACGCTGCGGGCTTTACGCCAACCGAATTAATGAAGGAACTTTCTGCCAAGACCGAAGAATTGATAAATCGCAAGACAAAATGTTTTCATGAGGATATACATTTAAAACTCTCCAAAGAGGGTATAAATATTGTCCGGTGGAATGAATTAAATTCTAAAGAACGAGAGCTTGCGACCGATATTTTTAATAAACAAATATTTCCTGTATTAACACCACTCGCAATTGACCCGTCACGCCCATTCCCATATATCTCAGGACTCTCACTTAATCTGGCAGTTGTCGTAAAGAATCCAGAAACCGGTATCGAACTTTATGCGCGGATCAAAGTTCCATCGAACTTAGCAAGATTTGTGGTCACATCAAATGACGATGATCGTCGATACATACCTTTAGAACAGGTAATCACGGCAAATGTGGCTCAACTTTTTCCAGGAATGGAAGTCTTAAATGTTTACACCTTTAGAATCACTAGAAATGCTGATCTAGAACTCGAAGAAGAAGAATCCGAAGATTTATTGGCCAGTATGGAGCAAGAGTTATTGCGTAGAAAATTTGGACCACCAGTTCGACTTGAAGTTGGAGTTGGAATTGATAGTGAACTCCTGGAAACCTTGAAAGAAGAGTTGCAAATCAAAGATGAGGATATAAGTAAATATCCAGAGCCCTTGGACTTGACTGGATTGAATCAAATTTCTGATATTGATCGGCCAGATTTAAAGTTTGAAGCTTTTAGAAATCAAGTTGCTTGGGATTTGCGTGATATCGAACCGGATTCAACCGATGCGCTCTTTGAAGCGCTAAAGCGTAGGGAAATAATTTTGCACCACCCCTATGAGTCATTTAACTCATCGGTGGTGAGATTTATCGAAGCTGCGGCAATCGATCCGCAGGTTCTTGCTATTAAACAGACTCTGTATCGAACTTCCTGGAACTCTCCAATTATTGATGCGCTCGTTGAAGCAGCAGAGGCCGGTAAGCAAGTCCTTGCCGTAATCGAAATTCGAGCCCGCTTTGATGAACTTGCAAATGTTCGTTGGGCTCGAAAGCTTGAGGATGCGGGTGTGCATGTTGTGTACGGACTTGTTGGTTTTAAAACTCATGCGAAGCTATCTCTTGTCGTGAGACAAGAAGCCGGCGCGATTAAACGCTATGTTCATATGGGAACTGGAAATTACAATCCTAAAACTTCGCGAATGTATGAAGATTTTGGAATTTTAAGTTCTGATCCGATTCTTGGTAATGATGTAAATAAGCTCTTCAATCAACTTTCCGGGTTTGCACCACAAACTTCATTTGAAAGATTATTAGTAGCTCCAAGAACTCTGCGTTCGGGTTTATTAGAACGGATTCAACGCGAGATCGACAATAAGAAAGCCGGAAAACCAGCACAGATTCGCATGAAATTAAATTCAATTTTGGATGAAGAGTTTATTAATTTGTTATACGAAGCCTCTGCTGCCGGGGTAGAAATAGATCTTGTTATTCGTGGAATTTGTGGGATTAGAGGAGGAGTTCCAGGCTTATCAGAGAACATCCGCGTGATTTCGATTCTTGGTCGCTTTCTAGAGCATTCGCGGATTTTTCATTTCGCAAATAGTGGTGAAAATGAACTCTGGATTGGTAGTGCTGACTTAATGCATCGAAATCTTGATCGCCGCGTTGAAAGCATGGTGATGATTACACAATCCGACCACAAACGACTTTTACTCCGCGCACTCGACAGTTACTTAGCTCCAACCACGGCACACTGGAGTATGAATTCTTCAGGCACTTGGGATCGGATTACTAAAGGTTCAAATGGTGAGGATTTAATTGACTTGCATCAGCAAGTTATTGATTGGTATCGAGCTAGAGGATGAGTGAATTGATTATTGCAGCCGGTGGTGTTGTTTGGCGCGAAACTACAGATTCAAAGATCGAATTAGCAATAATCCATAGACCAAAATATGGCGATTGGACTTTTCCAAAAGGAAAATTAGATATTGGCGAGGAAGTTATTTCCACGGCATATCGTGAAATCGTGGAAGAGACTGGTCTAGATATTGAACTCGGACCTTTTCTGGGGGCAGTCGAATATGAGTCAACTGAAGGTGTGAAGAGCGTTTCATACTGGGCGGCAAAAGCGCTAAGCAGTTCAAAAGATTTTCATTCAAATAACGAAGTCGACTTGCTCGAGTGGCACGATATTGAATCTGCTCGTAAGAGATTAACTCGCGATAGCGACCGGGAAATTCTGGATATTTTTATTGAATCCCCATTTCAAGCCGCAAAGTTAATCTTGCTACGCCATGCAAAAGCGTTAGCCCGCAGCGAATGGCAGAGCGGAGATGAAGATCGCCCACTAGATAATGTTGGCCAACTTCAAGCTAAGCGAATGCCGGCGGTTTACCAAGTCTTTGGGATTTCACAAATTCATACCTCAGATGCTGTGCGCTGTTATGACACGGTGATTGGATTGACCAACACCTTAAAAATTGAGCCAGTTATTACGAGTAAATTAAGTGAATACACCTTTGAGAAAAATAAAGATAAATCGCTAGATTACGCCTTAGAGCTTGCCGAAAGCACGCGCACTACCGGAGAAACAATCCTGCTTTGCAGTCATAACCCAGTGTTGCCTCGGATGTTAGAGCGGGTAGCAAAGAAATCTTCGGTGGATTTGCCGGAAAATAAATTGAAACCAGGAGATGCTTGGGTGGTATTTCTAGGTAAGAATAAATGCCTACAGATAGATGTTATTCCCGCACCTACTGTGTAAATTGCTATGAGTAAAACTTTTTTAATGCTCGGCCCAGTCCATATATTTAAGGACTATTCCTTCGCGCAAAGCCCAAGGACAAATTTCTAAACTATCTAAATCTAAATTTCGCATCACACTTTCAGTCACTAGTGCTCCTGCAACTATTTGACGGGCTCGGTTTGCTGAAACTCCTGGAAGCTTTGTTCGCTCTTCAGAATCCATCTCTACCAACCGAGTTGATATTTTTCGGATTGAATCGATAGTAATATTTTTACCATTGCCGCTATACCAATCACCACTGAGGCGAGCAAGAGTTCTCAAAGTTTTGCTGGTTGCAATTGCTCGGTCTGAGTCTTCGTGGCGAACTAGTGTTGGAAGAACTGCTTCTAATTGCGCTTCGATGTAATCTCGCAGCAAACGCACGCTCTTGGATGTAAATGGATCACCTTGTAAGTGGCTCTTAGTTAATCTCGAAGCACCAAGCGGGAGAGTAACAGCGACTTCTGGCGCTTCATCGTTTCCCGATGCAATTTCGAGAGATCCGCCACCAATATCAATGACAAGTAATCGACCACTTGACCAACCAAACCAGCGACGTGCTGCTAAAAAAGTTAATCGGGCTTCTTCTTCACCAGTTAATACTTGTAGATCAATTTCAAAGTCCTTGTTAATCGATGAGATAATTTCGGCGCCATTTTTTGCCTCTCGTAGAGCTGAAGTCGCAAAAGGTAGTAGCTCCTCGGTCTTTACGCTCTTGGAATGGGCAATCGCATTTGCAATAGCCAGCCGCAGCTCAGTAATTCCTTCGGCCGAAATATTATTTTCTTCAGTTAAATACTCCGTGAGCCGGAGCTCTACTTTGTGGTTAAACGTTGGATTTGGCCGAGCACCTGGATGTGTATCTACTACTTGGAGATGGATCGTATTTGATCCCACATCTAATACTCCGAGGCGCATTTCCCGAAGATACTCGCTATTTACCGTGGTAATTAACAGGTTATCGGCATCGCTTTTTGCGTGTCATAATTACCCCTGCAATACGCCTCCCTAGCTCAGTGGTAGAGCAACGCACTTGTAATGCGTAGGTCGTCAGTTCAATCCTGACGGGGGGCTCCATAAATGAGAAACCTTTGGTATGAATAAGCCATGAATCGCGATTTTGATGTCGTAATTATTGGATCTGGTTTTGGCGGATCGGTAAGCGCATTGCGATTAACTGAAAAAAATTATCGAGTTGCAGTGCTAGAGGCCGGCCGAAGATTTAGTGATAAAGATTTTCCTAAAACTTCTTGGCGACTATCTAAATTTTTATATGCACCAAGGTTGGGATTGCGAGGAATCCAACGGATTCACGCTCTGCCGGATGTATTAGTTCTTGCGGGTGCTGGTGTTGGCGGCGGCTCTCTTGTTTATGCAAATACTTTATACATCCCACCAGATACTTATTTCAATGATAAACAGTGGAAACATATTACAGATTGGAAATCTGAATTACTTCCTTGGTATGACCAAGCTTCACGAATGTTAGGAGTAGCAGAAAATCCATTTTTCTCTCCGTCGGATGCTGCGATGAAGCAGGTAGCAATTGAAATGGGAGTTGGTCATACTTTTAAAATGGCACCGCTTGGCGTTTATTTCGGGAATGGCCCTGGTCTGCCAAGTGCAGATCCATTCTTTGGTGGCAAAGGTCCGATGCGAAATGGTTGCATGCAATGTGGTGCATGCATGACTGGATGTAGATTTAATGCCAAAAATACTCTGCCAAAGAATTATCTAGGTTTAGCAGAAGGCGCAGGGGCTAAAGTATTCGCAGAACATACTGTTACAAAAATCGAAGAACAGGCAAATGGAAGTTGGAAAATTTATGCTCGTAAGAGCTCGTCTTGGTTTGGCAGAAAGCGGGTTTTTACGGCGAATCAAGTAATTGTCGCTGCTGGAACTTACAACACTCAGAAATTATTGCATCAGATGAAGAGCGATGGCTTATTGCCAAAACTTTCAGCCACTCTTGGCAAGTTATCGCGGACAAATAGCGAAGCTCTTACCGGCGCGCTTATGCAGAATTCTAAAGTTGATTACAGCCAAGGCTCTGCGATTACTTCATCATTTTTTCCCGATGAACACACACATGTTGAACCAGTTCGTTATGGAGTTGGTAGTAATGCGATGGGTTTGCTGCAGACAATAATGACTGACGGTAACAGCGCTTCGGTACGCCGTAGGCAATGGCTTGCTACGGTCCTTCGCCACCCTTCAATGTTGGCCAGAGTTTTGAATGTTAGAAAGTGGAGCCAGCGAACCGTGATTGCACTAGTCATGCAGAATGTTGATTCAGCCTTAACTGTATCAATGAAGCGTTCCATTTTCGGCAAGCGGTTAACTTCGGAGAATGATAGCCAAACCCCTAACGCAACTTATATTCCAGCCGCTAATGAAGTTGTTCGTAGGATTGCCAAAAATAACGATGGAATTGCTGGCGGACATATTGGAGATTTGATTGGCGCCCCATTCACCGCCCACTTTGTCGGTGGCTGTGTAATCGGTGACAGTGATAATTCGGGAGTAATTGATCCGTATCACCGAGTTTGGAACTACCCAACGTTGCATGTTGTTGATGGCGCGAGTGTCACGGCAAATCTTGGGGTAAATCCCTCGCTAACAATTACCGCGCAAGCCGAGCGCGCACTTTCGATGTGGCCAAATAAAGGCGAGTTAGATTCAAGACCGGTTCAAGGTCAGCCTTATGTGAAAGTCCAAGCAGAAGTTCCAGGGTGTCCTGTTGTTCCAAAAGGAGCGATAGGTGAGTTAAGAGTTATTTAACTTTTCGGTCTGCTCTTTACGTAACCGAGGCCAAGTAGTAATTGGGTATTCAAGATTGCGATAAAAATCTTTGATTAATTGCTGAACAAATTTTGGCTTCTCTTTTACAACAAAGTGCGATGCTCCCGGAATTATTGCGAGTCTGGCATTTGGAATAGCTTCATAAAGCTCAACAGTATGTTGATTGGAGAATGGTTCGTCATCACCAGTTAAAACGAGGACTGGACAACTGATTTTAGAGAGCTCCGAAGTTGTCATAGTAGGTTCGGAATTCCAAACTTCATATGCTTTTCGAATAATAATTTCTTGCATATGTGCTGGATCAGGAGATCGCAGTGCAAATTTTGCAGCGTCATCTTCAGTAATAACTATTTCCGGGTCACTTTCAACCAAGGTAAGCCCACTGTCATAATGGAAGTTAGTTCCTATCGCAACAATTGATTTGACTAGCTCTGGACGTTTTAGCGCAACCATCAGTGAAATAATGCCACCATCGCTCCAGCCAATTAAGTGTGTTGGACCTTTTATGACATCTTCAATATAAGCAATAGCTTCATCGGTTTGAAAATCAAAATGGTAGAAACCCTCGCGACTTGCAGTGCGACCATGAGCACTCCGGTCATAAGCAAAAATCTTATGTGTTCGTACGACCGCAGGAATAACTGTGTAATCCCAACTCTCAGTCGAGCTCAATCCACCATGCATTAGTAATACTGGATCAGTTTTCTTACCAAAAGTTTTCCCTTGCGCTGACCAAACTTGGTGTCCACGCAAATCTAGATAACCTTGTTTTAATTTCAACATCTTTACACCGAATCCATAATGTGGCGATTTCCGCGGTCAAAAGTAAAGTAATTCCAGCACCAATCAACAATCGTTCCGATTCGATTTCGGCCACCCATTAGATAGAAGAGATGTAAAAATAACCAGGCCGCCCAAGCTGGATAGCCCGAGAATCTAATATTTTTTACTTCAACTACCGCTTTATGCCGACCAATAGTCGCCATCGAACCCTTATCTTTATATTTGAAATCCTTAAGTTCAATTCCTTTTTCTCGGCGCAAAATTTGCTCCGCAACGAATTTTCCTTGCTGCATAGCTACCGGCGCGACCATCGGTAAAAATTTACCATCATTAAATTTGGCACCACAAACATCTCCAACCCCCCAAATATTTGGATAATTTGTAACTGCCAGAGTTGGATAAACACTTAACCGATTTCCATCTAATGGGAGAGATAGATTTGAAACAACCGGCTCACCTTTTACGCCGGCCGCCCAAATGGTCACTTCTGCAGGAATTTTTTCGCCACTCTGCAAGTTTATTTCGTTACGCTTTACAGATTTGACTGCATGATTGACTAAAACTTTTACACCTAATCTTTCAAGGGCCTGCTTAGTTTTTCTAGAAAGGCTTGGAGAAAAACTTGGAAGCAGCCTTGGTCCAGCTTCAATTAAAGAGACATCGATATGGAGCGCAGCATGTTTTTGATCATTTAATAACGGGCCACGAACAAGTTCAGCAAGTGCGCCGGCCATTTCAACGCCAGTGGGTCCACCGCCGACAACAACGATCGAAAGTCTGGTGTTATCTTCAAAGCGGCAGAGATCTTCAAAGCGGCGCATAACTTCTGCGCGGATCGTTAAGGCTTCATGAACTGATTTCATGCCAAGTGCGAATTCACTTACTCCTGGAGTTCCAAAATCTGCAGTCACAGAACCAACAGCAACAACTAAATGATCGAAAGGTAGGACTTCACTGCTATCTAATTTAACGGTCTTGTTCTTATGGTCAACTGAAATTGGGCTGCCCATTCGAAATTTTCCATTGAATGAGCGAAGCGCGCCTCGGATTGGGTATGCGACGTGGTCGGCCGCTAAGCCCGCAGTTGAAACTTGGTATAGAAGTGGGAGAAAAGTTTGATAATTGTGGCGATCGACAACTGTTATATCCGCGCTATCGCCAAGTGCCTTTGCTGTTGCAAGCCCACCAAAACCGCCGCCAAGAATTACGACCCTAGGTTTGTGGCGCTTTATCATTGTGTCCTCTGTCATTTCCAATAATTTCGAGTCTCCGAAGGCAGGATGTCAGTCTACTGTTTAGCCTATGAACGTGCCTGCCTATAATCCAAATCCAGAAAATCCTGGGCGTAAAATCCTGGTCACAGGGGCATCTGGTTATGTCGGTGGTCGCTTAGTTAGACAGTTATTAAGTCAAGATTTTTCGGTGCGCGTGATGGTCCGCGATAAGAATAAAATTTCTGGCCAAAGTTGGATAGAAAAGGTTGAGATTGCACAAGGAAACGCCAATGATTTTACATCTGTTAGATCTGCGTTAACTGGGATTCATACTGCGTTCTACCTATTGCATTCAATAAATCTCGGATCGAATTTCGATGAGATTGAAGCGGCAATGGCCCGTAATTTTGCTACCGCTGCAGAAGAGGCCGGAGTAAGCCAAATAATCTATTTGGGTGGAATTGCAAATGATAAGCAGATAAGCCAACACCTTGAGTCTCGCGCAAATACCGGTCGCCAACTGGCAAGTGGCAAAGTGCCGGTCATTGAAATGCGTGCTGGCATAATTATTGGATCAGGTTCGGCATCCTTTGAAATGCTTCGACATTTGACCCATCGTTTGCCAGTCATGACGACCCCAAAGTGGGTTTCAAATCGCACCCAGCCAATCGCAATTCGAGATGTGCTCTGGTATTTATCAAGTGCTGCTGGACTTAAAACACCAGTTAGCGGCGTCTTTGATATCGGCGGCCCCGCCGTTCTTTCATATGCCGACATGATGCAGATGTTTGCAAAAATCTCTGGTCTGCGTCGGCGCTGGATTATTAAAGTTCCAGTTTTATCACCAGCACTTTCAAGTTTATGGATTGGTTTGGTTACACCAGTCCCAACTTCACTAGCACGGCCACTTGTTCATTCTTTAATTAGTGAAGTAGTTGCCGATCCAGATAAAAGTATCGCGGGGCTAATCCCACCACCACCAGAAGGTTTATTGCAGGTAAATCAGGCAATTGAATTAGCACTTTCAAGGACCACTGAAAACCAAGTTGAATCACGTTGGTCCGATGCAACCCAACCAACGGCTCCTTGGCAGAAGGCTCAGAGCGATCCATCATGGGCAGGTGAAACTGTTTACCGTGATCATCGAGAGAAAATTGTTGAAACATCAAAAGCAAATCTCTGGAAAAGTGTCGAACAAATTGGTGGCGATAACGGTTGGTATGGCGCAGATTTTCTCTGGTGGGCGCGCGGATTTTTAGATCGCTTATTTGGTGGCGTTGGACTTCGTCGTGGTCGTCGTAGCCCCGATACTTTGCGAATCGGCGATAGTCTTGATTTTTGGCGAGTCGAGAATTTAGAACTTGGACTTTTATTAAAACTTTATGCCGAAATGATTCTTCCTGGAAAAGCTTGGCTCGAATTTAAAATTGAAGATGTTGAAGTAGATGGGAAGGCGATGCGCAAGATTTCGCAGGATGCAACTTATTCACCTAGAGGATTAGGTGGCCATCTTTATTGGTTTGCGGTTTCACCATTTCATGTATTGATATTTCCTAGAATGTTGACAAATTTAGTTCGTAGCGCCAACCGAAAAGATTATGCCGAATCCCAATCAACCCAGAATTAAAGGCTTAGTAAATTCCGCGAAATCCCAGAAAATGTCAGAGCTATCTCGTATAATTTAGGGATGGAAAACCTAGAGATCGCATCCCAGAGTAATGCGGCAGCTCTCACCGAATTAGAAATTAAAATCTTAGATTTCGAAGGTCAATGGTGGAAGTTTGCGGGCGCGAAAGAGAGCGCAATTAAAGAGCTCTTTGATCTGACGCCACCTGCTTATTACCAATTGCTCAACAACCTGATAGACCGCGATGATGCCCTGCTGGCCGCACCGATGCTGGTAAAGCGCCTTCGCAGATTGCGCGAAGCCCGCACAAACGCCCGCTCGCTCTAATCTTCAATTTTGGGCCGACCCACCGCTCGCGCCGCGACAAACAGTTACTCGCCGGCGGGCCCGGCCTAAAACTTCACGGTAAAAACAGACCAAATTGTTGGCTCGATTTGCCCCACCCTTCGCCCCTGCTCTAGATTTGGCATTAGCACTCGGGTGGTTAGAGTGATAATCGTTAAAGGTTAGAGAGAGAAAATAAAAATATGGCAAAGATGATTGCTTTTAATGAAGAGGCCCGTCGCGGTCTCGAGCGCGGAATGAACGCACTCGCAGATGCTGTGAAGGTCACCCTTGGACCCCGTGGACGAAATGTTGTTCTCGAGAAAAAATGGGGAGCACCAACAATTACAAATGATGGCGTTTCAATTGCTAAGGAGATTGAATTAGATGATCCTTGGGAGAAAATTGGTGCAGAATTAGTTAAAGAAGTTGCCAAGAAGACAGATGATGTCGCAGGCGATGGAACAACTACTGCAACAGTTTTGGCACAAGCACTTGTGCGCGAAGGTCTGCGTAACGTTGCTGCCGGTTCGAATCCAATGGCACTAAAGCGTGGAATTGAAAAAGCGGTAGATGCGATTTCAGCAGAGCTTCTAGCAATGTCGAATCCAGTAAAGACTAAGGAACAGATTGCAGCCACTGCATCTATTTCTGCAGCTGATACAACAATCGGCGACATGATTGCTGAAGCAATGGATAAGGTCGGCAAAGAGGGCGTAATCACTGTTGAAGAGTCAAACACTTTTGGTTTGGAACTAGAGCTAACTGAAGGTATGCGATTTGATAAGGGTTACATCTCTCCTTATTTCACAACTGATACCGATCGAATGGAAGCAGTTCTAGAAGATCCATATATTTTGATTGCAAATTCAAAGATTTCAAATATCAAGGATTTGCTACCAATCTTGGAGAAGGTAATGCAATCAGGTAAGACACTCGTAATTTTGGCTGAAGATGTTGAAGGCGAAGCGCTTGCAACTCTGGTTGTAAACAAGATTCGTGGAACTTTCAAATCTGTTGCAGTTAAGGCGCCAGGATTTGGTGATCGCCGTAAAGCAATGTTGCAAGATATTGCAATCCTTACTGGTGCAACCGTAATCTCGGAAGAAGTTGGTTTAAAGCTGGATGCAACAACAATGGATCTACTTGGCCGCGCTCGCAAGGTAGTCGTGGCAAAAGAAGAGACCACAATTGTTGAGGGCGCTGGTGATGCCGAACAGATTAAGGGCCGCGTAAATCAAATCCGTGCGGAAATCGAAAAGTCAGATTCAGATTATGACCGTGAGAAGTTGCAAGAGCGACTAGCGAAACTTGCTGGTGGCGTTGCAGTTATCAAGGCTGGCGCAGCTACTGAAGTTGAGCTAAAAGAGCGTAAGCACCGCATTGAAGATGCAGTCCGTAATGCTAAGGCTGCAGTTGAAGAAGGCATTGTTGCCGGCGGCGGCGTTGCACTTCTACAAGCCGCAAAAGTTGCATTCGAAAAGTTGAAGCTAACTGGTGAAGAAGCAACTGGCGCACGAATTGTTGAAGTTGCAATCGAAGCACCACTTAAGCAAATTGCTATTAATGCCGGACTTGAAGGTGGCGTAATTGTTGAAGCAGTTCGCAACAAGCCAGTAGGTACCGGATTAAATGCAGCAACAGGTGAATACGTAGACATGATCAAAGCTGGAATTATTGATCCTGTTAAGGTCACACGTTCTGCACTTCAAAATGCGGCATCAATCGCTGCCCTATTCATTACAACCGAGGCCGTAATTGCGGATAAGCCGGAGCCAAAAGCTGCTGCTATGCCACAAGGCGGCGGGGATATGGATTTCTAAATCCGTAATAAGATAGTCAGATGAGTTCAGCAAAAATTGAAGACAAGTTCAGCGCCCTTGAATTAGCAAGGGCTGCTGCACTTGAAGATTCACCAGCGCCAGATCAAGTTGGGGAATTAGTTTCAATTTCTTACGATGAAGTCGATGATTCAAGTGAAGCCCGAATTGCAACATATCTCTTTGATACATCAATTAAAGGTTATGTCGGTTGGCGTTGGGCAGTAACTGTTGCAAAAGCAGATGATTCAAGTTCACCAACAATTTGCGATGTAGTTCTTCTTCCTGGTTCGGATTCACTTCTCGCACCAGAGTGGATTGCATATAAAGATCGCTTGCTACCTGGCGACGTTGGTCCTGGCGATATTGTTCCGACATCAGCAGATGATGCGCGATTAGTTCCTGGTTTTGCCTCAATGCCAGAAGATGAAGAGTTAGATCTTGCACAACTATTTGAATTTGGTTTAGGCCGGGCCCGCGTGCTTTCAATTACTGGTCGCGATTTAGCAGCACAACGTTGGTATGCCGGTATCGCTGGTCCAAATAATGCAATTTCACAACAAGCACCAAAACCATGTAACTCTTGTGGTTTCTTTATTCCTATTGCTGGATCACTTCGATCTGCATTTGGAGTTTGCGCAAATATTTTGGCGCCAGATGATGCCCGCGTCGTCTCCGTCGACCATGGCTGCGGAGCACATTCCGAGGCTCTAGTCGTCACCGATTAGCCGCTTTTCAAGCGCAAAATCGGGCGACAGCAACTGCATTTCGTAAGTTAAACTAATCCTCTTGCAAAAAACAGATTTAAAGAAAAAAGGAGTTCCCCAATGCCTCTAGGTCGCGTGAAGTGGTACAGCCTCGAAAAGGGTTTTGGATTTATTGAATCCGAAGAAGGCGCAGATGTTTACTTAGCATCTTCAGCTCTGCCTGCAGGTATTGCAACAGTTAAGCCAGGAACAAAACTTGAATTCGGAGTAATTGAAGGCAAGAAAGGTCCACAAGCAATGACGGTTCGTCTAATTGATGAACCTGCCTCTGTTGTTGCCAACAATCGAATTAATCACGATGATCTTGCAACAATGATCGAAGACACAATTAAGATTTTGGATAAAGTCGGAAACGGTTTGCGTCATGGCCGCCATCCAGCAGGGCCAGATGCCGAGCGGTTAGCCAAAGTATTACGCGGTATTGCTGGACAATTCGAGAGCTAATTACTCTCGCGCTTTGCCCGTCTTATTGTGTAACGAAGTCCAATAACGCCCAAGCTGATTCCAAATACGCATATCCATTTTGCATTTGCGCTGGCATGCATCCCAAAGGTGGCAATTAAAGCTACAAACCAGAGAGCGATGCCGATGATTATTACGGTGATAGCACTCCGCAAGTGGACCATGTGTTTAGTTCCCAACTATAACAACTACAAGCACGACAACGAAAAGAACGCCAAGCGTTACGAGACGGCGAACCTTATAGCTCAAAGAAGTTACTTCTTTAATTCAGCAACGATATAGTCGATGCAATCAGTTAGTTTCTTAACATCATCTGGGTCAACTGCAGGGAACATTCCAACGCGCAATTGGTTCTTGCCTAGCTTGCGATAAGGATCTGTATCGACGATGCCATTTGCTCGCAGAACCTTTGCAATTTCAAGTGCATCTATCGCATCGTCAAAGTTAATAGTTCCAACAACCTTTGAACGCATCGCTGGATCAACTACGAATGGTGTTGTGTAGCCATTCTTTTCAGCCCATGAATAAAGATGATCTGAAGATTGGGAAGAACGACCTGCCGCAAACTTAAGACCCCCATTGGAATTCATCCAATCGATTTGCTCCGCTAACAAGATGAGTGTTGCAAGAGCGGGAGTGTTATAGGTCTGATCAAGTCTTGAATTTTCGATTGCGATAGTGAGATCGAAGAATGCCGGGATATATCGGCCACTTGCTTTAATTTTTTCTACACGAGCAATTGCGGCCGGGCTCATGATTGCTATCCAGAGCCCACCATCGGATGCGAAGGATTTTTGTGGTGCAAAATAGTAAACATCGCATTGGGACATATCGACATCAAGGCCACCAGCTGCTGAAGTAGCATCAACTAGAACGAGCGCGCCTTCGGTGCCAGCTGGGCGAATAATTGGCATTGCGACACCAGTGCTTGTCTCATTATGTGTCAGTGCATAAACATCAACGCCAGCTTCAGCAACTGCCACTGGGTGTGCACCTGGTTCGACTTTAATAACCGTTGGGTCATCCAAGAATGGTGCATCTTTAGCAGAAGCTGCAAATTTTGAAGAAAATTCACCGAAGACTAGGTGCTGTGATTTCTTTTCAATTAAACCAAATGTTGCGATATCCCAGAATGCAGTTGAACCGCCATTACCCAGAACTACTTCATAACCTTCGGGTAGATTGAATAGCGATGTAAGTCCAGTGCGAATCCGATTCACTACGTTCTTAACTGGCTTTTGGCGATGTGATGTTCCTAAAATTGAAACCCCACTATTTGCTAGGGCAGCAAGTGCTTCGGGACGAATCTTTGATGGACCACAACCAAAACGACCATCGACTGGTTTTAAATTATCAGGAATTTTAATTTCGCTCATGGGCAGAGCCTAAGGGTTAAGGCGTTTAACTTGCCAATCGGTCTTCTGTGAATCCGAACGGACATACCGAAGTCGATCATGCAATCTGGAATGGCGGCCCTGCCAAAACTCGATACTGACTGGACGGACTAAATATCCACCCCAAAAATCTGGCCGGGGCACAACTGTGCCCTCTGGATACTTAGCGGAAATTTCAACATATCGCTGCTCCAGAGTTTCTCTGGAATCTAATTCAGCAGACTGCGCACTTGCAGTTGCACCAATTTGGCTACCCCATGGCCGAGCGGCAAAATATTCATCGCTCTCTTGCGCACTAACTTTTTCTGCGCTACCAATAATTATTACTTGTCGCTCCATTGGATACCACGGAAACACAAGTGAGACATTTGGATTACTCGAGATAGCTTCAGCTTTGCGCGATAAATAATTTGTAAAGAAGGTGAAGCCATCAATTGAAACATCTTTCAAGAGAACAGTTCGCCCAACTGGCGCGCCATCTGTGACTGTAGAAAGCACCATTGCATTCGCTTCGACAACCATAATATTTTCACTTGCCTGGCCGAGCCATATTTTGAATTGTTCAATCGGTTCGGCAGCAATATCGCCTTCGCTTAAGCCAGCCTGGCCATAAGACAGGCGCATCGCTCGGATAGTCTCACGGTTGATTTCACTCATGGCTGTATCTAACTTCACTTTCGCTTCGTTTGCATCTCGCACAAAGACGGATATTCTGAGTTTGGAATCGCCCGCAAAAGTGTGGAGAATACGCTTAACCAATTAAGGGAGCCCGTCGTGTCAGAAATTTTCAAACCCGGTCTTGAAGGCGTTATCGCATTTGAATCTGAAATTGCAGAGCCGGATAAAGAAGGTAGTGCGCTGCGCTATCGCGGTGTAGATATCGAAGATCTTGTTGGCCGGGTAACTTTTGGAAATGTATGGGGCTTGTTAGTAGATAATGAATTCAATCCAGGACTTCCAGCTGCAGAACCTTTTCCAATTCCAGTTCACTCTGGAGATATTCGAGTTGATGTGCAATCTGCAATTGCAATGCTTGCGCCAGCCTGGGGCTTTAAACCACTCCTAGATACAACCGATGATGAGGCGCGCGTCCAACTTGCTCGCACATCGGTAATGGTTCTCTCTTATGTTGCACAAGCTGCACGCGGAAGCGCACCAATGGTTCCACAATCTGAAGTTGATAAAGCAGACACTGTTGTCGAGCGAATGATGATTCGTTGGCGCGGTGAACCTGATCCACTTCACGTTCGCGCAGTAGATGCCTATTTTGTTTCGGCGGCAGAACATGGCATGAATGCTTCAACATTTACCGCTCGTGTGATTGCATCAACTGGCGCAGATGTGGCAGCAGCAATTTCTGGAGCGATTGGCGCGATGTCAGGACCGCTTCACGGTGGAGCACCGGCACGTGTTCTAAGCATGATCGAAGGCGTTGAAAAAACTGGTGATGCAACTGCATATGTAAAGGGAATTTTAGATCGCAAGGAACGCTTGATGGGATTTGGTCACCGGGTTTATCGCGCCGAAGATCCACGTGCGCGCACACTTCGTCGAATTTCAAAAGAGCTAAATGCTCCGCGTTATGAAGTTGCACTTGCACTTGAAAAAGCTGCACTCGCCGAACTTCACGAACGTCAACCAGATCGTGTGTTAGAAACTAACGTTGAATTCTGGGCGGCAATTGTTTTAGATTTTGCTCAAATTCCAGCTCATATGTTCACATCAATGTTTACCGCTGCACGGACTGCAGGTTGGTCAGCACATATTCTTGAGCAGAAGCGCACTGGAAGAATTATTCGGCCATCAGCAAGATACGTTGGACCAGAGCCTCGTAAAGTTAGCGAAGTTCAAGGCTGGGATGAGTCAGTCCATTCACTCCACAACTAAACGCAATATCTTCTGGTTCAGAAGAGATCTGCGTCTAACTGATAACCCAGCGCTTCTTGCTGCAATTGAAGGTGGCGAGGAACTGATTGCGCTATTTATTCTGGATGAAAAATTAATTAAAGATAGTGGAAGCAAACGCCTGGCCTATCTAGGAGAGTCGCTTCGGGCGCTAGATAAATCGTTAAATAATAAATTACATGTAATGATTGGCGATCAAGTCGAAGTTCTAAATTCATTAATAAAAAAATATGGCGCAGACGAAGTTCATATCAGCCAAGAATTTGAAACTTATGGTGCCGGTCTTGATGCCAAGGTAGAAGCTAGTGGGATAAAATTAGTAAGAACTGGAAGTCCTTACGCGGTTGCGCCAGGCCGGGTATTGAAACCAAGTGATGCAACCCCATATCGGGTATACACCCCGTTTTATAAAGCATGGTGCGTTCATGGATGGCGTAAACCAGTCGCTGCGCCGAAAAATTTAAATTTGGTAACACCTGATGCAAATGATCGTAATTTTATGGATTGGCAATCGCCAGAAGGATGTGAAACTACCAAAGCTGGTGAAGTTGCAGCACTTGCTCGTTGGAAAGAATTTAAATCTGGCGCTCTTGCGAATTATGATTCACAGCGAAATAACGCAGGCATCGATGGCACCAGTAAGTTAAGCGCACATCTCACATGGGGCGAGATTCACCCACGAACTCTTCTCGCTGATCTTGGAGATAGCACTGCACATGATGTGTATCGCAAAGAGATAGCTTGGCGCGAATTTTATGCCGATGTTCTCTTCAATAATCCACATACCGACAGCGATTATTACGCACCGAGATTTAAGAATATGCGCTATGACAATCCGGGCGAAAAATTCAAAGCTTGGTGTGACGGTAAAACCGGTTATCCATTTGTTGATGCTGCTATGAGACAGTTGGTAAAGGAAGGATGGATGCATAATCGCACGCGCATGGTGGTTGCATCTTTCTTAGTTAAAGATTTACATCTGGAATGGCAGTTCGGAGCAGATTTCTTCATGGATCATCTTGTTGATTTTGATATCGCTTCGAATTCACATGGCTGGCAATGGACTGCTGGATGTGGCACCGATGCTTCACCGTATTACCGAATATTTAACCCAATCGAACAGGGAAAGCGATTCGATGAAGATGGCGATTACATCCGAAAATATGTGCCAGAACTTGCGCATTTAAGTGGCGATGAAATTCATGAACCTTGGGAGTTCTTAGATGGATACTCCAAAGGTTATGTTGAACGAATTGTTAACCACGCTACTGAACGTTTGGAATCTCTAGCTCGCTTAGAGGAAATTAAAGTAACTTAATTCTGGGATTGCACATATCCAGCGCCGCTTCGCTTTGCCTCATACATGGCAGTGTCGGCCCGCTTTAGAAGCGCTTCCTTCGTTGTAGTGGGTCCTTCAGTTGTAACACTTCCAATACTTACCCCTACCTTTACATCGCCAACTGAGAGGGTAAATGGATAGGTGCAGGTCGCGCGAAGAGCGAGTGCGACATCATTTCCAATATTTCGTTCTCCGTAAACAACAACACCAAATTCATCACCACCAAGTCTGGCAATTAGAACATCACTTGGTAAAACTCGATTGAACCTTAAGGTTATTTGCTTCAAGAGTTGGTCGCCTGCTTCATGTCCATAATTATCATTTACCGCCTTGAAGCCATCTAAATCCAATAACAGTAAGGTGCCAGTCCTTCGCCTAAGCAATTCAAGTTCAGCGATAAATCTTCTACGGTTAGGCAATCCAGTTAGATCATCAGTCCGGGCATGTTCACGGTCCTCGCTTATTATTTTTGCATCACGTAGTGCCAAGGCCATGCGAAGAAACGCCAAAGAAATAGTAAGGAAGGCGAGAATAAGAACAAAGAGCGGAAAATAATTTGCTCTAATGGCGCCATAAGCAAGAATGCTCGAACTAATTATTAGCGCAAAAGTAGTTGCCCAGGTATTGATGCGCTGCTCTTGAATTTCAGTCTCGCCCCCGTGAAGCCAGAGGGCATTAGCGATAAGCGCTAATCCCAATAGCCAGCCATCATCAGTTAAGGCTGCGAATTCATAACCGGTAGTTGCCGATAGAAGAAGAAAGAATAGGTCGGTAAGTGCAAAGATCGAAATTCCAAGAAAGAAGCTCAGACCGCGCAAACTTCGGTGCTGGAGAATTATGAGTGAAAGGCAAGTAGAGACAAGAACTAAGTCGCCTACCGGGTAGAGAACCGATAAAAATACTTCGTAACTTGCTCCTTCAAAGCGCATCTGAGCCGGCCGTAATAACAAGCTAGATATAACACTTGAAGTTCCAAGTGCAATGATTGCAGTATCTAATATTTCAAGAGCGGTTATTTTTTTTGTGACTGCAAGTGCCCGAATTATGCCAAGGAGCATCAACGGATAAAAAGCGATATAGGTGGCATCAATTAGATTTTCTGATATTTGAAAATTATAAAAAGAGTTCCAGGTCGAAAAGGTTGAACCAACCGCCCAAATAAATATTGCTAAAGTTATGGCGAGCTTTGCTAACCGATCATTTAGCCGAGGAGACTGCCAGGCAACTAGCGCTGCAAGAAATGCGATCGAATTAAAAATAATCAAATCTGGGATTATCGAAGGCAAATGAAAAGCCACCCGAATGATCAGGTGGCTAATCAGTAGTAAGAAAACTCCTACTCTCGCCATTTAGCGAGCGTAGGCCAAAAAGTGAAGATTATTTACAAGCGGTCGAAATACTTGCCTTCGCATTAGCCAAATCAGCCAATGTTTTAGCTTTTCCATCAGTCGCTTCTTTGATTTGAGCATCAAGTTCTACAATGGCCGCAGTTGCATCGAGAACGCGTTGCTTGTTTAGGTCAATTCCCGCTTGAACCGCCGCTATCTGCTTCTTCTGGATTTCAGTTGGACTCTTAGGATAAGAGAGCATGTTCTTGCTCCAAGTATCTACATTCTTCTGAGCGCTTGTAATTAATCTTTCATTAGTTGCTTTAAGTCGGGTAGCGCTGCTAATCCGGCCGTCAAATGAAGTTTCAACTGCACCGGATAAAGATTTGGCATTCAAATAGCTCCTATTCGCCTTAATACATGGCTTGGAAACCCAAACTCGTTTCTTTGAAGCTTTTACTGGATTTTTAGTGCAGGTATATGAAATTTTTCCAATTTTAGTTTTTGCCTTTGCAGGTTTACATGCTTTATAGGGGGTAGCTGCAGAGGCGTTCGAGATGCCTACTATTGATCCAGCAAAAACTAGTATTACGATTGATATCGATGAAATTTTCTTTGACATATTTACCTCCACAAGATTTACCAATAAGCCACATAAGTATGTGGCGCTAATATGAGGATTCTATCTTTGCAAGGGCAATTTTTCGGGGAGAAAATCTATATCTGCCGGGGAAATTACTGTGAATATGAAGGTTATTTATCGTTGACGCGCTCGTACATTGATTCCTAGCTTTCGAATTAATGGCCTCGGTCCGAATCTTGAAATTGTGCTTAAAATTTTATATTGCCATCCTGGAATACAAATTGCCTTGCCTGCCATGGCAGCTAGCCAAGATTCGCTAACAACGCGGTCTGCCTCGAGCCACATGAAATTTGGAAGTCCTGACATCTTCATTTTTCCGCGTTGATGAAATTCGGTGTGCGTAAAGCCAGGACAGAGCACTGAAATATTAATATTGGTCTTTGAAAGCTCGGTATGGAGGGATTCGGTGTGAACTGTTAAATAAGATTTGGCTGCACTATATGTGCCACCTGCTATAAAACTTGCCACACTAGATACATTGATTATCATTCCAGAATCACGACTTAACATTTGTGGCAGCACCGCATGCATCAATTGCATCGGCGCCTTGGCGAGAACATCAATCAGAAGGATTTCATCTTCGATATTGCTGCGGAGGAAACTATCTTTGATTCCAAAACCCGCATTATTAATTAAAACTTCAATTGGTTTCTTAGGGTTCGATAACCGTTTCTCCACCCGGGCTAATTGTGCGGGAATCGAAAGATCGGCCCGCAAGACTTCAACGCCCACTTTATATTTTTTGGAGAGTGATTCTGCTCTTTCTTGTAGCCGCTTGTTATCACGAGCTACAAGAACTAAGTCAAAACCTTTTGCTGCAAGTAACCTCGTAAAGGATTCACCAATACCTGCAGTGGCTCCTGTTACTAGCGCAGTAGTCATTTAACTATTTTACTATCCCAGCGGTTGATTCATCTCGGATATGCCATGACGTTCCATACTCTTCGAGTTTTGCTAGGAATGGCTTTGGGTCAAACCATTCTGGACCATTCACGCCAGGCTCTGGTTTCCAGACCCCGTCATTGATAAGTTCCATTGCAATAACTGGATTAATTGCGGTCTGCCAAACAACGGCCTGATCACCATAATTCTCCATTGACCAAGCGTTATCAATTACGTTGTAAATATAAACAGCTTTTGGTTCACCACTCTTATCTAAACCTTTGACAAGTGCGCCAGCACAAGTCTTGCCGGTCATTCTTGAACCAAGTGTTGCGGGATCAGGAAGTGAAGCGGCTAATAAATCTCGTGGTGAAACTTGAATGCCTTGCACATCTACAGTTTCAGTGCGATCCATTCCGAGCATATGAATAGTCTTTAAGATTGAAATAAATTGGGCGCCAAGACCGTATTTGAAGTTAACTTTCTTGGCTTCAATTTTCTGTGGAATTAAAACAACCTCTTCGTGTTCAACATTCACGCATTCGACCGGTCCAATTCCATCAGGGAAATCAAAAATTTCAAGTTCTGAGAATGGCTCGGTTGTATACCAACCCCGACCATCTTCCCAAATAAGTGGCGGGTTTAAACACTCTTCGATCGTCGTCCAGATTGAGAACGACGGTGCAAATTCTGAACCTGCAACCACTAAATTTGAGCCATCTAGAACAGTAATTGAATCAATTCTTGAAAATAATTCATCGCTTGCATATTTTGCAAAGACATCGCTTAGACCAGGTTCAACGCCCATGCCAATCAAGGCATAAATTCCACGTTCACTCCAGTTCCAGTCACGTGCAAATTGTTCGTCACCGCATTTCACGCCAGTTTCGGTATTTGGATAATCTGGATGTGGCCTAGATAGTGACATCGCCATATCTAGATAATTCATATTTTCAATTTCGCAGGCGAGAAATATCGGCATCACATAACGGGGATCAACTGCGTTTATGACAACATCTGGGCCTGTCTTGCGAATTAACTCTCGAATATCTTCGAGCTCTGCTGCATTTACCTGTGCGGCGGAAAAACGGGGATCCTTCAAGCGATTAACAGCATCTTCAGCGCGAGATAAATTGCGATCTGCGATTACTAATTCCGTAATGAATGAACGACGAGAAGCAATATTTGCTATCGCCCTACCAACTCCACCGGCGCCTAATATAAGGGCTTTCATTAAAACCAACTCCAAACGAGTATTTTCTTATTTTTACCAGCCTACTCAGCATGCAAGGGATGGGCAAATCGCAATAAAGTTAAGTAAACTAAGGTTCAATAAAAGTCCAAGAATTTTTATTTCTATTTTAGTTATAGGTCCTAGTAGCTCAGTGGATAGAGCAACCGCCTCCTAAGCGGTAGGTCGCAGGTTCAACTCCCGCCTAGGACACCAACTCTCTCCAAAAGAGAACGGAGTTTTAAATAAAAATAAACAGGACCTGCCGAAAGTTTTATTTTGCCTTATCTGACTTATCTGAAGGGTAACTTAGCAAGGTGCTCCAGGTTCGGGGGTATCTGGTCCTTGAGTAAAGGCATTTAAGAAGATTGCAATACGAGAGTCTGATGCATTATCAACTGATAACTGCTTACCCCATGCGCTTAAGAC
>JASJJZ010000003.1:0-14327 GCA_037622205.1 Actinomycetes bacterium
TGGCAATCTGTTTATGCCGAGTTAGTTTTCATGGATGTGCTCTGGCCAGATGTTGATAGAAATACGCTATGGAAGGCAATTGAGATTTATGCCGAGCGAGATCGTAGGTTCGGTAAAGCTTAAGAGTTAATTAAAAGTTAAAGAGTAGAAACCACTAACCACATAATTACAACACCAAATAGCGTCGCGGCCATCGTATAGCGTGAAGGATGACGCGAATGTGCCTCTGGCAAAATATGGGAAGTTGCAATATAAATAATAAATCCAGCAAATAGCGCTAGATAAATCGCAACCCATGGTTCGCTAATTACTAAGTAAGAACCAAGAGCAGCACCGCCAATTCGGGCAAGTGCATCTACGCCGAGAAGATAGGTGGCACTTTTTGACCAATGGCCAGACTTCACCAGAAGAGCAACGGTATTTAGACCATCACTAAATGCGTGGACAAGTAGAGCGATAAAAACTGCGAAACCAAGCTTGTCAGAAACTTTGAAGGCGACTGCTAGTGCTATACCGTCAAGAAAAACATGCACCGCCATTGCAAGAGCGCCAAGTGAGCCTGCGATATTTCCGTAGTGCGAATGTTCATGGTCATAATCTGACTCCGCAGGTTCATGTGAACCAGAAAATTGCTCTGAGAAGTGCAAAATTAAAAATCCAGCTACAAATGCCAGATAAACGCCAGGAATTTTTCCAACAGTTAGAGAACTATTCGCGAAAATTTCCGGAAATAAATCAAAGGAAACTAGGCCAAGTAAGAGGCCAGCAGATAATCCGAGCACCAAATGGAAGCGATCCTTGGATCTAAGGGCAGTTATCCCACCTAGTGTGGTGGCTAGAACGGTTAATGCGGCTAAACCAACTGCAATCATGTGGGAACTCTACCCGTGCTCTCGCGTAGAATAGGCAACCTTGCGCCGCGCAAGAGAGTTAACCCGACACCCAGCCGGAGGAAATCATGGCCGCAGATCGTTTAGAAACAATAGTTAGCCTCGCAAAGCGCAGAGGTTTTGTCTATCCCTCTTCAGAAATTTATGGCGGGCTTCGCGCCTCATGGGATTACGGCCCACTTGGAGTTGAATTAAAGAACAATGTGAAGCGCCAATGGTGGCGTGCAATGGTTCAAGGCCGTGAAGATGTTGTTGGTTTAGATTCATGTGTAATTCTGGCCCGCGAAGTCTGGGAAGCATCAGGACATGTTGAAACTTTCAGCGATCCACTAACTGAATGCACCGAATGCCACAAGCGATATCGCGCAGATCATTTGGAAGAAGCCTTCGAAGCAAAGAATAAGCGTAAGCCAGAATCTATGAACGAAGTTAACTGTCCAAATTGTGGAAACAAAGGAAAGTTCACTGCGCCAAAACAATTCTCTGGTCTATTAAAAACTTATCTCGGTGCCGTCGAAGATGAATCGGGGCTTGCATATCTACGCCCAGAAACCGCACAAGGTATTTTTATTAACTTTGAAAATGTTGCAACTACATCACGTAAGAAGCCACCATTTGGTATCGGTCAAATCGGCAAATCTTTCAGAAATGAAATCACGCCAGGAAACTTTATTTTCCGTACTCGCGAATTTGAACAGATGGAGATGGAGTTCTTTGTAGTTCCAGGAACTGATGAGGATTGGCATCAATACTGGATTGATACTCGTCTCGATTGGTATAAGAATTTAGGAATCAACCCAGAACGACTTCGCCTATTTGAACATCCAAAAGAGAAGTTGTCGCACTATTCAAAGCGCACGGTTGATATTGAATATAAATTTGAATTCAATGGAACCGAGTGGGGCGAACTCGAAGGCGTTGCAAGCCGGACTGATTTCGACCTGAAGGCCCATGGCGCAGCATCTGGAAAAGATCTCTCATGGTTTGACCAAGAGAAGAACGAACGCTGGGTCCCATTTGTTATTGAACCGGCAGCCGGTGTTGATCGTTGCGCACTTACCTTCATGATGGATGCGTATACCGAGGATGAAGCCCCTAACGCTAAAGGCGAGATGGAGAAGCGGGCAGTTATGAAATTAGATTACCGCTTAGCGCCAATCAAGGTTGCAGTTCTTCCATTGTCGCGAAATGCAGATCTATCACCTAAGGCCCGTGATCTCGCAGCCCAACTTCGACAGAATTGGTCAGTTGATTTCGATGATGCTGGCGCAATCGGCCGTCGCTATCGCCGTCAAGATGAAATTGGAACGCCATATTGCATAACCATCGACTTTGAAACTCTTGAAGACAATGCCGTAACAATTCGCGAACGCGACACAATGGTGCAAGAGCGAATCAGCATTGATCAAGTTCAAAATTGGCTCGCGCCAAGGTTGTTGGGTTGCTAACTAATTGTTAACCACATCTCATAAACCACTCGTTCTTCCAATTGCCAATGGCCAATTCGAGAATAACCAGGTGGTTTTAACTACACCGGTCGTCCTTGCGCCAATGGCGGGCATAACAAACTCTGCCTTTCGTACCTTATGTCGCGAGCAAGGTGCCGGACTCTTTGTTTCAGAGATGGTGACTGCGCGCGCTTTAATTGAGAGACATCCAGAGACCATGCGTTTGATTACTCCAGGAAAAGGGGAGACTCCAAGGTCAGTTCAACTCTATGCTGTGGATCCAAATGTAACCGGATTGGCTGTTAAGTTATTGATGGAAGAGAACTTAGCTGATCACATTGATTTAAATTTTGGTTGTCCAGTTCCAAAAGTAACGAGGCGCGGTGGGGGATCAGCGCTTCCCTTTAAACAAAAATTATTTTCACAAATTGTCAGTGCTGCGGTAAATGCGGCAAAACCATTTGGAGTTCCAGTCACGGTAAAGATGCGAATCGGAATCGATCCACAGCATGAAACTTATTTGACTGCCGCGAAAGCTGCAGCTGATGCCGGAGTTGCTTGGGTAGCTCTGCACTCGCGCTTCGCATCACAAATGTATGAAGGCCAAGCTGATTGGTCCGCGATTTCCAGATTGGTCGAACACCTTGCCCCAACTGGCGTTCCGGTATTGGGCAATGGTGATATCTGGTCCGGCGCTGATGGGGTTCGAATGATGAATGAAACCGGATGTGCTGGTGTTGTCGTTGGCCGAGGATGCCTCGGACGTCCCTGGTTATTCGGAGATTTAGTTGCAGCATTTGGTGGTTCTGATTCGCGAATCACGCCATCGCTCTTTGAAGTTCGCGATGTAATTTTTAGACATGGTCAGCTACTGGTTGAATTCTTCGAAGCCGAAGGTCGCGCGCTGCGAGATTTGCGTAAACATATGGCCTGGTATTTAAAGGGCTTTCGAGTTCCACGCGAGCTTCGGAGTAAATTCGGAATGGTTGCATCATTAGGTGAATTGGAATATTTACTTAGCCAACTTGAAGATCAGCCCTATCCAGTAGAAGTTGGTGAGTCTCCAAGAGGGAGAACTAGTCATGGCCGGCCAGTGCACCTGCCTGATGGCTGGCTAAATGATCCATTTGAAATTCCAGAAATTACAATCGATGACTCAGTTTCGGGCGGCTAACTTTGTTTCTTATCTTCAAGATTATCAAGCGCACAATTGCCACACTCTTATTAGTAATTATTGTGCTGCCGTTATATGTCGGCGGCCGAGTTTGGTATACCGCTAACCACACTGAACCTGTAAAGAGTGATGCCATTATTGTTCTAGGTGCGGCGCAATATGATGGCGTTCCTAGCGCGATTTTGGAAGCCAGACTCCTAGAAGCAAAAAGTATTTTTGAAGCAGAATTGGCTCCCAGAATTCTTACCGTAGGATCTAGGGCGCCTGGAGATCGAACCACTGAAGCCGCTAGCGGATTTTATTGGTTGGTTGATCATGGCGTGGGAAAGAAATATGTAGATTCAATTCCTTATGGGAGAGATACCCTGGCAAGCACGAAGAGTTATGTCAGTGTTATGAAAAAATTGAATCTAAAGTCGGCAATTATTGTTACTGATCAATACCACTGTTTGCGGGCAATTACGATGGCATCTGATCTAGGTATTCTCGCAACGTGTGCGCCAAGCCGAACCGGGCCAGCATCAACATCTAGTTCAAGTCTCCGATATTTGGTGCGGGAAACCGGGGCTTATCTTGCCTATGTCACACTTGGCCGGCATGGTATTAACCTAACCGACCAAGTTAAGAATTAAGTAAGGAGTTAGAGTTACCTCACTATGGTCCTAGAAGCAGCGGTTGAACATTCGGGATACAGCGAATTTGATCGCGCTCGCTTTTTAGATGAGCCAGCTAAAAGACTAGGCCGCACCGAATTTGCTCGGGATCGCGCACGAATTATTCACTCTTTTGCACTGCGCCGCCTCGCCGCTAAAACCCAGGTAGCAGTTCCGTGGGCAACAGATTTCCCACGCACCAGACTTTCACATTCACTTGAATGTGCCCAAGTAGGTCGGGAACTTGGCGCCGCACTTGGCGCAGATCCAGATTTAATGGAAGGTGCATGTTTGGCACATGACATCGGCCATCCGCCCTTTGGTCATAACGGGGAAGAAGCTTTAAACCAGACCGCACTAAGTTGTGGTGGCTTTGAAGGCAATGCCCAGAGTTTTAGATTATTGGTTCGGCTAGAAGCAAAAACAGTTGATGCCCAAGGAATTTCGCTGGGGCTAAATTTAACTCGCGCCAGCCTCGATGCCGCGACTAAATATCCATGGCCACGTGCAACCAATGCCCGTAAGTTTGGGGTTTATGATGATGATTTAGAAATATTTAACTGGGTCCGAGAAAAAGCACCTATCGGCAGCCAATCATTTGAAGCCCAGATTATGGATTGGTCGGATGATGTTGCTTATAGTGTTCATGATTTAGAGGATGCGCTAGTTTCTGGGCAAGTGAAGTTAGATGACTTGACTAATGATTTTCCTGATATTTATCAAGATGCACGATTAAATAATTTAGCTGACATCACAATTGATGAGGCTAGATTTGCGCTAGAGAATTTGCAACAACTTTCTTGTTGGCCCAAAGAGTATGACGGTAGTCATCGCGCCCTCGCACGGTTAAAGGATTTAGCAAGCCAATTAGTAGGACGCTTCGCTCGTGCAGCCGAAGAAGAAACTAGAGCCCGATATGGCGCCGGTCAATTGACCCGTTATAACGCTAATTTAGTAGTTCCGCGGGCTCAACATGTTGAAGTCGCATTTTTAAAGTCACTTGCCGGCTTTTATATTATTAATTCAGCCAACTCAGTAAAACGTTATGACAATGAGCAAACTTTAATTCAAGAGTTAGTTGCCACAGTATTAAGAGGCGCCCCAAATACTTTAGAGTCTTTCTTTCTTCAAGATTGGCAACGCGCAGAAACAGATGAGGCAAAGCTGCGTGTGGTTATTGACCAAGTAGCCTCGCTCACTGATCCAGGAGCAATCGCGCTAGCTGCGCGATTAAGATAGCGCTATGGCTTCCGGTCGAATTCGCGATGAAGATGTTACCTATGTGCGGGATAACAGCGCGATAGATGATGTGGTTGGTGACTTTGTTCAATTAAAGAGCGCTGGTGGCGGACAGAAAAAGGGTCTCTGTCCTTTTCATGATGAGAAAAACCCTTCATTTCACGTAACTCCAAGTAAAGGTTTCTTCCACTGTTTCGGTTGCAGTGTTGGTGGGGATGTAATTGCATTTCTAATGAAGATAGACCATCTCTCTTTTTCAGAATCCGTCGAAAGATTAGCCGATCGAATGGGCTACACCCTTCGATATGACGGAACCAATACAAATACCGGTCCAAGTATTAATCGCTCACGTTTAGTTGCGGCAAATGTTGCGGCGATGAATTTCTATCGCGAGCAATTAAATCTTCCTGGAAGCGCCCAAGTTGGTAGAGATTTCTTGCAGAAGCGAGGTTTTGATAAAGCAGCGGCCGATACTTTTGGAGTTGGGTATGCGCCCGATGAGTGGGATGGTCTGTATAAACATCTTAAGAATTTAGGTTTCACGGATGGCGAATTATCTTTAGCCGGGCTATCGAAAGATGGAACCAAGGGCCCGATTGATAGATATCGAAATCGGTTGGTCTGGCCAATCAAAGATATATCGGGTGATGTTGTGGGCTTTGGTGCGCGCAAACTTGTAAGCGATGACGTTGACCAGGGTCCAAAATATTTAAATACTTCAGAAACGCCAATATATAAGAAGAGCCAGATCCTTTATGGGCTCGATATGGCAAAGAAAGAGATTGCAAAGAAGCGTCAAGTCGTAATTGTTGAAGGCTACACCGATGTTATGGCGGCTCACTTAGCAGGAATAACAACCGCTGTAGCAACTTGTGGAACCGCATTTGGTGATGATCACATCAGAGTTATCCGTAGGTTATTAATGGATGACGACGCTTTTCGCGGCGAAGTGATCTTTACCTTTGATGGTGATGCCGCAGGACAGAAAGCTGCGCTTCGAGCATTTGGCGATGACCAAAAGTTTGTGGCACAGACTTTCGTAGCTGTTGAACCATCTGGAATGGATCCGTGTGATTTGCGCATAGCTTCTGGCGATGCTGCAGTTCGCGACTTGATTGCTCGCAGAGTTCCGCTCTTTGAATTTGCCATTAAGAGCGAGATTGCAAAATATGATGTTAATTCAGCAGAAGGTCGAGTCTCAGCTTTAAACCAAGTTGCGCCACTCATTGGCAAAATTCGTGATGCTTCGCTTCGCCCAGAATATGCGCGGCTAGTTGCCGGTTGGCTAGGCATGGAGGTCGATATTGTTACAACTGCTATTAAGAAAACTAATACCAGAAGTGTTCCATCCCAAAACTTAGAACCTGCGGTGCAATCTGAAGTAAATCTTCGAGATCCAATATTGATGATGGAACGCGAAGTCTTAAAGATTAAATTACAGCATTCAGAGCTAGCAAAGGATTGGGAGCGCCTTGAGAAGAATGCCTTTACCTATTGGGCCTACCACCAACTTCGGATCCAAATCGATGCTCAAATTAGTGAAGAGTCAGATTTCGATATTCAAAAACTCTTAGAAAGTAGCGAGAGTGAAGATATTCGTGCACTGATAACCGAACTTACAGTTGAACCAATTCGCACGGATCGCGAAATATCCGAGCGGTATATTGCTGCAATCTTCGCAAGACTTCGTGAGGTTGCACTCAGTCGTTCAATTGCAGAAATTAAATCAACTCTGCAACGCTTGAATCCAACTGAGAATGAAGCCCAATACAGCGAGACCTTTGGTGCTTTGGTGGCGATGGAAGCCGAACGTCGAGTCCAGAAAGATGCCGCTTTAGGCGAGTTGGGTTGATTGGGAGAAGGCCCCACGCGTCAGATATAGTTCGCTAGTGCATTAATCCCTCATAGCTCAATTGGCAGAGCAGCCGACTGTTAATCGGCAGGTTCTTGGTTCGAGTCCAAGTGAGGGAGCTTATTTAATTGGTCAAGGAGAAGTGACAGTGGCAAATTACAGCTTTGCAAAGTCCTGGATGAACATTCCGATCGGCGCGCGCTTAATTCGCTTATTCCTCGGAGTTACTTTTATTTACGGTGGTTGGAATAAAGCTACAGATCCAGGGTTTTTAAATCCACAGTCAGCAAGTTACATCGGCGCTCAAATTACTAGTTATCTTGATACCTCTCCGATTTCTTTTGCGTTAAAACCCATGATCGAAAATGCGACTGCATTTGGTTGGTCGATAATTATTGCTGAATTTGCAATTGGAATCGCAACACTTGCTGGAATAGCTCTCGAGCTTGCAGCACTAGGTGGATTCTTTCTATCAATCACGCTCTGGCTGACTGCGACTTGGACTGTAAAACCATATTTCTTGGGAAGCGATACCGCATATGCAATTCTCTGGCTCGCTCTTTTCTTATTAGTTCGCCAAAATACCAAGGGGCGACGTGTAATAGCGCTCTTGCCAGATCTAGGTGATCGCCGGGAAGTTATTCGAATTCTTGGCGTTGCAGCAGCTTCAGTCGCAGCTGTATTCGTCGGCCGAAGATTCGAAAATTCAAATCCAACTCCAGAAGCGGGAACTGCAATCGCAAAAACCGCTGATTTTCCAATTGGTTCAACTAAAGAATTTGTGGCAGCCGATGGAAGTCCAGCCATGCTCTTTAGAACAAAAGCTGGCGTCTTTGCCTATTCCCGTATCTGTACTCACCAAGGATGTAGCGTCACTTACGATGAAAAAGCTAATCTCTTAATCTGCCCTTGCCATGGTGCGCGATTTGATCCTTCAAATAGTGGCGCAGCAGTTAGCGGACCAATCAAAATTCCGTTACCTAAAATAAACGTTGCGATAAAGGGTATTAATATCGTCCAGATCTAGTTAATAACCTGCGCCCCTGAACTAGGTAGTGCAGAGAAGAATCTAGGACTTTTAAATCTTGCAGCTATAAATGCACCTTTAATTTCACCCTTGATTAACTCAGAATCTTCTGCTTTTATCAGTGCTATCGCGCTTCCGCCAAAGCCACCACCAATCATTCTTGACCCAAGGGCGCCAAATTTAAGTGCAGTATCAACAGCTAAATTTAATTCAGGACACGAGACAGTGTAGTTATCTCGAAGTGAGAGGTGAGCAGCAGTAACAATCTCGCCAAATCCAACAAAGTCACCGCTCTTTAGAAGTGCAACTGCAGCTAGCACTCGTTGCATCTCAGTTATTCCATGGAAGGCGCGGAGATAAGTGTTTTCATCAAGTTCATCTCGCCGTGCAATAAAATCAGCAATTGAGATGTCACGAAGTGAAGCAATTCCCAAATCTGCAATCGCCTTTTCGCAAGATGCCCGTCGTTCGGCATATCCACCATCCACCAACGCGTGGTGCACCTGGGTATCAATTACTAAAAGTTCTAGGCCAAGTGGAGCGATATCAAATGGAATTTGTTCAATTGAAAGGTCTCGAGTATCCAAGAGCAGCGCATTACCTTCAGTTGCCATTAAGGAAACCGATTGATCCATGATCCCGCAAGGCATTCCGACATAAACATTTTCCGCACGCTGGGTAGCCCGAGCTAATTCCGAAAGTGTTAAACCTAGATTAAATAACTCATTTAATGCGGTAGCGACTGCACACTCAAGGGCCGCACTAGAAGAAAGTCCAGCACCTAACGGAACTTGACCATCGACCAAAATATCAAGTCCGGATTCAATACCAAGGGACCAGATGACTCCAATTGGATAACGAGTCCAGGCTTCACCGCTCTTTGGGGCGATATTTGCACAGTCAATTGTCGAAATAGTGCCCTTCTTCTGAATTGATGCGCAACGAATCTTGCGACTTGTAGTTCTCGCAATTGCAACAGTAGTTACATTAGAAATAGCAAATGGAAGAACAAAACCATCTAAAAAATCTACATGCTCTCCAATTAGATTAACTCGGCCAGGAGCGCTCGTAATAATTTCTGGTTGTGTTCCAAAAAGTTCCTGAAATTTACTGGCGAGCAGATGCATTTTGAGCTTCCCAAGTATCGCTGACCATGTTTTGAATATCGTATTTCGGCGCCCAACTCAGAGCCTTCGCTGCAAGTGAAATATCTGCAACTAGGACTGCTGGGTCGCCAGCTCGCCGAGCACTAACTTCTACCGGGATATCCTTGCCAAGAACTTTGCTTGCAGCGGATACAACTTCTGCTACTGAATAACCGCCACCACTACCAAGATTAATTATCTTATGCTCACCTTGAGTTAGATTTTCTAGCGCCAAAATATGGGCATCAATCAAATCAACGACGTGAATGTAATCGCGAATACAGGTGCCATCCGTAGTTGGCCAGTCATCACCAAATATCTGTAGAGGTTTCTCTACTGTCGAATTAAGTAAATTAGGAATTAGATGTGTTTCTGGGTTATGACGTTCCTCAAGCCATCCAGTCTTTGATTTATAAGCACCAGCAACATTGAAGTATCTAAGACTCATTGCAGCCAAGCCAGATTCTGACTCCTTTGTAATCATCTGGTCTACTGCTAACTTCGTTGTGCCATATGGGCTAGTTGGAATAGTCCTAGCCATCTCAGTTATTGGGATTGCTTCCGGTTCGCCGTAAGTGGCAGCGGTTGATGAAAATACTAATTTAGATATTTTTGCCACCGACATTTGGTCGAGTAGATTCCTAGTTCCATTTACGTTGACATTAAAGTAAAGATCAGGCTTTTCTACGGATTCACTGACTAGGGACTTGGCTGCAAAATGGAACACCGCATCACAATCTATAAGCGCATTTGCAACAACTTGAGGATCTAAAATAGAGCCTCTTATGAATTTAGCACCACTTGCAACGGCATCACGGTGGCCGGTAGAACAGTCATCTAGAACTGTTACATCAAAACCACGTTCTAAAAGGATTGCGGTTGCGACCGAGCCAATGTAGCCTGCGCCACCGGTAACAAGCACGCGCATTAGATTTTTACATCGCGCAGTTGTGCCGCAGATTGCTCTGGCTTTAAATCCATAATAAATGCCTGCATCGCAGATTCAGAACCAGCAAGGTATTTCAATTTTCCAGGTGCTCTACGGATACTTGTTATCTGCATGTGCAGGCCAAGTGCTTCTCGCCCAACATGGACAGGTGCTTGATGCCAAGATGCCATATAAGCCATCTCTATTCCAAAAACTCCGTCTAACCTCTGCAGCGACTCTTTTGCTACGGCTCCAAAAGAATCTGCTTGGGCGTCAGTAAGTTCTGCGAGATCAGCGGTAAAAACTTTTGGTGCGATATGAATTTCAAAGGGATATCTAGATGCAAATGGCACATATGCAATCCAGTGCTCATTTTGCGCAACAATTCGAAGTTCATCCTTAACTTCGCGGGCAATAATGTCGGTCAAAAGTGGTCGTGAGTGCTTCGCCAAATGATCGGTAGCAATCTTTAACATCTTTTCAACCCGTGGCGGTAGATATGAGTAGGAATAAATTTGGCCATGTGGATGATGAAGAGTTACCCCGACTTCGACACCACGATTTTCGAAAGGGAAGATGTGAGCGATAGTCGGTAGTTTAGAAATTTCACGAATGCGATCGCGCCAAGCTTCCATAACAACTCTAATTTGATCTAAGGTTAGCGATCCAAAATTAGCTTCATGCTGGTCGGTATAGCAGAGCACTTCGCAGAATCCAGCAGCATCGACAATTGAGGTATTTACTCCATCATATTCGGGAAGCTCCCATCCCTTCTCAGCAAGAGCGAGAGATGGTGAGAGGTTTTCAAAGACCACTACTTCATAATTTGATTCCGGAACTTCACTTTGTAAACCAGCCTTTGTGGGACAGAGTGGACATAACTCTTTTGGTGGCAAAAAAACCCGCGTTTGGCGATGCGCTGCCATCACGACCCACTCATTTGTTAATGCATCTAATCTGAGTTCACCGAGTCCCGGCCGCTTTTCAACTGGCCTGGTATCAATTGCATCGCGGGAAATCGCTTTTGAATCGTAATAGGAAATTATCCGACCATCACTCAATTGTCGATCTTGGCGCACGATGCCATGACTAAGCGGGATCAAATTTTCATTGCTCATAATGGGCAACTCTATCTTTGGTTATCTTTTAATTACGAATTTGCCCCGCACAGGCATCGACCGGCTTTGGTGCTGGCTTCTTAGTTGGCTTCTTAGTTGGCGAAGGCTCCGGAGTTGGGGTTGGGCCCTGGGTAACTTCAAACATAACAGGAATTACGGAACTGGCATGAGTTCGGGATTTGTCAAAGTATTCAACGAAACCGACATAAGTTCCAGCGGTGAGTGCGGAAATCTTTAACGTCCAACGACCTGAAGCCGAGCGAATTACTCCTTGAGTGCCAACTTTCATTAAAGAATCAGCCGAGATGAAACGAACACTTCCGGTTACTACTGGCGCTCCATTTGGACGGACTGCATCAACGACAAAATTCGCACTATCGTTTGTCGTTATCGAACTTGCACTTGATATCAAGGTTGCCGTAGTTGATTCGTTGAATGGAAGCAGATCTATTGCTTCAGGCTGCCAGACTCCTTTGGTTAGCGCGTAAAACTTATCTTCACTACCACTGAAAACATTTAGATCAATTCTGGAACTAGCAACTCCATACTTAGAGCCTTTACCGCAAGATGTATATTGCCAAATTTGGTAATCAGCTCTGCAATCTGATTTTGTCCATGAATGTGCGTAACATCCAACGCTTTTCATACCTGGATGATTCTCGAGTTCTGCCGGATGCTTTCCATATGCTGCAATCCAGAGCGGATACTTTGCAAGCTCGGTTGATCTAGCCATCGCACTCTGTAGGAAATTTGGATAAGAGTAAAGAAATGGTTTGCGATTAGTTTTTGCCTCTACTTCAGCGAGCCAGGTCTTTGCCCAAAGTGTCACATTTTTGCGGCTGGCATATTTCTGACAAATCCCTGAAATTCTACGGACACAATTAGTTTCTAAATCCAGAGCAACCGGTAAATCCTGTTCGGTATAACCACCAATTTCGGCAAGGCGCCAAATTGTTTTCTGGGCTTGGGCTTTCGCATCAGCAATAATCTCAGTTTTCTTAGTTGTGTCTGGCAGATAAGAGAAGTAATAAAATCCAGTGTAAAGACCAGCGGCGTGTGCAGCCTGGCGGTCGGCAATTAAATATTTTTTAGCTTCAGCATCGGCTGTAGGTTGAGAATCTGAACCTTTTATTATTACAAAGCGCACGCCTGCTTTAGCCATTTTAATAAAATTAATTGATTTGCCATATGGATGTTGCCATTTACTTATATCAACGCCATGAATTCGATTTCCAGGTCCAGTGGTAACTAATTGCAAAGGACCGGTGGCCATTGCATTACTTGATACTAAAGAGAGGCAGAGGGTTATAAGAATCAATAATTTTTTCAAGATTCAACTACCTCCAATTTCATACCCGTAATTTTCAATATTGCAGATACTAGTTTGGCAGTTTGTTCTGGCTTGCGTGCTGATTTAAAGTTATGGTCGCCACTAAATTTTTCACTGTCGGCAAAGCTAACCTCCAATACATTGCCTTCAAGTTTTACCAATCTGGCATCAAACCAGAGCAGCCAAGCGACCCGATCGACTTCTAAGACTGCATCTAGGACTTGATTCCAAGATACTTTGAGTGTTTCCAGTGAGAATTCTGAGTTCATTTACTCTGTGAAATGGCTACTAATTGCGCCAGATGAATAACCTTAGTTTTAACTCGCGCCCGGCGAAGTTCGGTGACTAATTGTCTAGTGCAGCCAGGATTAACCGTTGCAATGTAATCAAGATCTAGCGCTTTAATATCCGCAACTTTCTGACTGATCACTTTGCGACTATTTTTTTTCTGCAAAAGCGCATAACTTCCAGCGGCGCCACAACAATCAGCAGCACCAGGAATTTCAACATAGTCACTTAACTGCTTCAAAATTTCCCGAGGTTCGGCAAAGACACCCATGCCATTTCGGAGGTGGCAAGAATCTTGCAGACCGACTCGAATCTTGCGGCCAGCTTTCTCAATTGGTTTCAATTCGATTTCACGCTTGACCCACCATTGTGAAAATTCTTGAACTCGCTCACCTCCAATTACTGAAGCGATATGAGCTGCGCAGCCACCGGCGGTCGTAAGAATGGTTCCTGGCAATTTCTCACCGAGCGCCCTGGCCATAGCTTTACCCTTTTCAAGTTCGCCATTATGCGCATGAAGAGCGCCACAACAACCTTGATTAGATGAACAAGAGACTTCCGGTGCCAGTTTTGCCACTGCGCGACTTACGGATGGAAATAGTCGGCGTTCAAAGCAGCCATACATAAGGTGCAAATCTTTCGCGCCATTTCGTTTGCTTGCCATCGGTGAGAGAAAACCTAGCGCCCACATACCCAACTTTGAATCAACAATTGCAAATAGCCCACGGACAATTAATGGACGGTTCTTTCCTTGCCAGGTTATTTCGCGCATCTCTTCAAGCAATACGCCATATTCAACGCCGGCCGGACATACTGGTTCGCAGGCACGACAGCCAAGGCAGAAAGATGATTCTTGTAATAAATCTAGGGCTGGCAATTTATCGTTCTGAACCGCGCGCATTAAAGTAATTCGACCTCGTGGTGAAGATTCTTCGTTACCAGTTAATTTATAAGTCGGGCAGGCAGGTAAGCAGTAACCACAGGAGATACATCGGTCTAATTTATCTTGGCTAAATTTCTCTCTCATGAACCGATCCGTCCTGGATTTAGAATTCCGGCAGGATCGAATACTTTTTTGATATTGCGTTGTAATTGTATATTTGCTGAACCAATTTTTGCTTCAAGATAGGGCAACTTCGCCGAGCCAACACCATGTTCACCTGTGATGCTTCCACCAAATTCAAGGGGGAGAGCGAAGATTTCAGCTAACGCCGCTTCAGCTGCTGCAACTTCAC
>JASJJZ010000004.1:0-4104 GCA_037622205.1 Actinomycetes bacterium
ACGCCTAGTGATTTTAATTTCTTGCGGCGCCTAGAGAGGGATTGTTGGATAGCGCTGGTACCGGTTTTGTGAAAGCCAACGTGTATAAATACTTTTTTATTCATTATTTTCTTTCAACCTCGGCTTCATCAACTAGATTCTCTAACGCTAGTGTAGGAATTTAATGATGTAATTATAGTTAATAACTGTGGCAAAGATGAGGAGATTTGAACTCCTGAAGGGTTTAACCCCTTGCCTAGATAGCAGTTAGGTGTACTGGATCGGCAAATCTGATGTTTGCGTGTACAGGATGGAGGTGTCAGTCATTTTTAGCTGTTAACGGCGCATAATGGCCCCTTATTCTTGCTTGAGTCCAGGGCAATTCTATTGATCTGCTTTCAAACTTGCAGGGCAAGTACTTTTCCAGCTTTGTCTAGCCACTTTAATGCATCTGACATTGCTGCCGCTTTGCTGCCAGCTAGGTCCTCTAAAATTACTCCTGAAAGATGATTTAGAGGAAAATTCAAAGCGCTACTTCCGACACAAAGAAGCACTTTTTTCTTATATTCCTCAGAGAGTTCCTGAATCAATCCAACAACTTTACCTTCTGCGCTTTGCTGATCAAATCTTCCTTCTCCTGTAATCACAATATCAGATTCGTTAATCTCCTCTCGTAATCCTATAATTTTTGCAACAACTTTCGCCCCAGAATTTAGCGAAGATCCCCAACCAAGATTCAAGCCGAATGAAGTCCCTCCTGCTGCGCCAGCTCCTGGAAAATCAATTTTTTCACTTACTTCAAGTAAACGCTGCAAGCCCACTTCCAGAATTTTAATATCCTCTTCAGATGCTCCTTTTTGAGGTGCATAAATTCTCGCCGCCCCATTTTCTCCGATTAAGAAATTATTAACATCAACTAAGCAGGTAGAACCTAGCAGCGGGGGCTTGGTTATTTGTAAAAAATCAGCACTATAAATTTCTTTTAGAGCCTCACCACCTAATTCAATTGAATTCCCAGATTTGTCAAGAAAACGCGCTCCCAATGCTATTAACGCCCCAACTCCTCCATCAGTGCTTGCAGACCCGCCAACACACGCAATTATTTTTTTAACTTCTGGATTTTCGGCTGCGGATTTTAATATCTTCCCGAAAGCGAATGTACTTGCCTTGAGAGGGGCAAGGGTTTTCATATGAATCAATCCACATGCCTCTGCGAGTTCAATAATTGCTGTGCCATCATCTAAGAGAAGCCAGGTGGCCAATCGATTCTGTTTTTCGTAAAAGTTGACTTCGATTTCAAAACGGCGTGATGTTGGAAACCTTGATGCGAAAGTTTCTAGTGTTCCTTCGCCACCATCGGCCATTGGAAAACTTCTTACTTCATCGTATGGTCGCACTTCTTTCCATCCACGCGAGATAGCGTCAGAAACTTCCTTATTTGTTGCTGAACCCTTAAAGGAATCTGGGGCAATTAAAACACGCAGTGGCTTTTGCATAGAAGAAAAATATCAGAGAATAGTTTTAGCGCAGACGAGGAGATTTGAACTCCTGAAGGGTTTAACCCGTTACCTCGTTAGCAGTGAAGCACACTCGAGGGTTATCGTTGAAATGAGCCAAGTTCTACGGCAGAAATTATCTAGCTAAAAGTTGATTCTCAAGTTCAAGAATTGAATTCCAAATAGCGGCTGAAATTGCTATTCTGTCAGAGTTTTTACCTCTTTCTTGCTCTTCAACTTCACCGGGTAAAAGTACTGGTTTATTAGGATCTGCAGGTGGTGCATTTTTAATTACATCAGTTGCTTGATTTATATCCTGTAAAAATTGATCTGTGCCACAAAAGAATTCTGGATCCATTGCGATTAATACTGTGCCGTTGCCGTGGCTATAGGAATCACTCATTGAAGGATGAGCACCTGATAGTGCGCCACCAAGAAGCTCAATTATAAGATTTAGACAATAACCTTTGTGGCCACCAAAAGGTAAAATTGCGCCACCTGCATAGAAATCTGCTGGCTCTATGGTTGGGCTGCCATCGGCCTTAACAATTAGTCCTTCTGGAACTTTAAGCCCATTTACATTGGCCGCTCGAATCTTGCCTTCTGCAGAACCGGCAGTTGCGAAATCTATGACTATGTTTTCGCCTTTAGTTGGGATTCCAGCCGCGAATGGGTTGGTTCCAAAGATTCTTGTTTTGCCGCCAAATGGAGCGACATTAGGTCCACCATTGCACCACATAATAGATACAAGTGATTTTTTAGAGAGCATTTCTACATACTCACCTAAGCGGCCGATGTGATTGCAGGAGTTAATAGTAACTGTTGCAATTCCAAATTTACGTGCTTTTTCTGCCACTAGATCTACTGCTTTCTTACATGCAATCTGTCCCCAGCCCCATTGAGCATCTAGTGTTACAACGGCGCCTCGTTCAGAAATAATTTTCGGTTGTGCGTTTGGTACTACCTGACCATTTTCAACAGATTCTGCATATTCAACTAGTCGTAAAATTCCATGGGATGAATGGCCGGCCACTTGAGCATCAACTAGTGATGTCGCAACTGATAGTGCATCTGCCTTGGAAGATCCCACAAGCTCCAAAATTTTTGCAGACTTTTCCAGTATGAGTTCTGGTTTTATTTGCTCTGTCTGCATGAAGGTTTACACGCCTTTCATCCTTAAAGAATCCGGATTTGACGGAAGTCTTGCAGATTAACATAGCGCCTTTGTAAGCGCAATCATTCTGATATTTTTATTGATTCAGCGCCTGGGCAGTGTTAACCTAAATCATGGCTAGGAGCTCTCGTTGAGTGTGCTTCGATTTGGCATTGTAGGTTCTGGTTACATGGGTAAGACCCATGCTGAAGCTGTCCACCGTCTACCTAACGCTGAATTAATCGCAGTAACAGGTGGTAAGAGAGCACCAGACTTAGCAAAGCAATATTCAGTTGATTTTGAAGAAGATGTTGATACTCTTTTGCGACGCGCTGATATTGATGGAGTCGTAATAACAACACCACATCATTTGCACTTTGAGCAAGCTTTGTTAGCAATGCAAAAGAAGAAACATGTTTTGGTAGAGAAGCCACTCGCAACATCTGTAGATGATTGCAATCAAATGATAAAGTTAGCAGCAGAAAATAAATTAATTTTAGGTGTTGGATACCACCAGCGATTCCGAGTGAATAATTACACTGCACGCGCGTTAATAAAAGAAGGTGCAATTGGTGATGTAGTTTCTATTCAAGTTTCAATGCCAACATATGCTGGCGCTATGCAAGCTGGTGGTATTGGTAGTGATTACGGTTGGTGGAATAACTCAGCGTCACTTGGCCACATTATGAATAGTGCGCCTCACGCGATTGATTTATTGAGATGGTTTATGGATGAAGAAGTTGTAACTGTTTCTTCATTCTCGCGAACTTTTCTTGCTGATCTTCCGGTAGAGGATACAACAATAGCCAATATCGAGTTTTCAAATGGCGCTATCTGTTCACTATTTTCGAGTAGAGCGCTTCCTGCTCCTGCATTTATCGGTGAGGAATATCGTTTCAGAATAATGGGAACAACCGGGCTGATGGATCTAGACCCTTATGGAAAATTAAAGATTTCAGATGAAAATGGTTGGCATGTTATTTCTCAACAGCCTGCAGTTGGTCACCAAGGTGCAAACTCAGCATATAGTGATGTTAGAATGCAGGCATACTGTGATCAAATCTCTTCTTTTATTGATCTAATCGAAGGTAGGCCAGGAAATATTGGTGTTGGCGAGGACGGCATAGCGGCAGTACGGGCTTGTCTGGCAATGTTGGAATCATCAGCCAAAAGAAAATGGATCTCGCTTGCCCGTTGAATTTAGAACTCAGCAACGTAAATTAGTTGTGATTGGTTCCGCGTTAAGTTACAACTGAGAGCGGAGACGAGGCGATTTGAACTCCTGAAGACGATTAACCCTTACCTCGTTAGCACTGAGGTCTTAGCGCTTCCCCAAATCATAGTAATCCTCTCTTTTAAACCAGAACTCAGCCAACAAACAGCATTCCCGCGACCTCTCCAACAATCAAAGCAATAAAAGCTCACTTTGAGCTGATTCTTGAATCTATTGAATCCTCAAACAAGCACTGATTTAAT
>JASJJZ010000005.1:0-4613 GCA_037622205.1 Actinomycetes bacterium
CTCAAGTGGCACCACAACAATTGAATGTAAATCAGGTTATGGCCTAACGGTAGATGACGAACGAAGATCTCTAGAAATCGCTCAAGAATTTACCGATGAAACTACCTATCTAGGTGCACATGTTGTGCCAGTGGAGTACAAGAACAATCCTAAAGATTATGTTGATTTGGTTTGTGGTTCTATGTTGGATGCGGTCCTGCCACACGCAAAGTGGATCGATGTTTTCTGCGATAAAGGTGCATTCTCAGTTGATGATGCACGCAGAATTTTGCAAGCCGGAATGGCAGAAGGACTGCTCCCTAGAATTCATGCAAACCAAATCCAAGAAGGTGGTGGGGTGAGACTCGGAGTTGAACTTGGTGTTGCCTCAGTCGATCACGTCTCGCATGTAGGTGTTAAGGATATTGAAGCTCTCTCAAAATCAAAGGTAGTCGCTACCTTATTGCCGGGTGCTGAATTTTCCACGCGTGCTATTTATCCCGATGTCCGCCCATTGTTAGAGGCGAGCATTACTGTAGCTCTCGCATCGGATTGCAATCCAGGAAGTTCTTACACAACAAACATGCCATTTATTATCGCGATTGCAGTTCGCGAGATGCACTTCTCACCAGAACAAGCGCTCTGGTCGGCAACTCTTGGTGGCGCAAAGGCTTTACTTCGCGAAGATGTTGGACATCTCTCCGAAGGTGCAAATGCAGATTTCTCAATCTTAAAGTCCGATTCTTATATTCACTTGGCATATCGCCCTGGTGTTAACTTAATAGAACAGGTATGGCGCAATGGCCTCCAAATCAGATAAAACTGTAACTCTCTCAACTTCTGGCGTCACATTCGAAGATGTAATCAACGTCGCAAGGTTTGGCGCGAAAGTGGAACTTTCAGCCGAGTCTGTTTCAGCGATTAAAGCTTCTCGTAAATTTATTGATGGATACGCCGCTGGCGGAACTCCGGTTTATGGAGTCTCAACTGGCTTTGGCGCATTAGCCAATCGCCACATTGATGTTAAAGATCGCAGCCAACTTCAGAAATCTTTAATCCGATCTCATGCCGCAGGTATTGGTCCAGCAGTTGAACGTGAAGTCGTTCGTGCACTTATGTTCCTACGCCTTAAAACAATGGCAACTGGACGCACTGGAGTCAGAGTTGAATTAGCCCAGCAATATGCAGATTATTTGAATTCTGGAATCACGCCAATTGTTCCTGAATTTGGCTCACTTGGATGCAGTGGAGATTTAGCGCCACTTGCACATTGCGCACTTGCAATCATGGGCGAAGGAATGGTTCACGATGCAAAAGGTGTCGAAATGACAGCGATGCAGGCGCTTAACAACGCTGACCTTAAGCCAATTGAACTAGAAGCCAAAGAGGGCCTTGCCCTAATTAATGGCACCGAAGGAATGCTCGGAATGTTAATTATGGCTTGCTCTGATCTCTATCAACTCGTAACTATCGCAGACATAACTGCTGCGATGAGCATTGAAGGATTACTAGGTACTGATCAAGTCTTCGCGCCAGAACTTCATGGACCTCTTCGTCCCCAAGTTGGCCAAACTGTAAGTGCTGCAAATATCTTCGCCCTGCTAAAAAATTCAGGACTTGTTGCATCACACCGCGAGAATGATTCAAGGGTTCAAGATGCCTACTCGCTTCGATGTGCCCCCCAAGTTGCGGGGGCAGTACGCGACACAATTGATTATGCCTCTCTAATCGCATCCCGTGAACTCGCTAGTGCGATTGATAACCCAGTTGTTTTGGAAGATGGTCGGGTCCAATCAAATGGTAATTTCCATGGTGCACCCGTCGGTTATGTTTTAGATTTCCTAGCAATTGCTGCAACAGATCTTGGCTCTATCGCTGAACGTCGGACCGATCGCGCCTTAGATCAGAATCGTTCTGCTGGACTTCCACCATTTTTGGCTCACGATCCTGGCGTCGACTCGGGCTTAATGATTGCCCAATACACGCAGGCTGGATTAGTTAGTGAGAACAAACGTCTATCTACTCCGGCAAGTATTGATTCAATTCCGAGTTCGGGAATGCAAGAGGATCATGTTTCTATGGGTTGGGCCGCGGCACGTAAACTTCGTAAAGTCGTAGATAACACTGCGCGAATCTTGGCGATTGAATTAGTTACGGCGGCACGTGCCATTGAAATGCGTGAAGGTTTGAAACCGTCACCAGCGACAGAAAATGTAATTGCCAAACTGCGAACAAAAGTTGGGGGAGCTGGGCCGGACCGATTCTTATCACCAGAACTTGAAGCTGCTGTGGTGTTAGTTAATAGTGGAGAAATTACAAAAGCAGCCCGAGAAATTCTGCCTAATTTAAGTTAGCGTGAAGCAAGTCCAGTGGCTGCTTCTAATACAAGCAGAGCAGCAAGACGAATCGTGCGTTGATCTGCCGCATCTAACTTCACATCAATCTCAGTGATATCGATTGCGCGGACTCGCTTATCACTTGCAAGCATTCGTGCTGCCTGGCGAATTTCATCAGCAGATATTCCTCCTGGAACAGATGCAGGGCAGGCTGGTGCAACTGATCGATCACAAACATCCACATCTAAATCAACATAAATTTCACGCCCACCAGATCCAGCGATCTTCAGCGCCTTTGCAATTACGCGCTTCATTGATTTGGTTCTTAAAGCTTCCCGAGTTATTACGGTAATTCCATACTTTTTTGCGCGCTCAGAATATTCAGAGCTATTCGCAAAGTCTGAGATACCTATCTGAACGATGTTCTTACCTGGAAGACCTGCCTCGATTAAGCGCCAGATTGGAGAGCCATTAGATTTTCCATCACGCAGATCATGGTGTGCATCGAGAGTTATCAGGCCAATCCTCGAAAGATCTGGAAATAAGCCAGAAGCAGCAGAATAGGTAATCGAATTATCGCCACCAAGTGCGACTACCAATTTATGCTTTGCAAGTAATTCTTTTAAAGCCGATGCGACCTTTGCTTCGCCGGTGCTTCCATCGGGATTAGCAATGTCTCCAAGGTCTGTGCAAATCAAATTACGCAGGTCGATATTTGTAGATGAGGCGAAGGTTGAATATCTAGCAAGTGCCTCACGGACTGCCGCCGGAGTTAAGTGAGCACTGGTCGGGGAAAGCGAAGTTTTATGCGCAGGAATTCCAATAAGTGCGAATTCTCCTTTAGCGTTACTTTTCGCAAATAAAGTATTCGCACGTATCCATTTTGGATCCTTGGAAAGCTTTGCCACGTTCAATCCTTTATTTATCTGGGTTTGGAACTGTAACGTCGCGGACAAAGCTCTCTAAATCATTCACTGATTGCAAAAATCCGCGCAGTGTTCGAAGCGTGGCACCGAAATTAGTAAATTCTTCAACCTTTAAACCATCAGCGTCATACATCTTGCGGAACTCTGGAATGTTTTCTAGCATCGGATTCAAGATACTTGGATCCATCGGCTCTTCAACGCTATTTGGATTCGGAACGATCTGACTCTCATTTATCTTTACCTGCCAGCCGTAAGGTGGAGAGATAACGGCATCGCCACCAATAATCTCACTCCAATGCATATGATTTCTAAATGCCGCCGAGAGCAATCTTGTGCGATAGCCACGCTCTTTATAAATCTTGTGGGCGTTCTTGAAGACTGCAACACCAGCCCATTCAAGTGAACTTGGATCAATGGTCACGCCAGTTTTTTCTACACTTACCTTTACCCAGTCATCAACGCGACCAACCATGATTGTGCAGACCGGGCCCATCTGAGAAATATCTAAACCTTCTGCTTCACGGCGTTTAAGTCCACGTTCGATTGCTTCAGCAACTGCAATCGTCTGTGCAACAGAAAATGAAACAGTGGCGTTCAAACTAACACCCAAGTAGGTCGCTTCTTCAAATGCACTTATCGCTTCAGAAGTTACCGGAATCTTTACAATCATATTTTTTGCTAGCTTCGAGAATTCAAGCGCTTGTTCAGTTAAGGCTTTAGGGTTACGAAAATTTCGGGGATCGGTCTGAATAGATAACCGACCATTGCGACCGTTATATTTTTCAAATTCGCCTTCAAGCAACTTAGCGGCATTTACTGAAAGTTCTTTAACCATTGCCCAGCCAATTTCATCATCAGTTGCTGTTGGATTTACCTGCGCATATTCCTTAATGCGCCCGAACCAATAACCTTCATCTGCCTTCAGTGCGCTTAACGCAATAACCGGGTTGCAAGTTGCCCCGACAATTCCCCAAGTTAGGGCATCTTTAAGTTCCTTTGGATCTGCGGAATCATTCCAAAGAACAGTTTTTGAATTCTCTTTCATGAACAGGAATGGAGATTGCATCATTTCCCCCCGCTAATCGTGCGTTAATACCTCGGAGCCTATTAGCCAGCATGAAGTTAGTAAAATAATTGGACAGTCCATTCTTTATTTTCGCGTATTATCAGCGCACTGAAGAGTCGCCCGGATCACCGCGTTATGAAAATACCGAGGAAAGTCCGGACTCCGAAGAGCAAAGTGGTGGCTAACAGCCACCCGGAGCAATCCGCGGGATAAGTGCCACAGAAAATAAACCGCCGTTAGCAATAACGGTAAGGATGAAACGGTGGTGTAAGAGACCACCAGCAATTGCAGTGATGTAGTTGGCTA
>JASJJZ010000006.1:0-11875 GCA_037622205.1 Actinomycetes bacterium
AGTAAGAAATTACTTAGATTCCAAGAATCAACACCATCGCAACATCTGTCTGATTCCATCCAGTGCTCACGGCACCAACGCGGCTAGCGCAGTAATGGCCGGGATGAAAGTGGTTGTGATCGCCTGTGATGAACAAGGCAATGTCAGTGTTGAAGATTTGCGAGCGAAGATTTTGCAATATCAAGATGTTCTCGCTGCGTTGATGGTTACTTATCCTTCGACACACGGGGTATTCGAAGAGGCGATTACTGAAATTTGCGGTTTGATTCACGATGCTGGGGGACAAGTTTATATTGACGGGGCAAATTTAAACGCACTAGTTGGACTTGCAAAGCCCGGTAAATTTGGCGCGGATGTCTCGCATTTGAATTTACATAAGACTTTCTGTATCCCGCATGGTGGTGGTGGTCCTGGCGTAGGACCTGTTATTACTAAATCTCATCTTGCACCATTTCTGCCAAACCATCCTCTAGATCTCTTATCTGGTCCTGCAACTGGTCCAGGCCCAGTTAGTTCGGCGCCATTTGGATCAGCAAGTATTTTGCCAATTTCTTGGGCGTATATTCGAATGATGGGGGGAGAGGGCCTAACCAGAGCCACCCAGGTTGCAATATTGTCAGCGAATTATTTAGCTGCAAAATTAGACCCGCATTTCCCAGTCCTTTATCGCGGTGCACGTGGCTATATCGCGCACGAATGCATTATCGACTTACGTGAAATTACTAAAAATACCGGAGTAACTGTCGACGATGTTGCAAAACGGTTGATGGACCATGGATTTCATGCGCCAACAGTTAGTTTCCCAGTTGCAGGAACTCTAATGATCGAACCAACAGAATCTGAAGATTTAAATGAGATGGAACGTTTCATAAGTGCGATGGTTTCTATCCGGGCTGAGATTGCAGATATCGAGAAAGGTCAATTAAGTATTGAAGAATCACCACTTCGATTTGCGCCACATACAAGTTCTGATTTAATGCGAAGTGATTGGGATCGAAAATATTCTCGTGAAGTTGGTGGCCTACCTTCAGGATCTAATCCGGATTTGGGTGCTAGAGGTAAATATTGGCCAACAGTTGGCCGAATCGATGGCGTATACGGGGATAGGAACCTGGTTTGTTCCTGTCTACCTATCTCGGAACTCGCCATAAATTGAAGGTGAGATCGATAATCTGACATAATGTAGATTATCGGCGATAATTACCTAGTCCAAGACGTTTTATTCCACCCCGAGTTATGAAATAGAACGCCTCAATAGCGATCCAGGCGCTCATTTTAGATCTTCCCGCTTGCCTCTCTATAAATGTAATCGGGACCTGAATTGTTTCGGCCTTCGTTTGATCTGCAGCCATTGCCATTTCTATTTGGAAACAATATCCAGTTGCCTGCATATCTTGCAGATTCAGTGAGTTTAGAAGTTCTACACTGTAGATCCGAAAACCGCCAGTGAGGTCATTTAGATTGATGCCAAGTGCAAATTTTGCGTAACTAGTTCCAAATCTTGATAAAAATATTCGAAATTTAGGCCAATTAACAACACTTCCACCGGACATCCATCGTGTTCCTAAAATCATTGCTCTGGTAGATGTAGCGGAGGTCATCGCTGTAAACATAGCTTCGAGATCTGCCACTCGATGCGAGCCATCCGCGTCCATGGTGACTACATGGGTGTATTTCAGATTCGTCAATACTTTTGAGAATCCTGCCCGATATGCCCCACCCAGACCACCTTTGTTGGGTCGTCGCATGACTTGCACCCACGGGATAGCTAACTCTTCGACTATATCTGCCGTCTTATCTCGTGAATTATCGTCAATTACAACTAAGTCAAATTCATATTCACAGTGAAGGCGAAAAGAAATCAACTTCTCAAGCAGATCAATTATGTTGAGAGCTTCCTCGTAAGTTGGAATAAGAATGACTGGTCTAATCAAGGAAGTAACCGATTGATAAAGGTCTGATTCTTATTAAGTTTCAAATCCCCGAGTAAAAAAGACTTTTCGTTCTCCATTGTTTGGCTTAGAATGCGACCATTGCTGTCGATAAAGGCTGAAATTCCCACTGTTGAGATAGTCAATATGTTCCGTGAATGTTCAACCGCCCTGATCCGTGTGATTGCTAGCTGCTGGGCGCTCTCTGCAGTGTTTGCGAAGGTAGCACTATTAGTTTGTACAATTAAAGCATCTGAATTCTTAGCCATATCGCGTACCAAATCATCAAGAACTATTTCATAACAGAGGATAGGTCCAATTCTTGCGCCTAAAATATTGTGTGCAACCCGTCTATCTCCGGGATTGAAGTCATCCACGTTTTCTGCCTTTGAACTAAGCAGTTCGGCCAATTTGCGTAGTGGAATGTATTCTCCAAAGGGGGTTAATCCACGCTTAATATAGACGCTTTGAGTCACTCCTCCCTTTGAATACATAATTGATGCATTTTCTGGCCCGCTACTACCTCGCGCAACGACACCAGCGATGAGGGGTGAGCGCAAATCTCTTGTTAATGAAGCTATATCAGCTGCGACCTCGGGATAAATTCTAGGATCGATATCTATAGCATTTTCTGGCCAGACGATCGCGTCATACCTTGATTGCGAGAACTCTCTAGTGGCATCACGATGCAGATTAAAGACGGCTTTAGCCCGAGAATTAAACCCTAAACCTACTTCTGGAGTATTCCCCTGTATCGCCAACAACCTCACCGAGCCACTCCCCTCAGGATTACTGGGGAGAAAATTCGTTGCGATAAATAAGATCACGATAATTGCTATTCTTCTAAGATCAATTTTCATCAAGAGAATAGATATTAAAATCGTAAATGTCGAGAGCGCCAATACGCCTCCTAGGGAGACGATTGGTAGCGCCGGAGAATCGACCTGGCCAAAGGCAACGCGAGTCCATCCGAATCCGCCAAATGGAGTTCGCGCTCTCAATTCTTCCATGAGTAATAAAACTAATGCGCTCCACCAAATACTCTTTGATCTTTTATATGTCCAACCAATTGGTATGTAGAAAAGCGCCTGCAGCAAGGCGAGCAAGAGCCACGGGAGCGCGCCCACATATCTTCCGCTCCAATGAAGAACGATGGCATTGAAAGCAAATCCAAAAAGCAGACTGTGCTGGATTGGGATTTTGCTCTCTCCCAATTTTCGGAAGAAAAGAGTGAATCCTAATATCGCAAAATACCAGATGCCTACAGGTTCAAAGGCCGCGCTAGCAAGAGCAGCTGAGAATAATATTTTTACCATTGAAGAGCTGAAATAAGGCGATCAACACTTGCGCCTAAGCCGTAATCTTTCTGGTATTGGTAAATTTCATCTAAATTTTGGGGACGTTTAGGTAAATGTATATTTAATTTTGGAAGTGGAACATCTAGGGCACAATGAACCAACTTTGGAGCAATTCGGGCATATTCGGCTGATTCAAGCAACTTCTTTCGAGCATTTGGCGTTAATCGTTCATCGTCATTTTTCGCAGCTAACATCACTTCTTCTAAAGTCTTAAATTGCTTTGCGATTATTGCTGCCCCCTTCTCGCCTATTCCCCTAATTCCAGGCAGACCATCTGAAGCATCTCCTCTGATCATGGCGAACAGGGCATAGCGCTCCCCCGGAATATCGTATTTTTGTGCGATCCAACGCAGATCCACATGATCATGATTTGCAATTCCTTTTGCTAAATAAACAACTGCTATTTTTCGCTTGTCATCGACTAACTGAAATAGATCACGATCACCCGTAACTATTTTGATCGGTCCCGGTTCGGTAACGGTGTATGAGGCCATCACATCATCGGCTTCGTAATCATCTACGCCGACTATCGGAATTTGAAAAGCTTCAAGTAAATCCAAGAGGATTGGAATTTGTGGTCCGAGAGTATCTGGCTCTTCCTCTTCACCTTCAACATCTAACCGATTTGCTTTATATTCTGGGAATAGCTCAACTCGCCAGGTAGGGCGCCAATCCCCCTCAATGCAGGCGACTAATCGTTTAGGTTTATATAAAGTTATAAGTTTAGAAGTCATGTCCAAGTAACCTCGAATAGCGTTTACCGGTTCACCACTTGGTGAAAGTAAGGTATCTGGCATACCAAAATATGCGCGATACCAGAGCGATGCGCTATCTAACAGCATTAAGGTCATACGACAGCACCCGCATATGCAATTACGCCTCGATTAATTTGTCCTAACGCATCAGCAACTATCGGCGAGAGGTGCGGAGAAGCTATCGCAATCTGTCGCAGCAAATCAATAATCTGTTTCATCGAGCGCACAAAGTCCCCTACTGTAAGTTCGGTTCCCTTAAGAATTGCGGTTAACGAATGACCGCTCGCCCATCGATACGAGGCCCAACAGAAACCAGCATCGGGTTCGCGAATAGGTTCTAGACCTAGTTCAGTTTCCAACTCGTTTATCTCTATCCAAACTTTGATTAATCCTGAAAGAACTTCTTCAACTTGCCCTCTTGGCAATTTAGGCGGGCTATCTTTACGGCTCTCGTAAACGAATACTGAAACTATTGATACTAACTCGGCAGCAGTGAGTTGCCCAAAGGCTTCTCGTCTGATCATTTCTGCGATTAGAAGATCGGTTTCACCATAAATTTTCGAGAGCAACTTTCCGTTTTGAGTAATAACATCATTGTTTAAATATCCAAATTTTTCCAGCATGATTTTAATCAGATCAAAACGTCTTGCAATCACATGTGTGCGATTTGCGACACGCGCTTTTAATCCGCTGTTCTCTCTGCGCAACCGATCTGCCCTTTCGGCTATCCGGGCATGTGTCTCTCGATCACTACAACCGTGACAGGCGTGGTTCCGAAGCGCCTTACGTGCATCAGCGATCTTCTCCTCTTCGAACTCCCGAGCCTTTCTCCGTTTAGTCGAAAGCCCTCGTTCTAACTCTTTAATCTCGAAGCGAATCTGCGCATACTCAACGAAATCTCCCAGATGGCAACTAATCTCCTCTTCTAATTCAGAGATAGCATCGTTATTGCGCTTTATCTGTCGTGCTAAACCTACGACCGCCTTGTCGGCCTGAAATTGTGCAAAGGAAGATTCGAGCGAGGTGCGGGCTCGGTCGGCACCAAATTGTGAAATCAAATTAATCGTCATGTTGTAGGTTGGCTTGAATGAACTTTTGAGCGGGTAAGTTCTAGTGGAAGCTAAACCGGCAGCAGATGCGCTATCGATATCCTTGTTCCAAAGAATTACTGCGTTACCTTCGATATCGATACCTCGACGCCCGGCTCGCCCAGTTAACTGGGTATATTCACCCGGCGTAACCGACACATGAGATTCGCCATTCCATTTCGTCAATTTCTCCAGCACTACAGTTCGCGCTGGCATGTTTATGCCAAGTGCCAAAGTCTCAGTTGCGAAGACTGCCTTAATCAAACCCAATTGAAATAATTCTTCTACGCACTCTTTGAAAGCTGGCAGCAGACCCGCATGATGCGAAGCGATCCCCCGCTCTAGTGAATCCACCCACTCATGGAAACCTAGAACAATAAGATCATCTTCAGGCAAACTCCTAGTTTTATCTGCAATTACCTCTCGAATTTGGGATCTCTCTTCGGCGTTAGTTAATCGCAGACCCGCCGCTAGACATTGTCGTACTGCGTTATCACACTGTGCTCGCGAGAATATGAAGGTGATTGCTGGGAGTAATCCCTCGCGATCCAGTTTCTCAATTACTTCAGCCCGACCCAAAGCTTTAATTGTCGCCGTAATTTGTGAACTATCGCGCCAATTTTTCTTTCCATCATTGTTGCTATATTTCGTTCGAACCGAGCGCAATGACTCTTTCTCTAATCGCAAAATCTCTGGGTTGACTTTCGTGTTAGTTGAGAACAAATCAAGAAGTCGATTGCCAAAGAGAACGTGTTGATAGAGCGGCACAGGACGTGATTCACTCACAATTACTTTCATCTCACCGCGCACAGTCTGAAGCCAATCACCGAATTCTTCAGCATTAGAAACCGTTGCAGATAAGGCCGCCACTTGAATACTTTCTGGCAAGTGAATCAATATCTCTTCCCAGACCGCACCTCGGAAGCGATCTGCTAGATAGTGGACCTCATCCATAACTACATAACGCAGATCAGTAAGGGTTGAAGAGGCTGAATAAATCATATTTCGTAGGACTTCAGTGGTCATGATGACTATCGACGCTTCTGAATTAATGCTGGTATCTCCGGTTAGAAGTCCAACATTAGCTTCACCAAACATTGCCGATAGGTCTTGAAATTTTTGATTAGAGAGTGCCTTTATAGGGGTTGTGTAAAAGCATTTCTTGCCAGATTTAATTGCTAAGTAAGCAGCGAATTCACCGACAATCGTCTTACCGGCACCTGTTGGCGCTGCAACCAAGACGGACTTTCCGCTCTCTAGCGCCCGACATCCTTGAATCTGGAACTCGTCCATCTCGAATGGATACCGCTCAAGGAAGTCGTTTGTTAACCGATGCTCGCCTCGAGTTTTTGCTTGTGCAAATCGCTGCGCTGGAGTAGTCACTATTTTTTTACCCAGATACCTAATAGTTTAGGCATTAGTCTAATCATTTCTATTTTTACGCTTGACACGTGATTTATCAATCAGCATAGATATTCCGCCTGCTGATAGGTAGAGCAAAATTAGCGGAGTCGCCAAGAAGAAGAGTGTGAAGGGGTCACCGGTTGGAGTGGCAATTGCTGAAAATAAAGTTATCCCGAAAATTGCATATCGCCACGGACGAAGTATGGATCTACCGCTTAAGATGTGAGCCAAGTTGAGCGCAACCAGAAACACTGGAAGCTCAAATGCGATTCCAAACACCAGGATAAGTTGGGTCACGAAAGTCAGATAGTCATCGAATCTGACTAGGTTTGTTAACGTATCAGGAGTAAAACTAAAGAGGACTTCAATTGCGATAGGTAGAACCAGATACCCAGCAAATATCCCAATAGCAAAAAAAGGCACTGCGCCAATTATGAAGAAAATCGAATTCCTGCGCTCTTTTTTATGTAATCCTGGTGAGATGAAAGCCCAGAGTTGATAGAGCCAGATCGGCGAAGCTATGACAAAGCCCAAAAGAACTGAAATCTTAAATTTTAAATCAATCGGACCGAGCACCCCATTTATGTAAAGAATGCCACAACTTGCATCACCGGCGGAGGTTGCTGCTCCTAGATCACAGATGGGACTAGCTAACCTTGCAATAATCTTTTCATACAAAATCCAACCAACGCCGCTGGCGAGAGTTATTCCGATCGCAGATTTAAATGCGCGTGAACGTAATTCGTTTAGGTGCGAAAGCAAAGACATCGCCTTCGCGTTGTTGCCGTTCACTAAAGTTTAGGAATCAGACTTAGGGGTATCGCCTTTATCGTCGCCATCTTTCAACTCATTTTTGAAAATCTTGAGCGACTTAGCTATAGCCTTTGCCGAGTCTGGCAGTTTCTTGGCGCCAAATAAGACGACAAAAACCGTTACGATTATAATTAAATGCCAACCTTGTAGTCCGCGTAGCATCTGCGCTCCCCTACTCTCTCACCAAAGTTCAGATAACTTTGAGATTTGGCCTTTTTTGCCTAGCCCAATCCTAGTTCGAAAATCCTAGTATTTCTAAGTATTTTAATAGAGGGCCCTAATTGCCCGCGCTCGATTCTTAATTTCAATTGATAGATCTAAAGGGCTAGTTACCTCAATTTGGGCCCCAAAACCAAGGATTGTTCTTATCAGCCATTCTACGTCGACCGAATGGAGTTTGACCTTGCAAACTTCGCCATCGACACTGCTCTCAATAATTGAACGATTTTCCTCGATGAAATATCGCGCACCTCTAGAGACAAGTAGCTCAATATTCGACGAATGAGTTTTAGCTTCTTCTATCGGAGCAGAAAAATTCACAGCCTCGCCATCAGTAGCCTCACAACTCAAAATACGATCGATCCTAAAGGTGCGATCACCCCTAGAGGTTTGACACCAAGCATTTAAGTATGTCTGGTTACTTGCTTGATAAATTTCTAGTGGTAATACCACGCGCTCAGAACTCTCATCTTTGCCTCCACTCAGGTAACTTATTTTGAGTGCATTCCCCTTAATAATTGCAGCTCCGAGGCGTTCAACAATGTCGGATATTTTAGAATCAGCAATGACAACATATGGATTTTCGAAGGAGAAACTCTTCTGTAATTTCAGTTTCAGGACCTCAATCTCATATGCAATAGCATCAGAACGGATTGATTTCAGTAAGTCAAGAGAAACCAATAATGAAGTAATCTCAGATCTATTCATACTCCGCGGCTTTTTCAAGCTCTGCGGATCAGAAACGGTTACGTATCCATCTTCATAATACATCTCAATTAATTCGAGAGGAGTGTAGCCAGGTAGGCCACACATATGAATTAGTATCAAGTCGTCATTTATCTGCTTCACTGTGACACCGAAAACTTCTGCTAACTCTGCAATAGAAATTCCTTGATGCTCTAGGAGATATGGGACCAGATCAAGGGCCCGGGCAGTTCGGTCGAGCGCCGATTCGCTCATAGTAGAACCTCTTCGATTAACGAAATTAAATCTCGTTGGAGATTTTCGGGCTCGAGGATCCGCACATTTGCGCCATGCCAGATCAGTTCCCGTAAAAAAATTCTCTCATTTTCATAATTAATTTGATACCTATCAAATTCATCGCCCTCGAATATTAATTCTCCTCGTTGACGTAGCAATAAGCCAGCATCCTTCCTGATTTCTACCTTAGCGCTCCGGATGATTTGTACCTCACTCGTTGGCAAATGATCTGTCACCGCAAAATCAGCGGGAATTTCGAATTCATTCTTCTTCTTAGAAACGTTTATGCTTCCAAGAAAACGCGACACCTTGAAGAGTCTTATCCCGTTTCGATCAATATCTCTTCCTATCAAATACCAGAATCCATTCCAAAAAACTATCCGATATGGCTCTAGATGGCGGTTTTTGAGAGAGGACGAATCGTATGAAAATTCAATTTGAGACTTATCCAATATTGCTTTTTCAATCTGCTCTAGAAGCTGGGAAGGATTATCGAATCTATATTTCATTCTAAATTCGAATTCTAGGGTGGCCGGAATCCCAAGGGATTGTAATTTACGGATCCCGGACTGTGCATTTGGGGCAAGAATTGAATCATTCCATAAACTGCTCGCAATCGAGAGCAAGGCCAACTCTCGACTTGTGAGATCTGGAATATTTAGCTCATATGATTTTTGAGGAATTCTATATCCTGGTTCGTCTTCGAAAAAAACATCTAAGTCACCAACCTCAATCTCAATGCCTAAAGAGCGGAGGTCATCTTTATCTCGCTCAAACATCCGTTCTTTCGCTTCTTGAGTGCCTTCGTAACCCATCACATTATTGAGAATTTCAGATTTTTTTAGGTAGCGCTTGGTCGCCAGCAGAGCCAAGGTGAGATTAATTAAGCGCTCGGTTTTACGATCTGACACACCAAAACCTTACTGGTTTGGTAACCTTCACGCACTGTTAACACCAATAGCTACTGATAGAACTTCGAATCTGGAGACTCATGGACCGTCTATATCCCAGCAAAACCGTCACTTCAAAAGGAGCGCTTATATTTGGGGCGCTTTTTTTAACGATATCTCTATCCTCTTGCACGCTAGATGGTGGTTCTCCAAAAGCTAATTCAACACAAGCACCCGAGGAGCAAAATATGTCTGATTCACAGCGCGAATATTTATCAGTTTCGAACACCCCTGGCGTTGAACCAATTGTTGGCAAGCCGATAGGTCAAGCACCAACCTCTCTGGTCATTCAAGACATTATTACCGGTTCCGGTGATGAAGTAGTTGCTACCTCAACCCTAACCGTCCACTATCAATTAATTTCATGGGCAAGTGGCGAAATTTTGCAATCTTCATGGAAATCACAACCGATTGATTTTCCACTCGATGGCGTGATCATGGGATGGCAACAAGGTATGCCTGGAATGAAGATCGGTGGACGTCGACTCCTAGTTATTCCGCCTGAACTTGCTTATGGAGCATCAGGAAGCGGACCAATTGGTCCAAACGAAACTTTAGCTTTCGTTGTTGATCTCGTTGGACTTCAATAAGAATTAGCTCTCAGTTTCATTTGTACCGTAAGCCCCTTTAGAAGGACGCCTACGGCGAACTGGCGCAACTGTATTTGGTGCAAGGCGTCTTGCCATTATTAAGAACGCAGTATGCGCAATCATTCGGTGCTGTGGTCGAACCGCTAGACCTTCATGATGCCAACCGCGAACAATTGTTTCGCTGCTCTCTGGTTCCGTAAAATTGCCAGATGCTTTAATCGCCTCGGCGGTTTGGGAAAGTTGCGTTGTGGTTGCAACATAGGCAATGAATACCCCGCCCGGCACTAGCGCTTTAGCAGCCATCTCAATACATTCCCATGGCGCCAACATATCTAAAACTACGCGATCATATTCACATTCGTGATCAAAATCTTGCACAGCGCCTAAACTTAAATTCCAATTAATTGGTTTCGCGCCAAAATATTGCGTTACATTCTTAACTGCTATCGTCGCAAATTCTTCACGCTTCTCGAAAGAATCTAAGGTTCCACTAGATCCAATGGCGCGTAGGAGCGAGATCGCTAAAGCACCAGAACCAACTCCAGCTTCTAGCACTCGCGTGCCTGGAGCGATATCTGCTAAACCCAGAATCATCGCTGCATCTTTAGGGTAAACAATTGTGGCTCCCCTAGGCATTGCGAGGACGTAATCAGCCAATAACGGTTTGAATATTAGGAATTTCAGGCCACCAGTCGTTTCGACAACGGAACCTTCGGGTAAGCCAATGAGTTCGTTATGAACTAGCCATCCATTATGCGTGTGCCACTCTTGATTGATTTGTAGCGTAATAGTGTGCATCTTGCCCTTTGCATCGGTTAGCTGCACCCGATCCCCTACTTTAAAATTAGACATATTTCTCAATTCTTGAATTTAATTAGCATTGAAATATTTAGCTTCTGGATGATGCACAATAATCGCTGATGTCGATTGCTCTGGATGTAGTTGAAATTCTTCACTCAACTCGACTCCGATTCGTTCGGGTTCAAGTAACGTGCAGAGCTGGCGTTGCTGCTCTAGATCTGGACAGGCCGGATAACCAAAAGAGTAGCGAGAACCTCGATAGCCCTGATCGAGAATGGCGTCGATATCTCCAGCATCTTCATTTGAAAATCCTAGTTCTTCTCGAATTCTCGCATGCCAATGCTCAGCTAAAGCTTCAGTAAGTTGAACTGATACCCCATGCAGTTCCAAATATTCCCGATATTCATTAGCTGCGAAGAGCTTGGCGGTAGCGTCGCTGACGCTCTGTCCCATCGTTACAACGTGGAAAGCAACAGTATCTATCTCTCCGCTCTCTTTGCTGCGGAAGAAATCACTTAGACATAACCTTCGATCGCGAGTCTGTCTTGGGAAGGTGAATCTGGTTCGCTCCAACCCTTTATCCGCTCCTTCATGATGCAGAATAACCAAGTCATTGCCTTCGCTATAGCAAGGGAAATATCCGTAAACAACTGCGGCATTTAACCAGCCATTTGCTTGTACATCGTTTAATAGCGATCTTAATCTCGGCCGGCCTTCGCTTTCGACCATCTCTTCATACTCGCCACGTTTGCCTTGTAGCCCCCACTGACCGACGAAGAGCGCTCGTTCATCGAGTGCGCCCAGGTATGAAGCTAGCGCGATTCCTTTAACTATACGAGAACCGTAGAAAGGCGGCGTTGGAAGTTTATTCTTGCTTTCCACATCACTGCGATTGGTATCGAGGTTTAAGGTTCTATTAGCTCGAGTATTTGGTGTGCGCCGTTCTCTTAGCGGTGGCAACGCTGCACTCACATCGCCTCGTTTA
>JASJJZ010000007.1:0-6739 GCA_037622205.1 Actinomycetes bacterium
CTACACCGTCCTCAATCACACCGACCTACAGCGCACCCGTGGCGAGTCTTACGGCATGCCGCTCAACCAGCTCAACTGGGGCAACTTCGACCTCGTCGTGATCGACGAGTCCCACAACTTCCGCAACAACAAGCCCAGGCATTACATTTGATGATTACTCCGGAAGTCCTACAAATGGACAAATTGGAATTGGCTTTATCGGTACCCAAGCAACATCAGGTGCTGTTTACAAGCTGACACTAGAGAGCAACTAATTTAATAGCTCTCATTAAGTCGTTAAGGATCGAAAATCCGACACTAGAAGTTAACCAAACGGTTAACTTCTAGAGTCATTTCAAAGCCTTATAGCTTTAAAGTGTTTGTTGCTTAAATTGCAGTGGCCCGTTCTATTTTGCGTAAGGAGGTGTTAACCATCGCGATAGATAAATTTAAAAAGCTTGTTAAGTTCTCGAAGCGCGAGAACGAAAATGAGTATTTTGAATATACAGATGATCCGGATTTCGAAGAAGTCCAACCCAGCGGCGGAGGCCGTATTTTTGCATTCTCTTTCTATGGCGCGCTATTAACCCTCGGTATTACCTTTGGTGCGAATATCGCTTTCAACTCTGGAAACGGATCTGGTGTTGAATTCGGGCAAGGCGTAACTCAGATAGTTAATTGCCAGGGCGATAGAAATATCACGCTAACTCCATACGCTGGATTCCAGAATGCATCCGGTGGTGGTTTCTTCGGCCTTGACTCAGTAATTCTTGAGGATGTTCACCAAAGCTGCGTGGGCAAAGATTTCATAGTTAAAGTCTTTAACAACACAGATAATGCCCCCTTAGTCCTAACAGATTCGGCTACCTCAGAGAGCACCTACCAAACCTTCACGGCGCTCCGTTTTTACTGGAGCGATTCTGTGACTGTTTCAACCTTGGGCGGCCAATACACCGATGTTGAACTTCTAAATGACACCGAAACAGCTGATGATTTCACAACAAATATAACAGCCTTTCAAATTACCTTTGATGCTGATACTGCCGCAAACTATGCCGATACTAGAAATGTTTACAAAATCACTATAGAGACTGCCCCACATACCGGCGCAACGTCATAGCTAGACTCTGTAGATATCAATGCGCAGAGAGCTTTTTGAAGATTCCCCTGAAAATAAGATTTGGGTAGAAGGGGAATCTATAAATCCAGATTCCAAAACACTTTTTACAATCTCAAGTGCCGCTGGCGAAGCAACAGTATTGATCACGCCAACCGAAATCGTTCCAAGTAAATCCCGAATGTTTGTTCAGGCACCACCAGAGCGCGTTATAACCGGCAACCAAGTTTGGGAGAAACGCGCCCAAGGCATTATAAAAACGCTTGGTTATATTTTAAGCGCCGTCCTAATAACTTTTTCACTTCTTTCGATGACCGGATATGTGAAGGCGCGTGTTGTTCTAACCGATTCCATGGCGCCCTCAATCAAAGCCGGGGATATAGTTTTACTAGATCCGACAACTCACTCGGTTCCAAAGATTGGTGATGTTGCCGCCTATACCGGACGTAGATTTGATGGAACTGAAGTTGGCATATTCACTCACAGAATTATCGGTGGTGATGCCGTCAATGGATTCATCATGAAGGGCGATAACAACCCAAGTCCAGATATTCAGCGCCCAAAGATTGCAGATGTTAGTGGTGTTGTTGTTTTCAAATTACCATTCATCGGAAAAGTATTAAATCCAAAGATGCTATTTATTTTAGTACCGGTTGTATTTGGCATCTGGCTTATAACTGATGCGCTGCGCGATGGTAAATAAACTCAAGAAAGGGTTGGGGTTACTCGCACTTTTCTTTGTGATTTTGCCATCGGTTGCAAGCGCTGCTGAGATTCCATTCTTGAATTGGGAGGGCGGCCGAGTCCAGGAAATAGTTTTGGGTGGCCAAGCCGCGTTAGAAGATTGGAAGATTGAATTACAGGGCAACGGAGTTCCAAGCTTAGAATTCAAAAAGAGCAAAGCCAATGAAGAAGGTTTTGTTGTTTATTCGGTATATGTTCCTGAGGATATTCCGCTGGGTGGATATTCAATTGTTGCAACTGATCAGGTAACAAATAAGCAAAGTGAATTCATTACTATCGGCGCAGTTAACGTCACCCCTTCCCAGGCCTCCAGATTGGGCTCGGACTCAGCTTTAGTTTCGGTTTATGACATTACTAAAAAGCCACAAGACTTGGCTCTCATAATTGCGATCTTTGTATTTTTAACGTCAGTGATTTCAGCGCTCCGCGTTCGGAAGTATTCGCAGATCTCATTTATGACTACTCAGTTTGGCCCAGAAGAGTCAATTCACTTTAAATTAGTTGGCGCCTCATTTGCTAAGCGGATTACTTTTGCGCCATATCGAATCCGAGTTCGTGCAATAAATGGCCTCCCGATTTCTATCTTGCGCTTTTTGATACTCCGCGATGGCGAATTGGTTCACCGTATTTCACACAAGCTCTATGGCTTACTTCCAATTGGTGGTTTTTTTGCTGGCCTGATTGCGGTTAATGAAACCGAAAGAGTTGGCGGAATCGGAAGCGCCGGCCTGGCAATATTTATTGCAGTTGCCATCCTGGGAATATTTGATGCCTTCTCTGGCTTTATTGCAGTAATTAGTTTCTGGTTCTGTCAATTAGCAATCGGAAATATTTCAAGTTTTAGAGATATTTTGATAATGATTTCAGTTGGTATTAGCTGGCTGCTTCCAATTCTTTTCGTTTCTATAATCCAGACTGCAATCTCGAAAGATTTCAACTCCAAAGTGGAAGCAGAACCTAAGTTTTCAATTAGGGTGCTTGGAATAGTGGTATCTAGCTCTGTTGGAGCAGTAATTTTCTTCTTTGGCCAGAAACTGGCTAATAGTGTTTTAGTTAATTTTGGAGAAGCTCGAAATATTTCATTCCTCGCACTTTCAGTAATCGCTATTGCCCTGATAATTCGTGGAATTCTTGATGAACTAATTCTTAAAGCCGATGTCACAGAGCAGACGCGTGAGGAATTTCGTATTGAAGAAACTACAATTTCAAGAGTCTCTTCACCCACAACTGCCGTAGTAATATTGGCAATTGTTTTTGGCTTTGTATTCCTCTGGACCGATTCAGCGCAGAAATCAATTCTTATTGGCCTAATTTTCTCAGCCCCATACTTGATGCTTCTGGTCCGATTCAATGAGATAAAGTCCAGGCTCTTAGCAAAAATAAAGCGAAATATTCTCATCGAATGCGTTCTAACTGCCTCTTTAACCTTCGTGGTTTTTAGCCAAATATCAGCTTTGCCGCTACTTAGCCAAGAACGGGCTCAATGGTTCCTGATTTGGGCCGGCCTTCCTGGAATTATTCATGCAATCTATAGCGCGGCTTGTGATTCAAGTGATCGTCAGGAGATAATTACCCAATGAAGAAGTTCGTATTTCTCCTGATTTCGCTCTCAATGAGCAGCGTTGCTGTCGCATACGCTGCTGATGCGAATCCAAATTCTCGGTCTTTCATATCTGGAAATACTGTTCAGGGCGCTAGTAATTTAAACCAAATTCTAGTTTTATTAACTGGTAAAGATGGCAAGCCAGGAGCTGTTGGAGTTGCCGGCCCACAAGGCTTGCGAGGGATTAAAGGAAGAAATGGAATTAAAGGCATTCCAGGTGCGCCTGGAGTTGCAGGTAAAGATGGAATACAAGGTGAAGCAGGTCCACAAGGTGAAGCAGGTCCACAAGGTGTAGCAGGTGTAGCAGGTGCAACAGGTGCAACAGGTGCAACAGGTGCAACAGGTGCAGCGGGAACTGCAGGTGCAGATGGTGCAGATGGTGCAGATGGTGCAGATGGAACCGGAACCGGAACCGGTGGCTCACTAACTTTTGGCATTGGTCAAGTAACAGTTGGTGCATGTTCAGATAGCGCAACCGTGGGACTACAAGCCCTATATACCGGAGAAGATTTTGTCTTTGACACGATAACAATTAGCGATTTAAAGTCTGAGTGTGGTGGAAAACCGATGAAGTTCTATCTCAAAATAAAAGCTGCCCCTTGGACTACTCATCAGACCGGAAATTACGCAAACGATGATCTTATTAAGTGCACCTTTAGTGCAATACCTACTTCAGGCGCAGTGCGAATTCCGCAATTTAGTGTTGGTGGCACCACAACTTGCGCAAACACTACTCAAACTTCTCTGCCATCCTTCTTTTTAAATCAAATCAGTACAGCTGATTACACCGACAAAATAGGATTCGAGATAACCTAATGGCGAAAAAAACTTCGGCCTCTGCCGCCCCAGCAAAAGTTTCACAATTGCCACTACCAATTTCAGACTCACCACTCGTTATTGACTTGCCTGATGGCCAAAAATTAGTTATCGGAAAGATGGCTGAAGGTAGCGTGATTGAAGTTGCGACTTGGCGTGGAACGGGAAGACCAGACTCTCGAACGAGCAGATTAATGCTCGGCATGAGTCCAGGTAATCTCGCAGATGATGCCAGCGAAACTACGGGATATGCCGGCGGTGGGAAAGAGAAGAAGTCAGAGGGCTTTGCTAAATATTTTGTGATCCCTAAGAATATTTTCAAAACAATTACTAAATTAATCATGAAATTACCTGTTGGAAAATTGAAGAACATCAAGCTCGGAAATATTAATCTGCCAAATCGCAAACCTAAGCAGATCGCGTCAAGCTCCACTATCTCTGCTTCGCCAACCCCTTCTATTTCTTCCAAAGAATCAAAGGCAGATACAAAGGACGCGGTCGATGATTGGTTGGCCCAGATTATTAAAAAGGCCGAATCCAATGGCAAAGGTGAATCCAAGGGGAAAAGCTCTAGTTCTAGTCCAAAAAAAATCGCGCCTCTAAAGAAAAAGGCGATAATTTCCCCTAAGAAACCTATCAAGAGTAAGAAGTAACAAGGTAGAATTTGGAAATGAGGAAGAGTTGGATTAAGCCCGTAGCGGCAGTTGCAGTAGTGGCAATTCTATTTCTTCTTGCAGGATTTCGAATTGGCCATCCAGTTTCAGGATTAAGCACTGCGCTTGGATCTGCAAAATCAAGTCTTGCAATTTATAAGCCAAGTGGACAATCGACAATCGGTTCTAAAATTGTTGTGGAGATCGAAGGCCTCGGAAAAGCAATTGGAATTGTTAAGTCAGCTTCAAGTGGAAATGTAGATGTTGATCTTGGAACAACATTTAATCGAGTATCAGAGAAAGATGTATCTGGAAAACTAGTAGCAGTAATTCCATTCTTAGGTTCAGTTTTAGGAATTATCGGTCTTTAGTCCGAATTTAATTATTTTCCGTTTGGTGAAAGTGTAAGCCGAAGCACTGTAGTTTTTGTTGGAATCAAATTACTAGAACCTAAGTCAATCTTGGTGTTCGCAAAATATGGTATCTCAGCCTTCTGCAACTTAACCGCAAAGGTCATGGCCTGCAATGTGCCTTTCGATTCACCCTCTTGGGTGGAGTAGCCGCCAATTATCTTTACATAAAGTACAGCAGTAGTTGGTGAAAGCTTCTTCGACCTTATGTAAGTCTCGATATCCTGGGCAATGCGAGTTGCATCAACATCTTCATATGCTAAAACTAATCCGTCAACATAATTCGACCCTGCAATCTTTCCAACTTTTCCAGTTCCGAGAACGCCACCGCCACCAATGACCGGAACGAACGAAATAGTTGCAAGAAAAATGACCATCAACGCTAAGAATGAATCCGCGAAGAGCCAACCAGCTTGGCTAGTTGCATCCTCTTCCTCAATCGAGATGCGCCTGCGCGCCATTAGTTGAGACCTTTACTTTTGCTCGTTTTCTCTAGCGCCTTAGCCGTTCCTTCAATTGCATCGGTTGCATTAAGTAATTTATCAAGCGCTCTAGCCAAGGTATGATTCATAGTTACATTCGTGACCTTCTGCTTTCCAAATAAATAGGAAGCGATCTCAACGCTAAGCAAAATTCTTTCACGGTCTGCTACTTTTTCGCTCATTATCTGCAGCTCAGTTGCCCGACGCGAAAAGACCGAAGCCACCAGCGTCAGAATAATTACAACAACAATAATCAAAAAGGCGTCCGTTGCGATATTGGAAATCTGCCATTCACTTGCAAGAAATCCGTAACCGTTCTGCCAGAAATCTAAGAAGTTGACGATATCTGTGCCATTAGCCTTCAAATACTCAGAAAATGCATCAGTTGCTTTGGCTACCGCGGCCCAAGTTAGTGCAACCGGCGAGAAGACGAGAACGTTCCTAAGCACAATAAGAGTTCTAGTCCACTTAGCCATATTTTGACCCGATTTAAGTTCTGGTATCGGCAAGTATTCGATTGGATTCAAACTTGCCCAAATTTGAAGATTCTTACGTGAGCGCAACGCTTCAATCAGTCCGCTTACATATCCATCGTTTGCCACATCATACTTATCGGCCCAAGCCAGCAATTTATCGGCCAGAATCAAGTTTAGTTCAGGTTTTTTTATCCGCGCCATAATGTTTGAGCCTACTAGAAAATAGACCTAAATTAAATATCGGCTACTAAACATCAGGTCCCCGTAACCCAATCCTCTGAGCTGGTAAAGCCCTCGGCCTTTTCAACATAGATCGGACCACTTATTCCAACCAAACCAGTTGGCATCGTTATCTGCAGTGAGGTATCGGATAGAACAGTAAAGGCAGCGTTGCTGCCAGAGACTCTAACTAGCCTGGTCCCAACAAAGCCAGAGCCGCCGATAGTGAAAGTTGCGCCA
>JASJJZ010000008.1:0-6304 GCA_037622205.1 Actinomycetes bacterium
GGGGCAGCGGGTCCTACTAGGTGGGATTGCTCTGGCTTGACCATGCGCGCATTTCAAGCAGCAGGGATCTCTCTACCTCACTTTTCTGGAGCGCAAATTAGATATGGGAAGCCCGTGTCGTATACATCGCTTAAGCCGGGGGATCTAATGTTTTACGGGATACCAAATAGTCATGTCTCCATTTATATGGGTGGTGGAAAGATGGTGCAGGCTCCTCGGCCAGGCAAGAAAGTCGAAGTTATTCCTATAACGAGAATGTTTGGCTATAAGCCATTTGTGGGCGCGCGCAGACTGTGAGTAAAAGACATATTTCAATTTTTATGATCTCAGTTCTCTTTTCCACTTCTCCATATTTGATCGGAGTTGCTGCGGCAAAAAATCATAAACCAACGCTGGCACAGATTAAAAGTGCAAAGAAGATTGAATTAGAGAAGAAGAAAATTGCCGAAATTGCAGCTAAAAAACTCAACAGTGCCATGGGAAATCTTAAGAAACTGGCAGTCCTAGCTAACGCCGCGCAATTAAAATATCTATCGGCACAACAGGAGTTACGTATTGCAACTAAAGAATTTAAAAGCGCCCTTTCCGTTCATAAAGCGGCTATGGAAGGCGTTTCTGATACTCATGACGAGATTGGTAACTTGGCTAGAAATGCTTATATGGCTGGTGGTGGACTGAGTGACTTAGAGTCAGTTTTGAACGCAGATGGTCCACAGGAAGTTATTGATAGAATCTCTGCCTTGGAAAATTTAGGAGCACGAAATAAAACTGTTTTGTTTAGATATAAAGAAGTCGAAGAGATTGCAGAGAAGGCCAGAATTGGCGCAAATATAGCGAAAAAAAACCAACAAGTTGTCCTAGAAAAAGTTCTTGCAATCAAGAAAGAGGCTGACGATGTTAGAAATGCCCAACAAGCCGAGGTAGCTAAACTGCAAGCAGTTCAGGATAAATTGCAACGCCAGTTGGCATCGGCTAGAAAAGTTCGATTAACTCTTGAGCAAAAAAGGCAACTTGCAATTCTGGAGGAATCTCGATCAATTGAGGCCGGAAAGACATCGAATCAATCCAAAGTTTGGCCAATCGGTGGGCCTACTGGCGCAAAAAATATCCGTACAAATGAAGCGCAGCGGCTTAAAGCTGTTAGGTTTGCTAAGCGACAAGTACTAGCGAAGAAACCATATGTCTGGGGTGATGAAGGGCCAAATGCATTTGATTGTTCAGGACTCGTATATGCCGCCTATAAATATATTGGACTTGGGTGGCCTAATTGGGATCGCCTTAACGCGAGCTTGTATTACACCTATACCAAGCAGATTCCAATTGCTGAAATGCAACCAGGGGACTTAATTTTTTACTCATACAAGGGGACTCAAAGTACCATTCATCACATGAGTATTTATGCAGGAGACGGAATGATGTGGGAGGCCAGATCAACTGCGTCTGGACTTAGGTATTCAGATATTTACAGCGTTCCTGGAATGATGCCATTTGCAGGCAGGGTCTAGAAAAAATAAACAACTATAGAAAATGGAAAAATTGAAAAGATCAGGCAGAAAGAGCTTAAGGGTTAGAATTCTTATTTTTGCAATTGTTGCGCTGCCTGTGTTCGATAATAATGCTAGTGCGGAAACTCTTAACTCAGTCGCACATATCCATCATATAAAGGTTGTAGAGGAAAAAGTATTTGTATTAACGCACGGGGGTCTTTTTGAGCTAGTTAGCAAAAATGACATGAAGCTGGTTGGAAAAGATAAGTTTGATGTGATGGGATTTACAACGCTAGGCAAGGCATTGGTTGCAAGTGGACATCCCGCTCAAGGTTCTAGAGCGCCCAACCCAATTGGCCTCCTAAAATCTATAGATGGTGGATTAACTTGGCGTGCTGTCTCTCTGGAAGGAGAAGTAGATTTCCATCTTTTAGAAGGTGCCAGAAGTGAGCTTTACGGCGCGGATTCCCAGAGTGGAAATTTGATGCACTCGGTAAATTCCGGAAAGACATGGAGCTCTTTAGGTATGAACACCTTTTCGGATATTGCAGTTTCACCCGTGATGCCAGGAGTGGCTATTGCAATTAAGAATTCCAGATTGCTATTTACTGAGAACGCCTTCAAATCAACAAGTAGAATTAAAAATAAGCTTAAAATCACTCAGATTGAATGGCGCGATTCTGGGCTTTATGCTTTGAGTGGTACCACACTCTACAAGTCGTCAAATACTGGCAAGAGTTGGAGAAAGCTGAGTATATTTAAAGCTGCGCCAGGAATTCTCAGCGCTAGCGATCAGATGGTATTGGTAACGGCAGGTTCTAATATATTTACATCAAAAAATGAAGGAAGAAGTTTTAGGAAGATCTCTTAATCCAGAAAGTTCATTCTAGGAAACGGGCACTAATGATGGATAGAAGTAACACTATGAATCAATACATATGTCCGATGCACGAAGAGATTCAAAGCTCAGCTCCCGGAGACTGCCCTAAGTGCGGGATGGCGCTTGAACCATTGATGCCGTCAGTTGAAGAAGTTGAGAACATTGATCTTCTACAATTCCAACGAAAATTCTGGATTACATTCCCACTTAGCGTCTTCTCAGTATTACTTGCTTTACTAGGCGAATCCACATCGCTCCTCACACCTCACACCTCATCTTGGTTTCAGATGGTCCTATCGATACCGGTGGTTTTATGGGCGGGAAAAATATTCTTCTTGCGGTGCTGGCAATCGATTCAAACAAGGAATCCAAATATGTGGACTCTTATCGGAATTGGCATCGGTTCTGCATTCGGATACAGCGTAGTAGCAACGATTTTTCCGGAAATATTTCCTGAATCCTTTAAAACAGATGGCAGCGTTGCGGTCTATTTTGAAGCAGCAAATGTGATTGTCACTCTAACAATCCTGGGGCAAATTCTTGAATTGAAGTCCATTGCAAAAACTTCATCTGCGATAAAATCTTTACTGAATATGAGACCAAAGTCTGCCTCACGTCTGGTGTCAGACAGTGAGGACGAAATCATTCCAATTGATGATATCCAAGTTGGAGATTCCTTACGGATTCGACCTGGTGAGGCCATCCCTGTTGACGGAGTAATTCTTGAAGGGCAAGGTGCAATTGATGAATCTATGCTTACGGGAGAGCCAATTCCTGTACAAAAAACATTGGGCGATTTTGTTTTGGCTGGATCAATTAATTCAAATGGAGCGCTAATTATTCAAGCAACAAAGGTTGGTATGAATACTGTGCTCTCGCAGATTATTGAGATGGTTGCCTCTGCGCAGAGATCCAAAGCTCCGATGCAACGAATGGCAGATGTGGTTTCCAAATATTTTGTCCTAGCTGTTATTGGAATTTCGATTGCAACCTTCTTCGCTTGGGGAATTTTGGGAACAGATCAAAGTTGGAGCCATGGGTTAATAAATGCGGTTGCGGTACTAATTATTGCTTGTCCTTGCGCCCTAGGTCTTGCAACGCCAATGTCAATCATGGTTGCTAGTGGGCGGGGTGCAGTTCAAGGAGTTCTTTTCAAGGATGCTTCTACGATTGAAACGTTTAGAAAAATCAACACCTTGATTGTTGATAAGACTGGAACTCTAACCGAAGGGCGTCCAGAGTTAAAAGAGATTATCAACCTTGGAAGCTATGAAGCTAACTATCTTCTTCAAATGGCAGCAAGTCTTGAAGTTGCAAGTGAACATCCTTTGGCAAAGGCAATTGTAAGAGCAGCAAAAGAATCTGAAATTGATTTAGTCAAAGTAGTTGATTTTGTTAGCGTGACCGGCAGAGGCGTCGAGGGAATAGTAGGAGGAAAGAGAATTGCAATAGCGAGCATTCGAGAAGAAGACGATGAGTTGCTTCAAAGTTTTGATATAACGGACCGGATTCTCCAACTCCGAAATCAAGGAGCGACTGTAATGGTCTTGACTATTGACTCTGAACCAAACGCATTAATAGCTTTATCCGATCGGATTAAATTGAACACGCTGGAATCGCTTCGTACGCTCAAAGAGGCAGGTATAAACGTCATAATGGCCACTGGTGACAATCAAAGAACTGCTGAAGCAATTGGCGTGGAACTTGGAATCAAAGAAATATATGGAGATGTTCGTCCGGAAGATAAATTGCAATTAGTTGCCGAGCTTCAATCACAAGGTTTAGTTGTCGGTATGGCGGGAGATGGCGTAAATGATGCACCGGCTCTAGCAAAGGCAGATGTTGGAATTGCGATGGGAACTGGGACCGATGTTGCAATGAATAGTGGCGGCGTCACTTTAGTAAAGGGGGATTTGCGAGGCATTGCAATTGCAAGGGCCATCTCAGAATCTACAGTCTGGAATATGCGACAAAATCTTTCATTTGCATTTTTATATAATTCCTTGGGCGTTCCTATTGCGGCAGGTATTTTGTATCCTTTAACTGGCACGCTTCTTTCTCCGATGATTGCGGCCTTTGCAATGAGTCTTAGCTCAACTTCGGTAGTTCTAAATTCATTACGGCTGAGAGATAAATCTATCTCAGCGATTATAGGTTGATTGATAAAGTGATTTGGCGCCGCGATGTCTCAGTGTGAGCACATCTTTGCACTCGATAAAATTGTCGGTCAAGTTAGATGTAAACGTTGCGGAGACTTAGATGACGAAATGCAGTTATTCAATAAGCAGGAAGAATTAAAGGAGATTCGAAGAGAGAAATTAAAGGATGAGTTCGACTCATCCCAAGTGAATTTCGAATAGGAATTGAAACCCTATCGAAGCATATTAAGATTTCGGACCCCATGCTCGACTCCTCATATTTCGCGAGTTATATTAGACTCATGCAATGAATGCTAAGAATGAAGTTGCTCTCGAGCTTGTAAGTGATGATGAAGGACGCTGGCTAAGTAAAGCTCTGAGGGATGAAACTTTCGGGGGATTTTTACTTCTCAGCTCTGCAGCCCTAGCTATGATCATTGCAAATACCTACTTTTCTCAAGGGTATTCAGATTTACTTAGTCATAAGTTAAGCATTGGCTTTCTTAATCTAGATATGTCGATCTTGCATTGGATTTCAGATGGACTACTTGCAATATTTTTTCTGGTTGCTGGCCTTGAACTTAAACATGAATTGCTTCACGGTTCACTGGCTAAGCCAAGCCAAGCACTCGTCCCGGCAGTAGCTGCGCTAGCGGGAATCGGCCTTCCTATTCTTTTCTATACCTTCCTAGTAAGAGGGAATGCTGATGCCCAGGAAGGATGGGCAATTCCGATGGCAACAGATATTGCCTTCGCCCTCGCAGTGCTAGCAATTGCAGGAAAATCACTTCCAACAGAGTTGCGAGCTTTTCTCTTAGCAGTCGCAGTTATCGATGATTTGGGTGCGATATCTGTAATTGCAATCTTTTACTCTAATAAAACTGATATTCAGATGTTAACGCTAACTCTCTTCTTATTAGTTATTTTCTGGATCACGCAAAAACTTAATATTGGGCGTTGGTATGTCGCAATACCTCTTGGCTTAGCCATTTGGTGGGCAACATATCAATCCGGCATCCATGCGACAGTTGCAGGTATTGCAATTGCGTTGCTAACTAGAAATCGCAGTCGAAAGAATGAAATTTCTTCACCTTCAGAAATTGCCGAAAAGTATCTCCGCCCTGTTAGCGTGGCATTGGTAATTCCACTTTTTGCATTTGCATCCTCTGGTGTAGATATCCGTAGTTTTGGATTAAGTCAGACAATTACAAGCCCTATAAGCACTGCCATTATTATTTCTTTAGTTTTTGGAAAAGCTTTGGGAGTCTTCGGGGCAACCTATCTGGTAGTGCGGTTGACGAAAGCTAAACTCAATCCAGCTCTACGTTGGAGTGATGTGTTGGCTATAAGCCTACTTGCGGGAATAGGATTTACAGTCTCGTTGCTAATCGCCGAACTTAGCTATGAAGATTCAGAAAATTTAATGGCAGATGCAAAAGTCGGAATTCTGGCGGCAAGCCTGATAGCTTCAATTTGTGCGGTAATTGCCATTCGATTGCGAGCGCGTAGCCCCAAAACCGAGATGCTGGATTAGTTCTAGCCATTATGATTAAGGCATATTTTTAATCTTGAATAAATAGGGAGTTTGAAATGTCTGATTCAACGAATTCAGGAAAATGTCCAGTAGTCCACGGCGCTGTAACCCTTGAAGAGAGATCAAACACCGAGTGGTGGCCAAATTCCTTAAACCTAGATATTTTGCATCAGCAGGACGCTAAAACAAATCCGCTTGGTAAAGATTTTGATTACAACGAAGAGCTTAAGAAGTTAGATGTAGAAGCACTCAAAAAAGATATGCA
>JASJJZ010000009.1:0-20255 GCA_037622205.1 Actinomycetes bacterium
CTGCCAGTAGCCCGGCGAATTCGCCTTGGGAACCAGCATTGGGTTGTAGCGAAACTGCATCGTAGCCAGTTATCTCGATTAGCCAGCCAGAGAGTTGGTCAATTAATTTACGGATTCCCTTACTCTGATCTGCTGGTGCGAAGGGGTGCAGGTTTGAGAATTCGGGCCAGGTAACCGGAATCATTTCCGTTGTAGCATTTAATTTCATCGTGCACGAACCTAGAGGAATCATCGTTCGGTCTAACGCTAGATCGCGGTCAGCCAGGCTACGCAAATATCGGAGCATTGAAGTTTCGGAATGGTAGGTATTGAAGAGTGGGTGTTGTAGAAATTTGGTGTCGCGAGCTACAGTTTTCGATACTTCACTAACACCTCCCTTTGGCAACTTCGTCTCAAGAGTGGCAACCAAGAGAAGCAAATCCTCATCGGTGATGCTTTCATCAAAAGTGAAACCCAGAGTTTCACTATCGATCATTCGCACATTAAATCCCGCTGCCAATAGCTCACCCATAACTGCTTTGGCATCAACTTTCATCAGAGAGAATGTGTCAAAAATTTCGCCTTCCGTCACCTTAAAACCGCCTTCGCGAAGTGAATCGCGCAAACTATTACTCTTAGTTCGCACTGAAATTGCAATCTCGGCTAATCCCCTTGGCCCATGCCACATTGCGTAGAACGCTGACATCACCGCTAAAAGAACTTGTGCGGTACAAATGTTAGAAGTCGCCTTATCGCGTCTAATATGTTGCTCTCGAGTTTGTAGCGCCAGACGGAGCGCTGGGTTTGAGTGCGAATCTAAACTTTGACCTACTAAACGGCCAGGTAAGGATCTCTCAAGACCATTTCGTACCGCCATAAAACCGGCATGTGGTCCCCCGAAACCCATAGGAACTCCGAAACGTTGCGCCGAACCGATAGCGATATCAGCCCCGAATTCAGCCGGAGTTTTGTAGATAGTCAGTGCCAATAAATCACAGGCGATGATCGCAAGCGCACTACGTTCCTGGATTGCTGCAACGAGTGGTTTCAGATTTCTTACCTCTCCATTGCTGGCTATCTGCGCAAAAATTGCGCCAAATATCGGCTCTTCTATTTCGGCAATCCGTAGGAGATTTGGCTCTGTTTCAATTATTGAAATTTTAAGTGGCCTAGCTCTTGTTGCTATCACTGCCTTAATTTGTGGATGTAAACCCTTATCAACAATGAACACCGCCTGCTCATCCCCTTGCCAGACCCTCCGCGCAAGTGTCATAGATTCAGCGGCAGCCGTAGCCTCATCAAGCATCGAGGCGTTAGAAACATCAAGGCCAGTTAAGTCTGTTACCACAGTTTGAAAAGCGAAGATTGCTTCCAACCTACCTTGGGAAATTTCTGGTTGGTATGGAGTGTAAGCCGTATACCAAGCTGGATTCTCTAAAACATTCCGCAAGATGACCGGCGGCGTAATCGTTCCAAAATATCCCATACCGATTAAGGATTTGAGAACAATATTCTGGTTAGCCAATTCCCGAAGCTCGGAGATAGCAGCGGTTTCCGATACAGCTAGAGGTAGAGCGGTAGCTATTTTTTGCGTAAGTGAAATATTAACTGGTACTACTTTCGAAATAAAATCCGATAACTCTTCTTCACCAAGTGCACCCAGCATTGCCTTGATCTGAGGGCCATCCGGCCCGATATGTCTATCCGCAAAATTAAATCTGACCGAACTCATCAACCGACTCCCCTAATTTAGTGGAGTCTAAACTCCGATTCCTAGGGGAAGGAAATATTCAAATTAATTAAGGCTAACTTACGTTAACTTACGCTAACTTGCGCTTTCGCCGATCAGATAGTTCGTCGCCGCCTGCTCCAATTGTAGAACCACCCACAACGCTTTCTCCAGTTGAAACGTTCTCTCCTTGAAGATTCGCGAGTGAGCCTTCTACTTCACTCCAAACTTTACCAATCGCTATTCCAAAGACACCTTGCCCGCCTTGCAATAAATCTACGATTTCATCCGCGCTTGCACATTCATAGATAGTTGCGCCATCACTCATTAGCGTCATGCGCTCCAGGTCATTTACCCCACGCGACCTGAGATGTTCCACAGCAGAACGAATATTTTGAAGTGATACGCCGGTATCCAATAATCGTTTTACAATTTTTAAAACCAAGATGTCGCGAAAACCATAGAGACGTTGCGAACCAGAGCCACTCGCTCCTTGAACACTTGGTTCAACTAAGCCAGTCCGAGCCCAATAATCTAATTGGCGATAAGTAATTCCAGCCGCTACACAGGCAGTTGCGCCGCGATAACCTATTTCTGGTGTCGCCGGGTCAGTTACTTCAAGCATCTGCAACTCACTTCTATGGGGGAAGATCCTTATCGGATTTAAGAGAAGATTAGTTCGAGAGCCCCCTGAGGGCAATGACCGACACGCAGAACCCTAAAGTTTAGGTTGAGGTTTAGCCTTGGAAGTCCTCAGGGTTTATCTGATCCAAGAATTCTCGAAAAGCCTCAACCTGATCATCTGCTTGATCTGGGATCTCGATGCCGGCGGCCACGAAGAGCTCTTCCGTTGCGAATATATCCGCTCCGGTTCTAAGCGCCAAGGCGATGGCATCACTGGGTCTAGCTGAGACTTCTACTCCTTGGCTCATCAGAATTTTAGAATAGAAAACACCATCAGTTAAGTGCGTCAAATGCACGGCTTCGATCTTCGATCCTAATTCACCAATTATGTTCTTTAGTAAATCATGGGTCAATGGTCGAGGTGGATTAAGACCTTGCTGCGCGAAAGCTATGGCAGTTGCTTCAGTAGCCCCAACCCAGATTGGGAGATATCTAATTCCATCAACTTCTTTGAGTAGAACTATCGGCTGATTAGAAGGCATTTCAACTCGCACGCCTACGACATTTACTAGGTGCAACTCATCCATGGTCGCTCCAATTTATTAAATACGAAAGATGTAACAAGCTATTTGGTTCGATGCAAACCGGATGCGACCAGGGCTGCATGCAATCGAATTGAGAGAGATGCAAGCTCTCTCTGGACTTCTTCGGCCCGAGCTTGTGCTTCTGGGCTTTTCTGGCGCAATAACGGAGTTATAACTTGTTCAACTAATCCAACTTCGCGATCTGCTGAAGTTTTGAAACTCCGTAAATGTCGCGCCTCAATCCCGAAGGAGGACATTTCTGCAACCGCTCTGGCAACCGAGAGGGCATCAGCATCGTAATACCGTCCCTTCATTTCGATCAATCCAAAAGATTCTATCTGGGTCAGTTGTGCTTCCAGCAGACCTGAAGATTCCAGAAGCTCGTCTCGAGATAACCGGAGTTGACTGTCATGGATGAAATTCGAAGCCGCGAACTCTCCATCAACGGTAGCAAGTCTTGGCGCCGCAGGTGAACCTGGAGTTGCTGATGGTGTTAATCCGCGATCCAGAGCATCCAAATTCTCTTTTATGACTCGAAGCGGAAGATACTGATCTCGTTGCGCCGCTAAGACATAACGCAGGCGCTCTAAATCTATGTTGGTGAATTTGCGATATCCAGATGGTGTGCGCTGTGGCTCGATCAGTCCTTCTGATTCAAGGAAGCGAATCTTCGAAATCGTAATATCAGAGAACTCGCCTCGCAATTTGCTGAGAACTTCGCCAATACTTAAATAAGCACGCGCTGGAACACTCATGAACTCCCCTTAAAGAATTTCGCCGGTTCTTTGCCCGGTTACGGGACGAAAGAAAGTAAATCGATACTTGCCAACCTGCACTTCATCGCCATGGTTTAAGGAAGTTTTAACCCTGGATACTGCATTTACATATGTTCCGTTTAAACTCTTTAAATCTTCAACTTCAAAAGATGTGCTTGATCCACTTGTACTTCTTAACACTTGACAATGCTTACGCGAGACAGTCACGTCATCTAGAAAGATTTCGCTTGAGGGATCACGTCCAATACTTACGCGATCTACGGCTAGGAGAAATCTCGCACCTTTTGCTGGACCCGCTAGTGAAATAAACATTCCACAATCATTTGGCAACTCTTTCAATACAGTGAACTCTTCTGAACTTAATGAATCGAGTAGAGATTTCTCAGAGATGAAATCTGGGACCGATCTGAATGAGGCGATATGTAGCGTGCTAGTGAGGTCTACTTCGCCGGCGCCATTAGGGAGATCTGAAGGTGGTAAGCCCATTCCAATCCTCCGATTCTCTCCCTCAAACCTTGAGGTTCAACTATAGGCTGACACTATTCAAAGTAGTTGAACCGGTCAAGCCGTGATTTTCTTATAATCCTCGCTATTTAGGAGGAGTGGAAGTTCCCCAGTTATTGAAATTTCTAAAATCCAGCCAGAGCTATATGGCTCTGAGTTGATAACTTCTGGGGCGGAGTCCAGATTAGTATTTACAGCGCTAACTTCGCCGTTCAGCGGTGAGTAAATTTCAGAGACACTCTTTGTTGACTCGATCTCGCCACAAATTTCACCAGCGATAAGAGTCTGACCAATTTTTGGCAGCTGCACGTAGACGATATCCCCGAGGGCAGATTGGGCAAAATCTGTAATGCCAATTCGGTAGACATTCGCTGTAGATGTTGGAGCAACCCACTCGTGTTCACTCGTAAAGTGCAAATCACTAGGGATGTTAGACATTACCGCTCCGATCAATCATAAGAAATTTAGCTCTGCGCATTATTCTCCCTAAATTCTTTGAAAGCAATAAATGTGTACTGCAAAGCCGTTACCCAATATAGGCCTATCCCCCAGATCGCAAAACCCCAACCTGTAATGAAAAAAACTTGCCCAATCCCAGAAGATCCTGCAACAAGAAGGAATGGAAAGGCGTACAGCAAATTAAAAGTTGCCGCCTTGCCAAGAAAGGTAACAAGAAAAACCCCAGCTCCACGAGATCGCTTAATAGCGAGCATTAACGCCATCCAGATATCCCGACTTAGTAAAAGTAAGAGTATCCACAACGGGAGAACCTCTTTTATTACGAGAGCGATTACGGTTGCAGCGATGTAAAGCCGATCTATAGTCGGGTCCAAAATTGCGCCAAGTGCAGATTCCTGATTTAAAAGGCGGGCAACTTTTCCATCAAAATAATCAGAGATTGCGCCAATTGTTAAGACTATTAGAGCAAGGGCGGTATTTTCAGCTACGAGATATGCAATCAGAAAGAGTGGAATTCCAAGTGCCCGAACACCAGTTATGGCATTGGGAATAGTCAGAATCTCGCGTCTTGCCACCAAGTTAATCTCGCTCTTTGACTTTTACAACGACTTCTACCGGCGTTCCGGGAAAACCAAACTCTTCACGCAACCGGCGCTCAATAAATCTACGGTAAGAAGTTTCAACGAATTCCGTTGCAAAAACCACGAACTTAGGAGGGCAAATGGCTGCCTGAGTTGCAAAACGAATTTTGGGTTGCTTGCCGCTGCGCACAGGGGGTGGGGTCGCTCCTATGAGCGCGCCCAGGAACGAATTAAGTTTGCTCGTTGGAATACGTTTCTCCCAGCTTGAAATAGCTGTTCGAAGTGCGGGAGCTAAACGATCTCGGTGCCAACCGGTTTTCGCCGAGACATTTACTCGCTGCGCCCATGGGTAGCGCTCTAAATTACGTTCGAGCTCTTTATCTAACTGTAGTTGTCGTTCTTCATCCACTAAGTCCCATTTATTCATGACAATCACCAGACCTCGGCCTGCTTCTTCAACCATGCTTACAATTCTTAAATCTTGCTCGGTCAATGGGACAGACGCATCTAAAACCACAACCGCAACTTCGGCTCGCTCCAGTGCGCTGGCTGTTCTAAGCGAGGCGTAATAATCAGTTCCACTATCTTGATGCGCGCGCTTTCGGATGCCTGCAGTGTCGATAAAACGCCAAGTAGATCCGCCGATCTCAATTAATTCATCAACTGGATCGCGAGTCGTACCGGCTGCATCATCGACAATTACCCGAGATTCACCAGCCAGAATATTTAAAAGACTTGATTTACCAACATTTGGTCTACCAACCAGTGCTATCCGGCGATAACCATCATCAGCTTTCTCGGAGCCTATCTCCGGGAGTTCTTTAACTAAATAATCCAACAAATCCCCACTGCCTCTTCCATGCAACGCGGAGACAAATCTTGGTTCTCCAAAACCTAGATTCCAAAGCGCATGCGCTTCATTCTCCTCAGTTGTTCCGTCGACTTTGTTTGCGGCAACAATTACTTTCTTATTTGATTTGCGCAATAAATCAACCAGCGATTGATCTTCGTCGAGCGCGCCAACTTGCGCATCAATAACAAACAGAACAATGTCAGATTCAGCAATCGCAGCTTCCGAACCTGCAGTAATCTTCACCGAAATACCTTCGGGGGCAACTTCCCAACCACCAGTATCGATCAGGATAAATCTACGACCATTCCATTCGGCTTCATACTTCACGCGATCACGCGTTACCCCTGGTGTATCTTCTACAATCGCTTCGCGGCGCCCAATAATTCTATTAACTAAAGTAGATTTTCCGACGTTCGGTCGCCCGATCACGGCAACTTTCGGTAGTCCCAATAGACTTTTTCGGGTCAGCCATTCCCAAATTAGATCAACGACTTCTTTTAGATCGAGCTCCGTAGAATCCAACTCGAGCGCATCTTCGGCTGGACGTAGCGGTGAAATTTTTCTACTTGAATCAAGTTGATCTCGGCTGTTCAATGATTGCGCAACATCTGTGGGCTTATCCGCAGCTATTTCTTCACTTTCTCGGCGTAGCGTTCGTGCTTGCAAATTCGCGTAGAGAAAAACTTTCAGGTCTGCATTTGGAGCAACAACGGTTCCAATATCTCTACCTTCTACAACAATCCCATTTTCACTCTTGGCAATTATCGCTTGTTGCATATCAACTAAGTACGCACGTAATTCTGCAATTTGACTTATTTGACTTACGTTATCTGTGACCCTAACTCCCCGTATCTCGTCGGTGACATCGATATCCCCACAAAATATTTTCGGATCTCTTGGATCACTTGAAAAGGTAATTGGTTGCTCTTTAATAGCCGCGATAATCTCCCAGCCTTCAGAGACGCCCTTCTTCAACGAAATCCATGTCGCTGCCCGGTATAACGCACCAGTATCTAAGTAATTCCAATTTGCGCGAATCGCTATCGCCTTCGAGGTGCTCGTTTTCCCAGATCCACTTGGACCGTCAATTGCTACAACTATTCCGGCCATGCGCGAATCTTACTGCTTTAGTAGCGCAGTAAATACTTACCGAAAAAGCGACTGGAACGAGCGTTAAGAGGAAATATAGCCGTCTAATCAATCTTTGCGAGGAGAGTGCGCCAACCAACCTTTGGTAATTAAATGTTTCTGTAATCTAATGGCATCATCTGAAGTCAAGGCCAGCGTTATAAGACCAACTGCTTGTCCGGGACTATGTTCCATACTCAAGTCTTCGATATTTACATCAATGTCTGCACATTCGTTGAAGATACGGGCCAGTCCACCAGGTTTATCATCGATTACGATCGGCAGATAGGTGTAGTCACGTTTTGCAAGACCATGCTTCCCAGGGATTCTATTTCTACCCTCGCGTCCTTCTGCTAGGAATTCTTTCACGACGCTTTGATTACTTGATTCAATCGCCTTAGCGAGAGCTGAAAGTCGATTTATAACTTCAGTGATTTTGGGAAGAATCTCCTCTGAATTGCCCAGCAATAAGCTACTCCAAAGTTCAGGGTCGCAATCGGCCAACCTTGTCACATCCCGTAAACCCTGCCCGGCCAAATTCAGTTGATCTTCTCCCACATTTAGTAGCCCCGCTCCTAGCGCTGAACTTAAAACTTGAGGTAGATGAGAAATCGCAGCTATTGCAGAATCATGTGTCCTGGCTTCAAGTTCGTAAATCGTGGAGCCCATTAGGGTTCCCAGCTCTTCTGCGATCTCAATTGCAGCTGCCGATGAGTGCGCAGTTTTGGAGATAATCCAAGCTCTCGAATTGAATAGATCTGACCTTGCGCTCTCAGGGCCAGAAGTTTCCCGCCCTGCCATTGGGTGAACTGATACATAATTTTTTGACAACTCCGGAAAACCCTCAACCTGACTAATTAGTTTAGACTTAATACCGGTTACATCTATAAAGATAGCTGAAGGATTCTCAAACATTTCCTTCTCTGCGACCTCATAAACCTTCTCCGGCGGTGTCGCAATCACTATCACCTTTGGATCTATCAAAGTTTCGTTAATCTCCAGAAGATCAGATGCTAACTTCAGATTTCTTTCATTTCTGTCAGCGAGAATCAGAGTTAAACCCTTCTCTTTTAACCGAAGAGCTATCGAAGTTCCGATTAAGCCACAACCAATTATTTTAATCGGCCCTTTTACCGTCACTTTCCTTGGCCACTCTCTAATTTTTTATCGGAATTCGCTGATCCCTGAGCCAAATCAGGACGTAAAATGCTAGCTCCCCGCAGATATTTGTGCGTGACTTCGCTTCGAAGCAAGCCAGAGTTAGCATGAATCATTAAGCGAATAGTCCTAGGCAACGAACCCTTTACATCAAGCTCTTGAGCACAAATCAGTGGGACATCGGCCAAGCCCAACTCTCTCACTCCTGCTGCCGGGAAATCACTTTGTAGATCTGGCGTAGCTGTGAAAAGAATTGAGATTAGCTCTTCATTTGAAATCTCATTGGCGAGCATGATTTCTTTCAGAAGCTCCACCACAGCTTCCCGCATCTCAGCCTTCGTGTCGGAAGTTAGCTGCGTGGCGCCTCGGAAGGCTCGAACCGGATTCATAGTGAGATTCTACCCTCTCTCTTCAATTCCGGGGAAAGCTTTAAAACAATTTAAAGACTTAATAATTAGTCGGTTTATCCTTTATTAAAATGTCGATAAAAATTCTACGGCTAAAACGGAGAAGCCGTAAATATCGATAAATCAATATGAGAGATTTATGCGCGCCAGATATTAACGATTTATCGATTATTCAGATATACCTAAAAATCTATATATCTATAAACATCTATTGGCGATTACTATTTATTGACTTAACTTTAAAACTTTAAATAGATTTTCTTGCTCTACCGAATTCAGAGTCCGCCAGCGACCCTCCTTGGTCTCTCCAATTGAGATCGGGCCGAACTCTGTGCGAATCAAACGAAGCACCTCGATTTCCAGAAATTCGAACATGCGGCGGATTATATGGAAGCGACCCTCATGTATCGAAACCTCTACCCAATGGTGTTTGGGATCAACCTCCCGGATTACTTTAATATCCAGAGCTCGGGCCATTCCATCTTCCAAAACAACGCCCTTTAAAAGCTGTTCAATGTGTTCTTTGGAGAACTGACCCTCTATCTCCAAAAGATATTTCTTGGTCATCCCATAACTCGGATGAGTCGCTCTGTGCGTGAAAGAACCGTCATTAGTAAGGAGTATCAGCCCTTCGCTCTCCTTATCTAGACGCCCAACGTGAAAGAGACGCTCATTCCTGCTTTCGAAGAAATCGCCCAAATTTGGTCGCCCATCTGGGTCTGACATAGTGGAAATTACGCCTCTAGGTTTATAGAAAGCAAGATAAGTCTTAACCTTATTGAGCTTTATTGCCTCACCATCAACTTCAACTTTAGAGATTTCTGGGTCAAATTTACTTCCCAACTCGAATATCTGTGAACCATCTACACTAACTCTGCCATCGAGAATCAACTGCTCACTAGCTCTCCTGCTTGCGATACCGGCATCCGCTAGGATTTTCTGTAAACGTATTAGACCCATAATTTATCTCTTTTCAACGGCTTCGACAGCGTGGAATATGATTTAAGCGTAGGTTACGGCAAAGAAAGCCCCTTCCCTAATCGAGCAAAGTCTAAAAATCTACTCTGTAAGGGTAGAGAGCACTTCATCTAACGCGTCGACATCAGGTAAAAATGGCGCTAAGGCGGGCAAGTCCATAACGTTATTTAGCCCGAGCTTCTCCAAGAAGAAGCTCGTCGTGTTGTAAAGAATAGCTCCGGTCTCATGTTCAATCCCGCTCTCCTCCACTAATCCTCTGGTCACTAGAGTTTTCATGACCGCCTCCACATTGACACCACGAATTGCCGATACCCGCGCCCTGGAGACCGGCTGGCGGTAAGCAATTACCGCCAATGTTTCGAGCGCTGCCTGGGTTAAGCGTGATTGCTGGCCATCTAGAACAAACTTCTCCACAATCGGAGATAGATCTGGATGACTATAAAAACGCCACCCTCCTGAAATCTGTCGTAATTCGAAACCGCGCCCAGACTCTTCATACCCGCTAGCTAGCTCCTGTAGCGCCGCTACAACCGTCTCAGTCGGGGTTTCAGTTATCTGCGCGAGTATTATCTCTGAAACAGGTTCATCCACCACCATCAGGATGGCTTCAAGCGATCTATTGAGTTCAGGATTAGACATTAGACTCTCCATTTGTATTACCTTCGGATTGAACTAGCGGAATATCAAACTCATCACTAACCTCGATTTCACCATCGGCGCTCCCGGTCCAGGTGACAGCCAACTCCCCGAGGGCGATAACCTGCTCGAACCGAACCACCCCTTCGCGATAGAGCTCTAAAAGGGCTAAAAATCTCGCAACTACTACAGGGAGCGAGCTCGCGTCGCTTATAAGATGGCGGAAAGTGCTCTTTCCGGTTCTCCGCAATTCATTTACAATGGTGATGGCCTCTTCGGCAACGCTCACCAGTGGGTTATGGATATGTGCTATTCCTACAGTTGGTGTGCTCTTTGGCGAAAGAATGCGTTGCGCGATTGCTGCAAAACGCTCGGCACCAACACCGATTAGGACCTCTGGCAACAAAGCTGAGAAGTGAGCCTCTAGCGCTACTACCCGAGCAAAGCTCCGCTCCTCGCGGGCCAAGCGTTCGCTAAAGATCGTGGCAATAGCCTTGAAGGCCCGATACTGCAAAAGACGAGCAAATAGAAGGTCGCGAGCTTCAAGGAGAGCAAGATCGCCTTCATCTTCAATCTCCCCCGATGGAAGAAGTCTCGCTGCTTTTAGATCTAGAAGAGTGGCCGCTACCACCAAGAATTCGGTGGTCTTCTCCAGGTCCCAGCCATCTTCAGAGCCCTCTAAGGCTCGAATGTAAGCTATGAAATCATCAGTGACCACGCCAAGGGCGATCTCGGTTACATCCATCTTGTGTCTCGAAATTAGCTGTAGAAGAAGATCGAATGGCCCCTCAAAGTTCGCTAAATGAACTGAAAAACCGGCCGGTGCTTCTACTGTAGAGCCCAAGACCTTAGCTTCACTCTCCTCAACCACGCCTTCATTCATGGCGCAAAGGTAATGCACTTACGCTTGCACACCCAATCGCACCGCCGTAGAGTCTGGCCATGGCAAAAAGCAATTCAAAGGTTTCTCGCTTAGGAGCTAAATCGACAAATCGCGAGGAAGAGCTTTCCGCTACTTCTAGCGTTCTTGGGAAGAAGACTCTCCAATTTCCCGAAGTTAAAACTCCGCCTACTCCCGGGCTGGCTAGGGTAATTTCTGTAGTCAATCAGAAAGGTGGCGTTGGTAAAACTACTACGACAATAAACTTGGGCGCTGCGTTAGCTGAACTTGGTCGTAGAGTCTTATTAATTGATTTCGACTCACAAGCAAGTATGACGACCGGACTTGGAATCAAGCCACAACAAATCAAAGAACAATATGGATCTATCTGGTATCTCCTTAATGATGCCCAAGCCAATATTGCAGAATTTATTTTAAAGTCAAATGTCCCCGGTCTTGATTTCATAAGAGGACATAAAGATTTAGCAGCCGCGGATGCAGCTTTTGTCTCGGAATTGGCTAAAGAACATAAGCTGCGCAAATTGCTCGAACCGATTCTTGATCAATACGATGACATTCTTATCGATTGTTCACCGTCGCTCGGTACCTTAACTATTAATGCTCTAACCGCTTCTAACGGTGTTTTAATCCCTATGGAGTGTGAGTATTTTGCGGTCTTAGGTCTTGGACTAGTGCGTGAAACAATTGATAAGGTTAAGACAAATACAAATCCACATTTGGAGATTGATGGAATATTAGCAACTATGTTTGAGCGTAAAACTGCTCACTCAAGAGAAGTTCTTGAATTGATTCACAAAGAGTTCCCAAAAGATCTCTTAGACACCATTATTTCAAGAACAGTTCGCTTCTCTGAATCAACAGTAAAAGGTGAACCCATTACGACCTACGCTAGTAGCTCTACCGGAGCTGTTTCATACCGCAGACTTGCCCGTGAATTAATTTATCGAGGAGGAGCAAAATGAGCCGCAGAGTAAGCCTTCCAGGCGCAGATGAACTTTTTAGACAGACAACAACGCTCAGTGCAGTTCCTTCGCAAACGCCCACACCAATCGAGGATGTTCCCACCGCTCCTATTATTAGTAAGAAATCGGTGCGCACTACTCCTCGGCGCAGAGTTAATTCTTTTGACAGGTCCCCAAGTGGCCGCGAAAGACACGATGAGAAAATTACTGTTTACCTATCCCCTGAGGAACTTTATGACCTTGAACAAGCGCGTTTAGCACTTCGTGGAGATTTGGGTTTAGCTGTTGACCGTGGTCGTATTGTGCGGGAATCGCTGGCAATAATTATTGCTGACCTTGAGACTAAAGGCGACCAGAGCATTATCGCGAGGCGGCTTCGCGGAAAGTAATTTAACTTCTATTTAGCTCTTGGATGAGAGCTTGCGTAATTTTCGCGTAACTTATCGATTGTTACCAAGGTATAGATTTGTGTTGTTGTAACAGATGAGTGACCGAGAAGCTCCTGAACCACCCTGATATCTGCTCCGCCATCTAACAGATGGGTTGCAAAAGAATGTCGTATCGCATGTGGAGATACCTGGCTTTCGATTTTTGCTCGCTCTGCACAATTGCTAATAATTTCCCACGCGCTCTGTCTGCTTAAAGCGTTACCTCTGGAATTTAAAAAAAGTCGATTGCTCTGTTTGTTTTTTAGAAGAGCCGGTCTGCTGAGAGTTAAGTATTTTTCTAATCCGGTTCGCGCAAAATTACCAATTGGAACTACTCGTTCGAGACCGCCTTTGCCTGCAAGTTTTATAGTGTAGGTCTCCGATATTTCGGCAATGTCTTGGAGGTCAAGATCTACTATCTCGCTGATACGACCCCCTGTGGCATAGAGAACTTCAAGAAGTGCGTTATTACGGATTGCAAGAGCATCCTCACCTAGCTTCGATGCTTCCAGTAGAGAAACTATCTCATCTAACCTCAAAGCCTTCGGTAGTCTTTTCGGAATTTTAGGAGGTGCATAATCCTGCAATCGATTTGGGAGTCGGTTGCTTGTCGACCAAAACCTAAATAAGTTTCTAACGGTAACAATTGCCCGCGAATTGGAACTCTCGCCAGTACGAGCGTTGCCACCAGCTCCTCGAAGCCAACCCAAATACTCGTCGAGTATCACATGATCTACCTCTTTGAGAGCGATATTATTTTGCGTCAAAAAAAGAGCAAACTTCTTTAAATCGCGTCCGTAAGCAGAAATAGTATTTTTCGAGAGGCCCTTTTCGATTGCAGCAAAAGTAAGATAGTCCTCTATAGCTCTTGAAGTCTCAGTACTATTTACCATTTTTTTTGATTGCAGCGGCAATCAATCCACTAAATAGTGGATGAGCCGAAGTTGGGCGAGATAAAAACTCTGGATGAGCTTGAGTCCCAACATAATAGGGATGAATTTCACGTGGAAGCTCTACGAACTCAACTAAATTACCATCTGGTGACAGACCAGAAAATACTAAACCGGTTGCCGAAAGTTGATCGCGATACTTATTGTTAACTTCATATCTATGGCGGTGGCGTTCCTGAATTTCAGTTGAGCCATAAACCTCTGCAACTAAAGATCCCGGTGCCAGAACGGCTGGATACAAACCAAGGCGCATAGTTCCGCCCATATCCCCTTTACCGGCGACGATATCCTCTTGGCTCTGCATAGTAGAAATGACCGGATCTTTACTTTCTGGATCGAATTCCGCTGAATTAGCAAACTTCATGTTCGCCAAATTCCTGGCCGCTTCAATAACCATGCATTGCAAACCCAGACACAATCCAAGAGTGGGAATTCTCTTCTCTCTTGCGAATTTCAAAGCTCCTAATTTGCCTTCGATACCGCGAACCCCGAAACCACCAGGCACACAAATTGCATCAGCATCGTTGAGAGCCGCCATTGCGCCTTCACTCGTTTCGCAATCATCACTGGCTACCCATTTGATATTTACTTTTGCATTGTTAGCGAATCCGCCCGCTCGAAGCGCCTCGGTTACCGAGAGATAAGCATCCGGTAGATCAACGTATTTCCCTACCAAGGCTACAGTGACTTGGTGGGCTGGATTATGAACCTTCTCCAACAATTCGTTCCATTCGCCCCATACCAAATCTTGCAGCGGCAGGCCCAGCCGCCTCACTACGTAGCTATCTAGACCTTCATTGAACAAAACTTTAGGAATGTCGTAGATTGAAGGTGCATCTACTGCGGCAACTACAGCTTCTAAATCTACGTCACACATTGAGGAAATCTTACGTTTCACTGAATCTGGTATAGCTCGATCTGACCTGATTACGATTGCATCAGGCGCAATACCGATAGATCGCAATGCGGCAACACTGTGCTGAGTTGGCTTAGTCTTTAACTCTCCAGATGGACCAATGTATGGCACTAATGAAACGTGTAAATAGAAAACATTATCTCTACCAACATCTTGTCGTATCTGTCGTGCTGCTTCCAGAAAAGGTTGGGATTCAATATCTCCGACCGTCCCACCAACTTCAGTGATAACCAAATCAATATTTGGGCCAGCCATTGCCTTTATTCGTTCTTTAATCTCATTTGTAATATGAGGAATAACTTGAACCGTATCCCCTAAATATTCCCCACGGCGCTCTTTACCAATAACATTCGAGTACACCTGGCCTGTTGTCACATTCGCTGAGCCGTGCAAATTTACGTTCAGAAATCTTTCGTAGTGGCCGATATCCAAATCCGTTTCAGCGCCATCATCCGTAACAAAAACTTCGCCATGCTGAAAAGGATTCATGGTTCCGGGATCGACATTCAAATACGGGTCTAATTTCTGCATCGTTACACGAAGCCCACGTGAAGTTAATAATCTTCCCAGGCTCGAAGCGGTAAGCCCTTTACCTAAACTGGAAGCCACTCCGCCTGTGACAAAAAGATGTTTGGTTACATGCTGGGCGGTCATGGAACGCTAACCTATCATTTCAGCTGTTGCTTTAGCCACCATATCGAGCAGCTCTCCAGCGTGTTCTTGCGCCGAAATTGACTCGTCCTGGCCCGAGAGCAATCGTGCAATCTCTCTACGTCTCTCAATTCCAGTTACTTCCATAATATTGCTCTGAGTCACAGAACCAGTTTCATTCTTAGTAACAACAAAATGGTTATCCGCCCAACTAGCTACTTGAGCGAGATGCGTAACAACGATTACTTGTGAATTCTTCGCCAACATAGCCAATCGCTTTCCCACTTCAACAGCAGCTTTACCTCCAACACCTGCGTCGACCTCGTCAAAAATATAAGTCCCGACAGAAGAATTTTTTGCTAGAACTACCTCAACTGCCAACATCACCCTAGATAGCTCACCGCCACTAGCACCTTTGGCTATCGGCAACAGCTTGCCTTCGGCATGGCTTGTAAAGAGAAAATTTACTTCATTTAACCCCGATGCTGAATAATTTTGTGGATCGTTCCAATCATTCTCAATAACTTCAACAACCATCTTTGCATTCGGCATAGCCAGGAGCGCCAATTCATTCGTAATCGCCTCTGATAACTTAGCGGCCCAATTGGTTCTTAACTTTGAAATCTTCACCGCTCCGCTCTTCAAGCCTTCGAATACTTTCTCGCTCTCGTTCTGTAATTCCTCTAATCGTAAATCTCCACCCTGCAAATCTGATAGCCGTGAACTTGCCTCCGCGGCCTCTGTTAGTAAATTTTTATATGCAATCTCACGATCAGTTCCGTTGCCATATTTCTTTACTAAGCCCAGCAATTCACTCTTACGAGTCTGCAGGTAATCAAACCTCGCTGGATCAGCCTCCAATTGTGATAAATACCGTTCGAGTTTGCTTGTGACCTCCAGTAACTCATAGATACTTTCAGATTGATCTTCAATTAAAGCATCTAGAGCCAAATCTTTGCCCCTGAGGTTCTCTAAGATTTTTTTCGATATCCCCAATGCTGCTATTGCCGAGTTCTCTTCACTATTTATTGCACTAAGCCCTTCAATAATGCCCGTATTTAACTCTTCAACCGCACCCAATTTATTGATTTCATTATCCAAATCCGCAATCTCTCCTGGTAGCGGTTTTATTCTTTCAAAATCTTTTACTATTCCTTCAAGCTTGGCGATTTCGAGCTCGCGGATAGATAGCTGCTTCTTTAAATCACTTATTCTTCTCCGTAATATCAAATATTTTGCAAATGTCTCGGCATATTCCGACGGCAGCTTTCCATAATCTCCAAAGGCATCCAGCAGTTCTAACTGGACAACCGATTTACTCAATCTTGCGGAGCTAGCCTGCGCGTGTATTTCTATTAAGTTCTCCGCAAATTCACTAACCTGTGTCGCGCTACTTACTGCGCCACCCAGCGAAATCTTCGATTTCCCTTGATTAGTGACCGAGCGATTAATTATTACTTCGTTCTCTTCAACGAACCCACCAGCATTTTCAATTATTGAGGCAAGAACGCCCCCGATTTGAAATTTTCCACTGACTACCAATCGCTCTTCTCCGCTTCGAACGAAGTCAGAATCTGATTTCGCACCCAGTATTAGATTTAGCGCGCTTAGAACCATTGTTTTGCCGGCTCCGGTTTCGCCGGTTATGACGGTTAAACCAGACTTAAATTCTATTTCGGCGCTCTCGATTACACCGAGATTGCGAATCGTTAATTCACGCAATGAACTCTTGGAAGGTGCCTTATTCATCATTCAAGCCCACAGCCAATATTTGAAGAGAATCAAGAAGATTCTCCGCGCCAACCTTCAATCGGCAATTTAAATTTAGCAACTAAACGATCTGTAAATTTTCCATTATTGATGTATGCAAGTTGGGTCTTACTAGTGTCTCTTGTAAGAACAATACGATCGCCGGCAATCAAATCTGTTTGACGCAGTCCATCGGAGGAAATCTGCGCATTCTGCGAAGAAACATCTATTACAATTTCGCAATCTGGTGAAACAACCATAGGCCTTGAAAAGAGGGCGTGAGCCGCAAGTGGTAAGAGAAGTATGGCGCTAACTTCTGGCCACACAACTGGACCACCCGCCGAGAATGCGTAAGCCGTAGATCCAGTGGGTGTCGCACAAATGACACCGTCGCATCCCCATTTGGAAAGTGGGCGACCATCTATCTGAACGAATAGTTCTAGCATTTGGGTTGAGCTTCGCTCTATTGCAACTTCGTTTAGCGCCCAACCTTGGGAGACAATTTCGCCAGCCCGAACAATTTCATATTTAAGAACTAATCTCGGCTCTCTGAAAATATCACCGCTCTTGACAGCTCCAACGATCTCTGAGACTGAAGGCTGTCCGATCTCAGCCAGGAAACCGACATTTCCTAAGTTGACTCCAATTATCGGGACATCGTGTCCTCGCACTAATTCTGCCGCTCTGAGTATTGTTCCATCGCCACCAAGAACTATCGCTGCAGCTATTCCGCTAATCCCATGGATTAGCTTTGAACCAAGAATGAGATCTGGAAAATTCGAGAACACTTCGTATTCTTCTTCTACGAACTTCTCTGCCAATAAATTTCCGAATTTCGCCGCAGCCGGACGAGTTGGATGAACTACCAATAAGACACTTTTCACTGGGGCCCACTTTCGACTGCATTATCCAAAGATATTTGCGAGAGCTCACTGGCTCCACGCTTCAACCATAAGAAATATTCCACATTCCCCGATGGCCCAGGAAGTGGACTCGCTACAACTCCCTCACAACCTAGCCCCATGTCATATGCGCAATCGGCGACATCCATAACCGCTGTTTTTCGCAATGAGACATCACGCACTACGCCTCCTGCTCCTAATTTTTCCCGCCCAACTTCGAATTGCGGCTTAACCATAACCAAATAATCAGAATCTGTTTTCGAGACCGAAACCAAGGCCGGCAGTACTAAGGTAAGTGAGATGAAAGATAGGTCAGCGACAACTAAGTCCACCGGCTCGCCTACTTGCTCAATCGTTAAATGGCGAACATTGGTGCGATCTAAAATAATGACCCGCGGATCAGTGCGAAGTTCCCATGCCAATTGCCCATATCCAACATCAACTGCAACAACGTTTTTGACTCCACGTTTTAAAAGAACATCCGTAAAACCACCCGTTGAAGCACCGGCATCTAGGGCCCGTCGTTCTGACAGAACTATCGCAGGGAAGGAATCTAGGGCCCCGGCTAATTTATGTCCGCCGCGGGAAACAAAATCATCTCTCTCGCCCTGAATAGTGATTGAAGTTTCCGCATCAACTTGGGTCGCTGGTTTAGAAGCAGGAATTCCTACTACCAGAACCGAGCGCGATTCAATTAGATCCGCTGCGTGGTCTCTTGAGCGAGCTAAGCCTCGTCTGACTAATTCGGCATCTAATCTGGTTTTCATTTAGAGATCTAGAGTCCGTCAACTTCAGATAAAACTCTGCTCAAATCAGCATGAATACTCTCGAATTCTAGAGAGTGGCTATCGACAGCCTTGCTCTTAACTTCTGATATTCGTACTTTAATTTCCTCAATTTGTGAATGCGAAGTCGATGTATTCTCCATGCCCTCCCCTAACCTTTACTTCTATCTTGTGAAGTTCTTTTGCTAGCGCTATTCGCGCTCTTCTTTATAGTTTTTTTGGCGCTCTTCTTTATAGTTTTTTTAACACTAGTCTTTGTTTCTGGAAGGCGAGATTCTAATTGTGAAATCCGGGAGAGGAGATTAGCCAAATCTGATTCTTTAACAAATCCCATTCGGCTCGCCGTATCTTCAATTCTATTTTCAATTTTTTCTTTGACCATCTCACCATTATCTTGAACCCAGCTCCGAAGCTCCTTGCTTAACTCGATGGCCGCCGCCTCATTCTTGCCAACTGCCGTCAAGAACCTCTTTAATATCAAATTAATATCAGTTGCCATGGCGTAACCGTATCTAAAGTCGCAGGACCTCGCTTGCTTCTACCTGCCAACGACTCGCTAGCCCAGTAGGGGCACGCCAAAATCTTCTACGGACGCAACCCTTAACTTCCACCCAACTATCAATTTTTACCGCCAGAGCCGCTCTCCGGGCCTTAGCTGACCAAGCTGCAACATCCAGGGAATCCACCTCTTTTCTCCCATTTCTACTGCTTCCGCGGCCAATTACAACCCGAAACTCGACCACTTTATCTCCGCTTGGCAACTCCTTTTCAATTGCCTGACTCGTTACTCGCCCTACCAAGTGCACCGCATTTATCGGCTGAAAATCTGCTTCGACAATGGCCTTAACTTTGCGATTCTTCTCTATCTTCTTTGCTTTGGGGATCGTTTTTGCTTTAGGGATCGTTTTTATCTTCGCCATATCTTCCTAACATCTCTTAAACTTAAAAATCTTCTAAGTGAGATAATTTTGAGGGCAGAAAGATTTTCTAGCAAAAAACTTTATAGAAACTGTGGAGAAGTACCTATTGTTAAAAACAGGAAGGAGTGAAAAGGAATCAAAGATGGAAATAGGAAATAAAAAAGGAGCCAATTCCATAACCTAAGTTAAGGAATAGCTCCTTTTTAAAATGATGTCCGGCGGCGATCTACTCTCCCACAAGGTCCCCCCTGCAGTACCATCGACGCTGAGAGGCTTAGCTTCCGGGTTCGGAATGGGACCGGGCGTTTCCCTCTCGCTATGGCCGCCGAAACTCTATTGAGTTATCAGTCAGTTGCATTTCTTACTTAACTTATAATTTAAAAAATAAATTACAGTTATAAGAAATTTAACAGTTCCCGACCGTAGCTCGGGAACCACACAGTGAACGCGATGCATTTAATCAACACTAAGTTAATTAAAAAATGTAGTTAAATCCTCGGCCTATTAGTACCGGTCAGCTCCAAGTCTTGCGACTCTTCCACTTCCGGCCTATCAACCCAGTCGTCTAGCTGGGGGCCTTACCCGGTAAACCGGTGGGAAACCTAATCTCGAAGCGAGCTTCCCGCTTAGATGCTTTCAGCGGTTATCCCTTCCGAACGTAGCTAATCGGCGGTGCTCCTGGCGGAACAACCGAC
>JASJJZ010000010.1:0-4028 GCA_037622205.1 Actinomycetes bacterium
GGGGGAGACCTGGTTAAGTCTCTGGAAGTATTAAAAGTTGCTACTGAAAAAATTTCTCGGGCGGGAATTATTCCGGTTGTTCTTGGTGGCGATCATTCAATTGCATCTGCTGATGTTGCAGGTATTGCAGCGCATCGTGGCAAAGGAAAGATTTCGATGATTCACTTCGATGCCCACGCCGATACTGGTGAAGATCAATTTGGTGCCCTGGTTGGCCACGGAACTCCGATGCGTAATTTGATCAACAATGGTTATGTTCGCGGTGATCGCTTCTTACAACTTGGTTTGCGTGGATATTGGCCAGAAGAAAAAACTTTAAATTGGATGCGCGATCAAGGTATGCGTTCATATGAAATGACCGAAATTCATCATCGTGGATTAAAGGCAGTGTTAGATGAATCATTTGCAACACTTACAAATGAGTGCGATGGGGTTTTCTTATCTGTAGATATTGACGTTGTCGATCCAGGAATGGCGCCCGGAACTGGAACGCCAGAGCCAGGTGGAATGACCAGTCGGGAATTACTCGAAGCGGTGCGTCGGATTTGTTTAGAACTTCCTATTGTTGGAATCGATGTCGTCGAAGTTGCCCCACCATTTGATAACGCAGATATAACTGCAATCTTGGCTAACCGAGTTGTGCTCGAAGCTTTATCTGCAATTGCAAAGCGACGTAATGGTTCGGCATATGACCCAACCCAGAATCTCTTAGACCGCTAACTTAAAGCTTTAAAGAGTTGCCAGAATCATTTCGATATCTGAAATCTTGGTCCATGGATTCACTATTGCAAAGCGAAGTATTGGCTGTCCTTCGTGTGATGAAGGTGGGATAAAGCCAATTTGATCTGCTAATAACTTATCGCTCCACTTTTGATAGTCGCTCTTTTCCCAACCTTTACGCGTGAAAGCTACGATTGAAAGTTCGGGTTCGCGAAGTAATTCAAGATTTGGGTGAATTTTGATTAATTCGGCCGCTTGCTTTGCAACAGTTAAAGATTGTTCCATTGCTTCGGTGTAAGCATCGACACCATGAGCGGCAAGTGAGAACCAGAATGGTAGGCCACGAACTCTGCGAGTTAGATGAATTGCGTAGTCAGATGGGCTCCAAGAATCATCGTGCAAAGTTTCTAAGTAAGAAGCGTGCTGGGTATGAACTTCTTTCGCTAACTTTGGGTCTCGATAAACCAGGGCGCAGGCATCGAATGGTGCAAATAACCATTTGTGAGGATCAACAATAAAGGAATCAGCTGCTTCAACACCTTTAAATAGTGGACGAACTGATGGTGCGCACAACGCTGCAAGACCATATGCACCATCGACATGGAACCAAATCCCACGATCATGAGCAGCCTTTCCAACGCTCTCTAAATCATCAATAATTCCTAGATTGGTTGTTCCAGATGTAGCAACAACCGCGAAGACTCGGGTCTCGCTATTTGCATGTAATTTGTCTATCGCAGCGCCAACAGCTTCGCCTTGTAACTTTCCGTTTATATCGGTTTCAATCTTTAGAACATCAACATCCATAACATTTGCAGCACCAGCAATAGACGAATGCGCTTCCACGCTGCAGGCAACTACAAAGCGTTTTGCATCAGGATATTTTTTACGCGCTTCTGCTCTTGCGACAACTAGCGCCGAAAGATTTCCAATAGTTCCACCCTGGACAAACACACCACCAGCACTTTGTGGCAGACCAGCTAAGTCAGATAACCAACGCAGCGCTTGATTTTCTGCAAATACTGCACCAGCGCCTTCTTGCCAAGAGCCACCATATAAAGCACTTGCGCCGACAACTAAATCAAATAGGTTTGCAAACTCACTTGGCGCCGATGGAATAAAAGCTAAGTTGCGCGGATGATCTGTAGATATACATGCTTTCGCTAGAACTTCAGTAAAAACTTCCAGCGCCTTCTGTCCGCCAAGTCCTTTGGCAGTAATAGTGTTTCCAACTTCATTAAACAAATCCTCCGCCGTACGTGGTCCATCCAAAGGCGGATCGCTCTTAAGGCGTTCCAAGCTATAAGCCAAAATTTCCTTGGCTAGTGCTTCAACCTCAGGCGTAAATTCATGCATGAGGTGGAGTCTGCCACGGGATTGCGTAACATTTACCATTGTGGAATCCGAGCGCGAAAACCTAGATTATTACTCGGACGACCCTGAATTCATTGAAGCTACATCAAAATCAAAGTATTCAAAATTCGTTAAATACCTCGCCTTAGGCTCTTTAGTAATTCTTGGAACAACTTCAGCGGCAAATATTAATCTTGGTTCAAATTCTCCGAAGGAATTCGGCCAGGGTATTGCTCTCTATGCCGCTTGTTCTAAATCCGACTACATTGTGGTTGAACCCATTAGCGCCTTTGATGCATCGGCAAATGCATTTAAACTTACTGATATCAAATTTAGCCATATCCCAGATGATTGCTTAAGTGTGGAATTTAGTATTACTGCCCAATCTGACACTGCGCCAATTGAATTGGATACCGGCGTAACCACCGCAAGAGTTATATATAACGGTGCCTCGACTTCCGGAGTTTACAAGGGAACTTCAGGTGCTAATACTTTTGGCGCACAGATAACTAATGCAAGTAATTCAGGTGGATATGGTGCATTTACTTTAGATTTAACTGGAACCTTGCCGTCGGCTGCAAACATCCAAGCAATCACTCTCGAGAGCGCATCTACTTCCTGTAAGGGGCTTTACCAAAACAATCCTGGAATAAGTGCCTATCAAATTCTTCAAGATTGCCCAACTCTGTCCGATGGTTTGTATTGGATACAAAATGCAAATATAAACGGTGGGACGGCAGTGCAAATATATGCGGATATGACACGCAATGGTGGCGGTTGGACCTTAGTCGTTGCGAATGGAGCAAATGTCTGGACAGCGGCACAGACTCTTATAAGTAACGGAACTAATCCACCAACTGATCCGACAAACTTAACGGCGCAAGGAAACAAATATTCAATTCTCTCTTGGGCGGATTACATAAAGCGAAGTGCTTCTGGTTTCAACTATCGTTTTGAAGCTCAAAATCTTGGAACGTTTGGTGGAACATTCACTGCGAATGCCGCATATTCATTTGTCTCAACTTCAAATGGCAATACCAGTATCACCATAAATGAAGTCTTTAATGGTTGGTCTTATGCAAATAATGGGATTGAAGAACGAATGCCTTGGTATTCATCTGGTGGATTCGGATTACTTACTACAAGTGCATCCTCTACATCTCAATGGTGGGGATCTTTAATATCTTCGCAACCACATTGCAGCACTGCGGCGCCTTATATGGAGAATGCAGGTATGTCTTGTCCAAGCAAAATTTGGTATTGGGTTCGCTAAATTATTTGCTAATTTATTGTCCAGTTACGAACGTTGCTCCGTTATTTGCGATTGCGGTAAGTGGGGGAGTCGGAACGGTAATCGTCGCCGAAGCTGTGTTGTAAAGGGCAGTGCCTACTAGGAGACGCAGATTAGTGATTCGTTCCCCATTAAATTTTGAACTTCCCGTAACACACCAAATGCAATGTGCCCAGTTTATACCGGTCGCGGTCGAGTAGTAATTCCTATTGTCTGTTTGTTGCCCAGACGTAGATCTGGCGCCATCAATCCAGACGGTCTCTTTGTTTGCGTCATCTCAAACGAGTGCCATGTGATACCAGGTATTTGGTTGCAAGGTAACTGGCAACGTGAAATTTTCGCCTTCATTAACAAATCCAGAAACAGTTCCAGTCACCGCAATCGCACTTTGGTAGTTCAGTGTTGAAAGCAATATCAGGCCAGCCAGTAGCGCAATTACACTGCGAGATTTGTGGCGGTGAAACATGCGCAAATTATAGAGGGGGTCTAACGTCTAGTCTTTATCGGGCACTAGTGTATTTAGCGTTTCCCAGTCCGCCTAGAAACTAGATATTGCGCTGAGTTTGTTACAGAATCTAAGTAAAGCGCATTTGCTGGAACCAGGGTCGCAGTTATAGTCACATAAGAATGATTCGAGGGCCGGTAGGAGCAGATTGTCGTAAAG
>JASJJZ010000011.1:0-16964 GCA_037622205.1 Actinomycetes bacterium
AACATCTTTATAATCCAGAGTTGATGTTTCATATCCGAGAACATTTACCGCATAGTCAGCGCGCTCTTGCACATTATCAGCAGCAATAATTAGCCTTGGCTTAATGCCAAGTTCTGGGTAAACGATAGGGAGAGATTGATAAGCGCGGGAATGAACCTTACCCATCCAGCCAACGCTGATTAAGCCAACACCAACCGTGCGATTAGAAACTACTGCAGACATTTGTTTCCTTATCTCTTTAGTTGGGTTACGAGATTTGTGATTGCACCGGCAAGCAGAGTTGCATCTGAGCCAATTGCAATAAATTTAAATCCAAGTTCGATAAAAGCAGTTGCTGCAGCGGCATCAGCGGCCAGAATTCCAGCGACTTTATTATTAGCTTTAGCTGCTGCGATAACTTTTAAACACGCTTCGATAAAGACTGGGCTCTTGAAATCACGAGGAACGCCGAGAGCAAAACTTAAATCGAGTGGGCCAACGAATAAGAGATCGGCCCCTTCGATTGCAGCAATAGCTTCAACGTTTTCGAGTGCCTTTAAAGTTTCAATTTGAATTATGCAGGCAGCTTTAGCTTTTTCAGTTAAGCCTGATAAGTCACGGCCCCATTTTGCACTTCGGTTATATGTTGCAACACCACGATCGCCAAATGGTGGATATGACATATGTTTTACCACGGCGCTAACTTGTTCCGGAGTTTCAATCCTTGGAATCATTACACCAATTGCGCCAGCATCAAGTGCTCGACCAATTCGAATTCGCTCCGATGACTCAACTCGAACCAACGTTGGAATACCGTAGGCCATGCCTGCAACAACAGTTGGACCAACTAAATCTTCGCTGGCGCCACCATGTTCCAAATCAACTAAAACCCAATCGACTCCCCCAACTGCAGCAATCTCTGCCGCCATGGGAGCGCCCATACCGAGAAAAGTCCCAATGGTTACTTGACTCGGATCTATGAATTTATGCATTAGGCATGCCATCTTTGAGTTGAAAGGCCAGCTTCATAATCGCTTCGGATTGCGGCAACCCAAGGTTGCGTTGAAATTTCTGCTGGCGCAACATCCCACCAAACATTTGATGCTGGAAGATTTGCATGTTGAATTGTTGGAACAACGATTACAACTGGACCAATTATTGTGCGCGCTTGCGCCAGTGCGCTACGAATTTCACTTGGAGTAGTTGCGTAAATAGCTTTCGCGCCCATTCCTTCAGACATTTTTATTAAATCAATATCTAAATAATCGCCTTCAAGTCTTGGCGCAGCTCCATTCACGCTTCCGGCCTCTGCAACTGATGGACCAGCTTGGCGGTATCTAAATTCATTTCCGAAGTGATGCCCAACGCGCCACATTTGAAGTCTGCGGATTACTTGATAGCCATGATTTTCAGAGATAACAACTGTCATGTTTATGCCTTCTTGAGCAGCGGTAACTAATTCCGATGGCGCCATTACAAATGTTCCATCACCAATGAAAACTAGAACTCGCTTTGATTGGTCAGGCGTTGCGAGGCGAACACCAATACCGGCGGGAATCTCATAACCCATGCAGGAGAATCCAAATTCCAGATGCGCAAACTTTCCTTTAGTCGCATCCCAAGCCTTTTGAATATCTCCTGGTGCACCGCCTGCTGCAGCAATAATTACATCGCCACTCTTAGCAGTTTCATTCATTAAGCCTATTAATTGCCCTTGCGTGATTACGGCATTTGTATCTGGGGAATCTGGAAGAGTTTTCTTATCAAAAACTACATCTGGATCAATCGCTTCCGCCAATTGCTTCGCCCAGATTTTTATGCCAGTAGAAATCTTGGTGGCCCAATCAGCTGAAATTTTATGGCCGGCAACCGCTTCAGTAAGTGCAACTAAAGATAGTTTTGCATCTCCAAGAATTGCCACCGCGCCCTGCTTGATTGCATCACTTTCAGTGATATTAATTGATGCAAACTTAACTACCGGATTTTGGAACATTGATTGTGACCCAGTTGCAAAATCGGTCAAACGAGTTCCAATTGAGAGAATTAAATCTGCCTCTGCTACAAGTTTGTTGGTTTCTGGTGAGCCCTCAAGACCAAGGCCCATCAGATGCCAATCTCCCGGGTTTTGAATTACACCTTTGCCACCAAAAGTTTCGGCAACTGGAATTCCGGTCGCATTTGCAAAAGCTTCTAATTCGGAGGTTGCACTTGAATAAATTACGCCGCCGCCAGCAATGATTAACGGTTTCTTGGAATCTCTTATCAACTTTGCAACTTGCCCGATATCTTCTTGATTTGGGATAGTGCGTCGAATCTTCCATTCTCGTTCTTCAAAGAAAGCTTTAGGGAAATCAAAGGCATGAGATTGAATATCTTGTGGCAATGCAATTACTACTGCTCCAGTTTCAACTGGATTAGCTAGAACACGAAATGCACTTGGTAACGAATAGAGAAGTTGTTCGGGTCTTGTGATTCGATCAAAGAACTTTGCGATGGGGCGAAAAGCATCATTGACTGAAATGTCTGGACCAAGTGGATGTTCAAGTTGTTGTAGAACTGGACCTTGGCGACGTGTTATATAGGAATCACCTGGCAGCAATAAAACAGGAAGATGATTTACGGTTGCAAGGCCTGCAGCTGTAACCATGTTTAGCGCTCCGGGTCCGATTGATGCGGTAACGGCAAAAGTCTGAGTCCGATTTGTTGCCTTCGCAAAACCAATCGCGGCATGTGTTAAACCTTGTTCATTGCGACCTTGCACGAAGGGAAGGATGTCGTTGTATTGATCAAGTGCTTGTCCCAGACCAGCAACGTTTCCATGCCCAAATATTCCCATTGCTGCTGGTATGAAACGACGCTTAACTCCATCAGCAACTGAGTATTGCGCTGCGATAAAGCGGACAACTGCCTGCCCTACAGTTAATCTTTCAGTTGCTCCATAATTTGAATTTGTCATTTCATACTCCTCTTTTCTTACCAGCTGCGCCCGTGAAGGATTATGGTTTTTTCTTCGGTCATTTCATTTACTGTTGAGCGAACACCCTCTTTACCGATTCCACTTGATTTAAGGCCACCGTATGGCATCAAATCTGCACGCCACAATGGTGTCCAATTTATGTGAATACTTCCAGCGTCAAGTTCGCGAGCAGCTTGGATTGAATTATCCATATTCTGAGTGAATACACCTGCTCCGAGGCCATATGGCGAATCATTAGCGATTGAAATTGCATCAGTGATTCCGGTTGTTGAGCTCACTGCAATAGCAGGCCCAAATAGCTCATCTTGAGCAAAAGCTGACTTTGGATTTACACCGCAAACGATTGCTGGCTTTACTATCGCACCTGATCTTGCGCCACCTGTTAGTAGCGTTGCGCCTTCACTAACTGCAGTTGCAATAGATTTTTCGACGCGAATAGCTTCAGTCTCTGAAATTAAAGTTCCGACTTTCGTGTCTGCACTCTTTGGATCTCCCACTTTTATCGCTTCCACTCGCGGCTTGAGTGCGTCTAAGAAATTCGCCATAACTTTCTCATGCACAATTACCCGCTGAACCGAGATACATACCTGCCCCGCATTTATATATCCGCCGAGAGCAATTGCGTCAGCCGCATAATCAATATCTGCATCATCCATGACTATTACTGGGCACGACGAACCGAGTTCGAGTGATAATTTCTTGGCACCTGCAACGGATGCAATATGAGTACCGGTTAAAGTTGAACCAGTAAAAGAAACTTTTCTAACTCTTGGATCCGAAACTAAGGCATCTCCAAGCAGCGCTCCAGAACCAGTAATTACCTGCAGAACACCTTCAGGTAAACCAGCCTCTTTCAAATACTTCGCGATCGCAAGAGCTGTTAGCGGCGTTGATCTTGCAGGTTTGAGAACAACTGCATTTCCCACTGAAAGTGCCGGTCCAATTTTATGGAGGACCAATAGGCCTGGATAATTAAAAGGACTAATTGCAACAACTATTCCTACTGGTTGTCGCAGAGTGAAACCTAATTTATCAAGCCCAGTTCCTTTATTTGCGTCCAGGGGCAACGTTGATCCATAAAGTTGAGATCCTTCAAAAGAGGAGAGTCGAAAAATTTCACCGCATCTGGAGGCTTCAGCTCGAGCTTCTAGAATGCTCTTTCCAGTTTCGCCAGAAATTATTTGAGCTAACTCTTCAATATTTTCTTCAGCGATTGTCGCTGCTTTCAAAATAATCGCACTGCGCACGTGGGCTGGGGTATTTCGCCACAGCTTGGCGCCTACCTCGGCACGGGAGATAACGCTATCTACATCTTTCAATGTAGCTACGGGCACTTGACCAATTATTGAACCATCGAACGGTGATTTGATATCTTCAAGAGCCATTTAATTGTTCCTAACTAGAGATTTGGAAGAATTTCTTACTATCAACTTAGGTTCTAAGAGATATGTCTTTGCTTTTACTTGATCATTTTTTTGTATCAACAACTGTGCTGCCTTATTTGCGATTTCAGTGTTTCCAGGATCAACTGAAGTTAAGGAAATTTGTCGCAAGTCAGCGAGGAAAGTATTGTCATAACCTGTTATTGCAATTGTTCCATTTGTTGCTCCTTGTGCTCCAATTGCAAGCAGATCATTGAATGCAGTTATTGCAGTTGGCGGACGTTTGGAATTTATCAACCTGGTTGCTGCTTCAAATCCATCTATCTCCGTAGCGCTCTTCACATATTCAATATTTATCTGCTTTGATAAACCCTTCTCCTTCATAACTGATTCATATGCTTCTCTTCGACTTTCTGACACGGCGCCAGATTCAACACAAATATGGGAGATTTTCTGATGTCCATTTTCCACAAGGTGTTCAATTAAGAGTCGCATCCCTATTTCATCATTTGAGCGTACTGTCGTAGCGCGATTAATATCTTTTGAGATTGCGCTGGCGATAACAATAGCAACACTTTCTGGCAAAGCAGATAAGCGATGCAGATCGGGAATAGATCCAACTACTAAAACACTTTTAGGACGCAGATCTATGAGTGCGCTAATAGTTCTAGAATCAAGAATTTGTTCGCCTTGCGAATTAAGCAGCATTGCAGATGTCATAAAACTATATTCGCCCTCTGCTTCTAGGGCTACCCGCACTTGATCAACAATCTGAGCAAAGAGCGGGTTATGTAAGTCAGCAACCAAAATCCCAATAAATGTTCCACTCTCAGCCGCTAAAGATCGAGCTAAAAAGTTTGGTGAAAAACCAAGTTCATCTGCGGCCTTTAAAACTAAATCTTTACGATAATTACTAACTGTTTGTGGCGCTGAAAATACAAGTGAAACTAGAGATTTTGATACGCCGGCTTTTGCTGCAACATCTCTAATAGTTGGGCGCTTGGTTCTAGAAGTTGCAGTCATGCGAATACCTCTGGCTTAGTAATTGCAGTTATCTTCCCGGTATCAATCTCTGCTCGCAGCGCAATCAATAGATCTCGAAGTGAGGTTGGCCCTATGCCGAGTGCTTTTTTAGTTGCAAGATTTGAGAGCGAGGTATCTACCGGCACTTGCCCAGGGAATTGATCCTCGATTGCGGGTGGGGCTTCTCGAAGTAGATTTGTATCTAACCCAAAAATTTCACAGATCAGTCTTGCATAATCCATTCTGGTAATTGCATCATCGCCAACTAAGTGGAAAGTTCCATGAGCCTTACGCGAAATGATCCTCTCAACTTGAGCCCCAATTTCTGATGCAAGTGACGGAGCAGTTACTTTATTTATTAAATCGCCACCAAATACCGTAAATGTTTTACCAGCCTTTAAATCTGCAACTAAGGCAGATGCAAAATATCCAAATCCAACATCTTGAGTTCGTGGTCCAACTTCTAAAGTTTGATGAATTCCCATAACACCATCGACTCTTGCAATCACACCAGTGTCTGGCGCAAGATCACGAATTACTTGCTCTCCCAAAGATTTCAATACGCCATAGAAATTAACTGGATTTCCGGTATCGCTCTCCAGTGCCATATGGCCCGCACCATCCATTACCCAGCCTGTTGAAATATAAATTATTTGAGCGTCATTTTTATTTGCCGCATGCGTCACTCTTTGAGTCAGCCCTACAAATGAGTCATAGGCATATTCCCGATTTTGTTGGAGTTTATTGAAATCATTTGCAATGCCGCTATGAACTATTGCGGTACAGCCATTTGTAGCTTCTGTGATCGAAGAGATGCTTGATAAATCTGTAACTGTTGTCTTCCAGGGCAAGGGCTTTTCTGGTTGGCTGCGAACTAAACCAATAACTTCATGACCAGCAGCGAGCAAGATATTTGCGATATTTCCGCCGACGAATCCATTGGATCCGGTCACTGCAATCTTGGCCATAGTTTTAAATCCAATTCCTCTAGTTTTTTCCTATTTTTTACAACGCTCCACTGTTAGGATTGGACCGCTCCAAAACAATAGCCGCAATTTAGGAATGATTCAAGAGAGAATTGACCCATGAGCAAACCCCGCTACTTCTACAAAAAAGGCGAGTTGTCCCATGGCGGCTGGGATGTAATCGTCAACGACAAACTTCCTGGCTGGAAGCACACTGGCACAAGAGTCGCGACCCTTTCACCTGGCAAATCTTTCGAGATTACAGCCGACAAAGTTGAACGCCTGATTTGGCCACTCGAAGGCGAAGGCATTGTTGTTGATTATGTTGTAAATAGCCAAAGAAAAAGCCAGAAGTTAACAGGGCGTAAAACAGTTTTTAGCGGCCCAACTGATGTTCTCTATCTCTCAATCGATACTTCAATAAAGATATCTGGATCTGGCCGCTTCATTATTGCTGAAGCGCCCGCTACGAATTCTTTCCCAGATAAATATATTCCAGTAAAGAGCGTTCCAGTCTTTAACCGTGGCGCCGGTCCAGCCTCTCGCCAAGTTCATAATTTTGGTGATCCTTCCGAACTCGCAGCTGATCGCTTTATAGTTGTCGAAATTATTGTTCCAGCAGGAAATTGGTCTGGCTCCCCTGCTCATAAACATGACACCTATATCCCTGGAGTTGAATCAAACTTAGAAGAAATTTATTATTTCGAAGCTGCCGTAAGTAAGAACCTGCCAATACAAGAGAGCGCAGATCCGGTTGGATTTTTCCAAGGGCGGGCATCCGATGAACGCGAATTTGAATTAACAACTGAAGTCAGAAGTGGTGATGTAATTCTTGTTCCACATGGCTGGCATGGCCCGGTTATGGCACAACCTGGTTATGATCTTTATTTTATGAACGTTATGGCTGGTCCAGATCCAGATAGATCTTGGAATATCACAGATGACCCAGCACAAGGTTGGATTCGTAAAACCTGGAACGAGAAAGATATCGATCCAAGGCTGCCATATTTAAATAATTAAGGTCGGCCCATCTTTGCAAAAATAGAGTCGAAGAACTGAGCGAATTTAAGTGATTGCTCCATCGGCATCAACCAATCATTTCCGCCACGAACTACGCGTGCGAAAGCATCAGACATTAATTGGTATGGATCGCAGGCTTCAAAGCGTTCGATTCGAGCCTTGCCATCAACTGTAATTTCTAACGTGCTTGGATTGTTATGTGAGTTAAAGGAGTCATTTCCGCCAGTGCGAAGTTCACCCTTAGTTCCTTCGATAATGAACCAGTGTGTTAATTGAATATTGTCAGATGCAACGGTCTCTGCTACCGCACCACCGATATTAAAGTTAACGCGAGTTGTCTCGTCGGTTCCCGCTTTATGCCAGATAACTTGAACATCAAGATCTGAAATATCGGCAAAGTCCATCGCCCAGAGTGGTGCAACTGTTGAATAAGGTCCAAGATCATAAAGAATTCCGCCACCAAGGGCTGGATCGAGTCGAATATTTCCTTCATCAAGTCCATCATAAGTAAAGCCAGATCTAATGCGAGTTATCTTTCCTAGTTCACCAGAGGCAACTACTTCGCTAATGCGTTGGCTGCGTGGATGCCAACGATTCCAACTTGCTTCAACAAAAATACGATCAGTTTCTTTTGAGACGGCAATCGCTTCGGCAACCTCTGCCGCATTCATACCAAGTGGCTTCTCGCAAAGAACGTGCTTACCGGCACGCATTGCTTTAATTGCTAAAGGCAAGTGAAGTGAGTTTGGAAGCGAGATATAAACCGCTTCAACTTTGGGATCAGCTAGAAGTTCGTCATAGCTTGTGTAAACAATTCCGTTAGGTGAGATCGTTAGCGCTTTTGTCTTATCACGTGATGCAACCGCGTAGATTTCGCCAACATTTGATTTGGATATCGCAGGATATAACGCCCGCTTTGCAATTCCACCAGCACCGATAAATCCCCAACGTAATTTTTCCATTTCGGAATCTTAGCCCAATTTTTTATTTATGGACAAGCTATATATTTAATATCACCTTCAGCTGGCGGCGCCTCCAAGATTGCTTGAACTCCAGCCAAATCGACAACCTTTGAGATCAAAATATCGAGATTTAATTCGCCGCTTTCAGCCAGTTCCGCGGCTCTGGCCTGAGTAAGTGGATTTAGGAATGAGCCTTGAATACGCAGCTCATTAACAACGATATTAAATGGATTTACCTCAAGTGTTGCATCTGCTGCGGTTAGACCAAGAACGATTACTGATCCACCACGCCTGGTTATCTTCTGCGATTGCTTGAAAGTTTCGACGGCGCCAGCGCATTCGAAGGTGACATCCATATTTGCTACTGCCGTATCTACATTCTCACTAATTGGATCAATTACTCTGGTCGCTCCAATCTTTAGTGCAACATCTCGGCGAAACTTCTGTCTTGTGATTAAAACTATTTCTGATGCACCTGCAAGCTTTGCAAGCTGAACTACCAGTAGTCCAATTACCCCACCACCTAAGATTGCTACTCGCTCGCCGCCCTTTAAGTTTGCAAGATCTACTCCACGAATTGAACAGGCAAGCGGTTCAATAAAAGCTAGGTGTAGTGGATTTAATTCATTACTAACTGGGTGAATTTGGGTATCAGGAGTTAATACATACTCGGCAAGCCCGCCGTTAGCATTGACTCCGAGCGCAGTTAAATCTGGACAGAACGCAGTTCTTCCAGCTTTGCAATCTAAACAATTTCTACAAACTATATTTGGATCAACGCTTACAATCTGACCAGCTTGGAATTTTGATTCTGGCCCTACTTCTTCGATTACCCCACCAAATTCATGTCCCAAAATAACTGGCTTAGCGGATGGATATTCACCGTGATAGATATGTCTATCAGTTCCGCAAATTCCACAGGCCAAAACTTTAACCAAACATTCCTTATTCCCAGGTTTTGGTTTTTCAACTTCTTCGACTGCTAAGTTGTTTACAGCAGTTAGAACTACCGCCTTCATTTAGATTGAATTACCGTTTGGCGTGATAATAATTTTTCTTCCTCTTCCTGATTTAAAGGCGGTCAGCGCTGCCTCATAATCATCTAGAGCGAAGCGATCGCTAATCATTACCTTGGGATTTAAAACGCCAGAACTAAACAAATCAACGGCTCGATCAAAGGTGTGAAGGACCGCCATAGAGCCTGCAATCGTTATCTCTTTGTTGTAAATCCAGAAAGGTTCAATTTCCACCTTTGCTTTCTCATTTGCAACCCCAAATTGTAAGAAGGTTCCGCCCGGCATTACATGTGAAAGCGCTTCCTGGATTGCCTTAGCGACGCCGGTGCAATCAATAACTACATCCCAGCCTCGAGGTTGATTTAAGGTTTTTACATCTAAAGTTGCGTGATCAATTCCAAGAATTCTGGCTGTTTCTAACTTTGATTCATTTATATCTACGATAGAGACACTAGCCGCGCCATTGCGCTTCGCAAGTTCGGCCATCATCAGCCCCATAGTTCCAGATCCATAAATTAAGTAATGTGATCCTGGAATTCGAGGCAATACGTCATATCCACGAATCGCACATGAGAGGGGTTCGATTAGTGCTGCTTCAAATACATCAATACCTTTAGGCAAGATGTGACAATTTTTAACAGGAGCCTTTAAAAATTCGGCAGCTGCTCCTGGATAAGAAACTCCGAGGGCGTTCCAGTTTTCGCAGAGATTTCCACGTGCCCTTCGACAATAAAAACATTCACCGCAATGTAGCGATGGATCAACTGCAACTAAATCGCCAATCTTCACCTCTTTGACATCTTTACCAACTGCAACAACTCTTCCTGCCATTTCATGTCCAGGAATAATTGGAAGGGTTGGAGCAAATTCGCCTTCAAGAATATGTAAGTCAGTTCCGCAAATTCCGACGCTTGCCACTTTAACAATTACATCACGACTACCAGGAGTTGGATCTGGTACGTTTTCGATAGCTACTTTTCCGATACCAGTTATAACTGCTGCTTTCATAGCTAGTTACTTATTAACTTAACATGCGATGGATTTAATTCATCAAGCGAGCAGACGCCAATTAGTTTCATAGTACGGACCATCTGGGTACGAAGAATTTCAAGGCTGCGATCTACTCCCTCTTTGCCGCCGGCCATTAGCCCATATAAATATGCGCGACCAATCCAGGTGAAATTAGCACCAGCTGCAATACACGCTACGACATCTGCGCCGTGCATGATTCCGGTATCGGCATGTATTTCAAACTTTTTACCCAGAGCTTTACGAGCTTCAGGAATCAATAGATATGGCACAGGGGCGCGATCTAACTGTCGGCCACCATGATTTGAAAGCGAGATTGCATCTGCTCCAGCTTTTTGGGCAAGCACTGCATCATCAATATTTTGAATTCCCTTTACCAAGAGATTGCCATCCCATTGTTTGCGAATCCATTTTAAATCTTCAAAGGTAACCGTTGGATCGAACATCGAATCAAGAAGTTCGGCAACTGTGCCTTTCCAACTATCTAGTGAAGCAAATTTTAGGGAATCGGTGGTTAAGAAATTTAGCCACCAAGCTGGCCTAGGAAGCGCATTTAGAATTGTCTTTGAAGTCAGTGACGGCGGGATTGTCATTCCATTTCTAACATCACGAAGTCTTGCACCAGCTACTGGGACATCTACTGTTAGAACTAAGGTATCGAAACCTGCAGCTTTGGCGCGATCGACCAAAGCCATTGAGCGATCTCGATCTTTCCACATATATAACTGGAACCAATTCCGGCCATCGGGTGCAATTCTTGCAACGTCTTCAATTGAACGAGTTCCCATAGTTGAAAGTGTGTACGGAATCCCGGCATCACGGGCCGCAGTAGCACCTGCGTATTCACCTTCGGTCTGCATCATTCGCGTAAAACCGGTTGGAGCAATTCCAATTGGCATTGACATTGTTTGACCGAGCATTTTCACTGAGGTATCAACAACTGAAACATCGCGCAGAATTCTTGGTTGGAATTCCACTCTTTCAAATGTTGAACGCGCGCGAGTTAAACTTGATTCAGAATCAGCGCCGCCATCGGTGTAATCAAATGGCGCCTTTGGAGTGCGACGTTTTGCAATATCTCGTAAGTCATAAATTGTTAGCGCTCGTGACAACCGGCGTTTGCGGCCATTAAAGATCGGTTTACGAAATCGAATTAAACCTGCCAACTCCTTTACCCCAGGAAAGCGGCGTCTAACTTTTAATTGGCCCATAGGAAAATACTACACATCTGATTTGGCTAGAGATATGCTTACAGTCCTCATGCTAAATAACCGGAAAATCTTGATATTAAACGAGAACGACAATATCGCCGTTTCTCTTGTGGATTTGGATATCGGTGAAGTCCTCGGACAGGATGGCCTAAATCTCACTATTCAAAATCGAATTCCTCGCGGCCACAAGGTTGCTACCAAAGCTATTGCAAAAAATGAAGGCGTAATCAAATATGGTGAACGGATGGGTCATGCAACTAGCAACATAAAGCTTGGTGAACACGTTCATACGCATAACGTTCTTGGTGATCGACTTTCAACGGAGCAAGTTCTATGAGTATGAAGGGTTTTGATCACGGCAATCGTGGAATCGGTGTTCGGGATCATCAATTAATTCTGCCTTCAGTTGTATGTTCAACGCGGGTATCGAGTCGAATTGCCAAGGAAATCGGGGCAATAACCTTCGCCCATCAACATGGTTGTGGGTTTATTGGCAACGACGTGGGTCGAATTACTGAATATTTTGCAGCTCTTGCAAATCATCCAAATGTTAGCTCCACCCTTGTTGTTGGGCTTGGTTGTGAAACTATTCAAGGCAATGAGCTAGCCGATAAATTGCTTGCTAAGAATAAATCAACAAATTATTTAGTTACTCAAGAGAGTGGTGGAGTAGAGGGAACGGTAAATTCTGGTGTCGCCGCAGCAAGAGCTTTGCAATCATATTATCAACCAACTCCTGTAACTCTTCCGAGATTACATCTTGGAATTGATTTATCTAATGATGATTTAAAAGTTGATGAAATAGTTTCAGCACTAACTGACGTGGGCGTTGATATCTCAGTTGCAGCATCACAGAAGAATTCGGGGCTTAACTTCTCGGATTTAATGGAGTCCGGAGTTCATGTAATTCTCTCCTTCCCAGATGCGAATCAACCTGCTTCGGGTTTTCCGTTGATTCCAACAATTAATGTGGCGAGCACTTCACCATTACACCAAGCGCTATCAGATGATTTCGATTTAAGTGCAGGCGCAACTAATGAAGAAATTATGGAGAAGATTTATTCAGTTATAAATGGTGAATTAACAAAAGTCGAGGCTTTAGGCGCCGGGGAAATAATTGCTGGCCGAGAGGTGCGAAGTGTCTGACCAATTAACGGCATTTGTCCGGGCCGATGGAAGATGGGGGCTTCGAAACCACGTCTTGATTCTTCCACTGCACTCTGCGCTCTGTGCAACAGCTCGAAAAATTGCAGAAGAGTCTGATGGTGCTGTCGCTGTGAGCCATGATTGGTCGGGTGAAGTTGATGGCGATTTTGATCGAATAATTAAAACTATTTCTGGTTTTGCGGCTAATCCAAATAACTATGCAACTATTTTTATAACAATTGGAACCCCAGGTGAGTTGTTGATTATTGATTTAGCTAAGAAATTAGGTATAAATAAGGCTGAGGTTTTAAATGTCGCTGAGCTTGGATCAATGAGCAAAATTGGTGGCGCTGGTTTAAAGATCGCAAATTCATTATTGAAAGAGGCAAAATTACAAGTACGGGGCAATGCACCATGGAGCGCCTTGGCACTTGGACAGGAATGTGGCGGCTCTGATGCGCTCTCTGGAATTACAGCTAATCCGGCTCTTGGTGTTGCAAGTGATCGATTGGTTGAACTCGGATCTGCATCGGTTTTGGGTGAAACAACTGAAATCCTTGGAGCTGAACATTTATTGGCTGCCCGCGCAATCACTCCAGAAATTGGTGCGCAAATTATCGAGACCGTTGCTCGGTATGAGCGTTCAATTAATTATGAAGGGATAGATATGCGGGGTGCGCAGCCATCTCGGGGAAATATTGAGGGTGGACTAACTACGCTAGAAGAGAAATCGCTGGGCGCTGCCAAGAAAGCCGGCAGTGCACAATTTTCTGGAGTTCTGGAATATGCAGATCAAGTTCCGAAATCTGGACTTTATTTCATGGATACGCCTGGACACGATACTGAACAATTAACCGGGTTCGCAGCAGCCGGAATAAATATTGTTGTCTTTACAACTGGTCGCGGTACTCCTACTGGCTCAGCCATTGTTCCAACAATTAAAGTTGCAACGAACACAACTATGGCCACTGCAATTCCAGATTTAATCGATCTAAATGCCGGCACAATCGCTGATGGGATGAAGACTCTAACTGAGGTTGGAGCTGAGCTCTTTAACCTGATTTTAGAGGTAGCGAATGGCAAATTAACTAAAGCTGAAAAAGGATTGCATCACGAGTTCTCGTTATCCCGCATGTACAACACGATCATCAGGTAATTAGAGTTAAAAAACTATTGTAATTGACCCGTAATAGGTAAATCATAAATCCAACGCCTAGTTAGGAGTCTGCCATGCAAGTTTCGAGTTTAATCACCGGAAAACTAGTTCAAACTATTGCTCCAGGTGCAACGATACAAGAGCTGAGTAAATCTCTTGCGGAATTAAAGATTGGTGCGCTTATCGTCTCGTCCGATGGGAAGAATATTCTTGGGATTGTTTCAGAGCGGGACATTGTGCAGGCGCTGCCATTGCATATGCACGAAATCGAAAAAATTCATGTTCGTGACATTATGACCGTAAACGTAATGACCTGTAAAAAAGATTCAACAATTGCCCAGCTGATGGCGTTAATGACGGATAAGAGGATACGTCATGTTCCAGTTGTTGATGATTCTGGTGCTCTCATATCTATAATCTCAATTGGTGATGTAGTTAAATCCTACGTATCCGAGATGGATAGCGAGCGAAGCGCTTTACTTGATTATGTTAAGTCTGCTGGCTAGCGCAGGATCTACCTGCCAATCATTTAACATTTTCTTGTAGCTTTCAAACTCTTTTCGATCAGCTTTGGCTTTAGTCAGGACGGCTCGAATCATGATATTTCTTGGCGTGTGTTCACCGCCAATAAACTCGATTACTTCGGTTCGATACCCGAGTAATTTGAGAATTTGTGCCCGTAGCGCATCCGTCATCAGATCACCCAAGCGTTCTTTAATCAATCCATGTTTAGTAAGAAGATTCCAAGGCTCTGGAACTTGGTTCATCTGTGTTTGCAAATCATGCTGACAGCAAGGTGCAATCAGTAATAACTTAGCCCCACCTGTTACGGCCCAGGCGATTGCATCATCAGTCGCCGTGTCACAGGCATGCAGAGCTATTGCAACATCACATGATTGAAGGGATGTTTGCTCAATTGCTTCTGCCTTAAATTCAATAGTTTGCTCAATCTTAAGTTTCTTAGCAATTTCATTATTACGTTTCAAAGATTCTGGTCTGATATCTATTCCAATTACGTGCACTGGCATATCTATACTTCTTAAATACTGATGAACCGCAAAGGTTAGATAGGCATTTCCACAACCAAGATCGGCAATTACTAAAGGCTTATCAATACTTGGTTGATCTATTTGTTTAGCTTCGATTGCTGCGTTAAGGGTCGGCACAAGTAAACGTAGGAACTCTTCAACTTGCAAATATTTATCAGCTTTGGTTGGTTTAACTCTTCCTTCAGAATCTGAAATACCAACCTCAATTAAGAAGGGATCTGAAGCGTCGAGTAATCTGCTTTTCTTACGATCGTGTTCCAGGATCTGTTCGCGGGCACCCTTCGCTTCGTGAACCTGAGCCTCACCTTTCTTGGTGATTCGAATCGTAAGCGCTCCTGCTGTGTGTTCAACCAAAATATTCGCATAACCCATTTCAAGGTAGGTATTTGAATCGAAATCCTTAACCTCTATATTTTTAGTGGTTGTAATCCGACCATCATTTTGAGCAAGTTGAAGAGTTAGTGCACCCTTAATTAAAACGGGTCGAATATCAATCCGCTCGAAAGGAACTGTCATATTTCTACGCCGGCCAGATAGGACAACTCGAACTAGTTTTGAAGTATCTGAAATTAACTGATGAGCGTTTTTAAGCGCTACTTCTAATTCGGTAGCCATCTAAAGGCTTTTCAGGATTCGGGATGCTGCCTGAGATATTTGATCATCGGTGGCGGTCATGGCGATACGAATATGTTTAGCGCCAGCAGCACCATAAAAGATTCCAGGAGTGGCAAGAATTCCGACATCAGCAAGCCAGGAAACTGATTTCCAAGAATCTTCATGGCGTGTGCACCAGATATAAAGTCCAGCATTAGAGAAATCTATTTGGAATCCAGCGGCAATAAGGGCAGCGCTTAAAACTTCACGCCGAGTTGCATATCTAGCGGCTTGTATCGCTACATGTTCTTCATCGCCAAGTGCAACTGTCATCGCCTTTTGAATCGGAAGTGGAAGCAACAGTCCAGCATGCTTTCTGACTTCGCGTATCTCTGCAATTACATCTGGATCACCAACAATTAACCCAGCACGATATCCTGCCAAGTTAGAACGCTTAGACATGGAATGGACTGCCAACAAATTTTTATTATTTCCATCTGCTAATTTAAGAATTGATACCGGAACTGGGCCGGTCGCTGGAAAACTTATATAACACTCATCGCTCGCAACAAGTGAATTATTTTCTCTGGCATATGCAATAACTGCTTCTAATTCTGACTCACTATGAACACGGCCTGTTGGATTTGAAGGAGAATTTATCCAAGCCAGATCACTTTTCGGCCAAGATTTTGCATCGATTTCCACCGCAATATTTTCAGATTGACTAATCATTGAACCAACTAAATACGTTGGGTATGCAACTTTGGGATACAGAAGAGTTTTTGCTCGAAGAATCGAAGGCAGCCAAGCAATTAGTTCCTTGGAGCCAATTGTCGGCAAAACATCGAAATCTCCACTTGCGCCTAGAACATTTGTCGCCCAATTACGCATTGCACTTCTGAGTTCAGGTGTTCCAATTGTTAGTGGGTAACCTGGTGAATTTGCTGCGTTTTTTAATTCTTGTTGTATGAAGGTTGGAGTTTGATCAACTGGAGTTCCTTGAGATAAATCAATTATTCCCCCAGGATGTTCGCGAGCGCGTGCACCAAATGGTGCCAACGTGTCCCAAGGAAAATCTGGAAGTTTCAGAGTTCTAACTACTCAGCTTTAGGAGGGAGCGCTTTTACGATTGCGTGATCTGTTGCAGATGCACCAACCTTCGCGGCGCCACCAGGTGAACCTATTTCAACAAAAAATTCGCTATTGGCGTTGCCGAATTCTTTCCATGCTGAAGGAATGTCATCTTCGTAGTAGATAGCTTCTACTGGACACACGGGCTCACAGGCACCGCAGTCAACACATTCGTCAGGTTGGATATGAAGCATCCGCCCGCCCTCGTAAATGCAATCAACAGGACATTCCTCGATACAGGATTTATCCTTAATGTCTACACATGGTTCTGCGATTATGTAAGTCAATTTGCTACCTTTCCATCTAATCTAATGAGCCTAGGAT
>JASJJZ010000012.1:0-9035 GCA_037622205.1 Actinomycetes bacterium
GGCAGTGATATCGCCCAGGTTTCAAATGGTTATATTGATCTGCTGATTCAGGAAGCCAAAATAGCTCGAGCAGAGGTAAAGACTAACGAGCCAATTCCGACTATCTTCTTTGGTGGCGGAACGCCAACGCTTATGGAACCAGCAGATTTGGGGAGAGTTCTTGACTCACTTGAAAGAGACTTTGGTTTTACTAAAGATGTTGAAATAACTATAGAGGCTAATCCAGATACGGTTTCGAAGGAGAAATTAGCGGCGCTACGTGGAATCGGAATCAATCGAATTTCTTTTGGAATGCAATCTGCTGCGCCACATGTCTTGGCAGTATTGGATCGAACACATAACCCAGAGAACGTTATTAAGGCCACGAATTGGGCCAGGGAAGTGGGCTTTGATCAAGTAAGTGTTGATTTAATTTATGGAGCACCGGGTGAAAGTATTTCTGATTGGGAAGCAACAATAGATTCTGCTTTGGCCCTACCCATCAACCATATTTCGGCATATGCCTTGATAGTTGAGAGTGGGACGAAACTCGCAGCCCAAGTAAAACGGGGTGAAGTGATAATTCCAGATGATGATCAAACAGCAGATAAGTATTTAATGGCTGATGAAAAATTTAGCGCGGAAGGTTTTGATTGGTATGAACTTTCCAATTGGGCAAAAGCTGGAGGCGAATGTCGCCACAATATTGCTTATTGGGAGGGCGCTAATTGGTGGGGCCTAGGTCCTGGCGCGCATTCGCATTTGAATGGAAAGCGTTTTTGGAATGTTAAACATCCAAATGCATATCGCGAGCGGCTTGAAAGCAATCAATCTGTGGTTATGGATAGTGAAATTTTGAATATGGAGCAGAAAGAGAGTGAACGGATAATGTTGCTAATTCGAATGCCGGATGGAATTGCAAAGAATTCGCTGACTGACCCAGCTATTCTCAGATTAGAGAGTTTTCTCACTGGTGGCCAGATTTCAAAGGGGCAATGGGAAGCAGGGCGGATTGCGCTGACTCTGTCTGGGCGCTTAATGGCGGATCGAATCGTTCGAGAAATATTGTTGTAGTAGCGTTTGCTCATGCAACTAGCCCATAATATCTTGCTAGGCCTCTTAGCCTTTATCTTCCTATTTTCTGGTGCCATGAAGGTGAGTGGTAATCCAAAGGGCCTGCAGGTAACGCGTGATGTAAATATTGGCGATCGAATTGCCAGATTAATCGGGCTGCTAGAAGCGGTCGCCGCAATCGGTTTAATTTATGCTATTAGATATCCAGATGAATTGATCGGGTGGCTTTCAATCCTGGTTCTCTGGGTTGCCATGGGAGTCGCGGTTTATAAGCATTCTAAAGCCAACAAAATGAAATCATCTGTTCCTGCAATAGTTCTACTGCTCATGCTTTCGGCAGTTCTTGTCATTAACTAATCTGGGACTGATATGGAATTAACTATGCAAAATCGACAGCTCGAGATTCTTCGGGCAATTGTTGATGAATACGTTGCAACTGAAGAGCCAGTGGGTTCAAAAGTAATCGCTGAAAAACATGGACTTGGGGTGTCACCAGCAACTATTAGGAATGACATGGCAGTCCTTGAAGATGCTGGTTTGATTAAACAACCACATACAAGTGCTGGGCGAATTCCGACAAATAGTGGATATCGCTTGTTCGTTGATAAAATTGCTGAAATTAAACCGCTATCTACCGCCGAGCGCCGGGCAATTGAAAGTTTTCTAGATGGTGCAATTGATTTGGATGATGTTTTCACTAGAACTGCAAAGCTATTGGCTCAAATTACAAAGCAGGTTGCTGTAATTCAATATCCAGATGAAGATAAAGTGGTTCTAGCTGGAACTGCAAATTTAGCTAGATCTACCCAGGAAGTTTCAATTGCGATTCATCCAATTCTTGAAGCTTTGGAAGAACAAGTTGTTCTACTTCGTCTGTTATCTGATGCCGGGACTTCACTGCAGGTAAAAATCGGGGATGAGCAAGGTGAAAGTTCACTTCGCACAACCAGCTTGGTTTCGATGAGTTATGGAAGTGGCGCGCACAGCCATGGGGCGCTTGGAATATTAGGGCCAACCCGGATGGATTACGCGAGTTCGATGGCAGCAGTAAATACTGTTGCAAGATATATCGGTAGCTTCTTAGGAGATAAGGCTTAGATGGCTGATTATTACGCAACCCTTGGTGTAGATCGTGATACCTCTTTCGAAGAGATTAAAAAGGTTTATCGCAAACTAGCTCGGGAATATCATCCTGATGTAAATCCAGATCCTAGTGCTTCGGAAAAATTTAAAGAGATTACAACTGCTTATGAAATTTTAAGTGATCCGGAAAAGCGTCAACGATATGACTTAGGTGGCGATCCATTTTCACAATTTGGCGGTGGTCAGAACTTTGGATTTGGCGACATCATGGATGCCTTCTTTGGTGGCGGTGGCTCAAACCGAGGACCTCGTGCGCGAATGCGGGCCGGGCAGGATGCGTTAATAAGAGTAGAACTTGATTTGGCGGAAGCATGTTTTGGAACTGATCGGGAATTAAATTTAGAAACTGCAGCGACTTGCGAGAAGTGTGCTGGTTCTGGCTGTGCGAAAGGATCCAAGCCAAGTGTTTGTGGAATTTGTAAGGGCCGTGGCGAAACTCAACAAGTTACGCGTTCGATAATCGGACAGGTTATGACAAGTCGACCATGTGCTGCCTGCCAGGGGTATGGAAGTGTTATTTCAGATCCTTGCTTAGAATGCGCCGGCGATGGTCGAGTTCGTTCTCGGAAAGTTATTCCAGTGAAAATTCCCGCAGGTGTTGAAACTGGAAATCGAATTCAGATGTCCGGTGCCGGCGAAGTTGGACCCGGGGGTGGGCCAGCGGGCGACCTTTATGTAGAAATAGTTGAAGCTTCGCATGAGTTCCTAGTGCGAGATGGAAATGATTTACATATCTCAATCGTTATCCCGATGACCTCTGCAGCCCTCGGAACCAATGTGATAATTGAAACTCTTGATGGTCCAAAAGAGGTAACGATTAAATCCGGCTTTGTCAGTGGGAATACTGTTACTTTGAAAGATTTAGGAATGAATAAATTACGTGGGAATGGCCGCGGGGATTTGATTGTTCATGTCGAAGTGACAACTCCAGGCAAATTAAATAAGGAACAAGAAGAATTACTAAAGTCGCTGGCTAAATCTCGTGGCGAGAAGAGCGATGATGTCGAAATCCATCGCAGAAGCGGTGCGCAGAGCGCGGGCTTTTTTGGTCGGTTCAGAGATGCGTTTAACCGTTAAATGTTGACGCTCTTTTTAGTAGATAAACTAGAAGGATCTAAGTCCATTACAGTTCAAGGCGATGAGGCTCATCATGCAATAAAGGTGCTTCGAATAAAGCTGGGCGAAGAGATTTTAATATCTGATGGTGCTGGCAATTGGGTGCGAGCGAGTGTTGAAAGCATCGATAAAAAATCTTTTATAGCCGAAGTTTTGGAGCGAGGGTTTCAAGAGGAGAAATCACCGAAGTTAACCGTCCTCCAAGGACTTCCTAAATCAGATCGAGTAAAGGATGCAATTGAGATTTTAATTGAATCGGGCGTGGATTTAATTATTCCCTGGCAGGCCGATCGAAGTATTTCCAAGTGGCAGAAAGGCTCACTGGCGAAGTGGCAGAACCATGCAATTGCGGCGACAAAACAATCTCGCAGATTTAGACTGCCAGAAATAATTGATGGCTTATTGCTCTCCCAACTTATGGAAATTCAAAGCGAAACGGGTGTAATTCTGGTTATGCATGAGTCAGCTACGACAAAGCTATCCGAATTTGTAACTTCCAAGTTTGTAGATTATTCCGAAATAATTATCGTGATTGGGCCAGAGGGTGGAATTAGCGATAGCGAACTCAAGCTCTTGGAAGGCGCTGGCGCCCATATAGTCGGACTCGGGCCAGAAGTTTTTCGCAGCGCCCATGCCGGTGGCGCCGCATTAAGTGCAATATCTGCTTTGATTGGGCGATGGTGATTTCAAAGTGAGTTGTTTATTCTGCAAGATGGCTTCTGGAGAGATTCCAGTTGAATTTGTATTTGAGTCACAGAGTGTCTTTGCGATTAATGACATCTCTCCGCAGGCCCCGACTCATATCTTGATAATTCCTAAATCTCATCACGAAAATGCAGCAGCACTTGCAGCCAACGAATCCGAAGTTCTTTCGCAGATGCATGCCGCCGCCGCAAAGCTAGCCGCCGATCTCAAGTTAGATGGCTATCGAAGTGTCTTTAATACTGGTGCCAGTGCTGGCCAGAGCGTCTTTCACGCTCATCTTCATCTACTTGGCGGGCGTCCGTTCGCGTGGCCACCCGGTTAAAAGTAAGATTTCCCCCAATGGACCCAGTGAAAAATGCGCTAATTACCGTTCCGACCGCAATTCCTATGGTCGCACTTACTGGAGCCCAAGATGCACATCTTAGAATTTTTGAAAAAACCTTCCCTAATATTTCAATAACAGTGCGTGGAAATGAAATATTTGCTGGAGGTGATTTAGCGCAACTGGCTAAATTTGAAGGTCTTGTTCGTGAACTATTAGTTTTACTACGAGCCGGACAGAGTTTAAGTAGCGATACTATTTTAAGAGCAATCGAAATGTTTAACCATGAACCTGCAGATCATCCAGCAGAAGTACTTTCGCTAAACATCTTGAGCAATCGCGGAAAGACAATTCGACCAAAGACTGCAAATCAGAAGCGATATGTGGAAGCGATAGATGAGAACACAATAACTTTTGGAGTTGGGCCAGCAGGAACTGGAAAAACTTATTTAGCAATGGCAAAAGCAATTCAGGCACTGCAATCTAAACAAGTGAACCGGATAATTTTGACTAGACCTGCAGTTGAAGCAGGGGAGCGTCTTGGATTCTTGCCCGGAACTTTGCAGGATAAAATTGATCCATATCTACGGCCACTCTTTGATGCCCTGCATGACATGATTGATCAGGATTCGATTCCACGTCTTATGCAATCTGGGATTATTGAAATCGCACCACTTGCCTACATGCGTGGTCGTACGCTCAATGATGCCTTTATCATTTTAGATGAGGCTCAGAACACTTCTGCGGAACAGATGAAAATGTTTCTAACTCGACTTGGTTTTGGTTCAAAAATGGTAATAACTGGAGACACTACTCAAATCGATTTACCTCATGGTGCACAATCTGGATTGAAAGTTGTCCATGAGATTCTTGAAGGTGTGGATGACATTACTTTCATTCACCTAGATTCTGAAGATGTTGTTCGAAACCGACTTGTCGGCGATATCGTAAATGCTTATGGAAGACATGATGAAAGCAAAGTGCTTCCTCCGAATTTAAATTCGAATGTAACGAGATCAATTCGATCTGGAAGTGGTGATCGCTAGTTCCTATGGGAATTGAAATTGCTAATAACAGTGGAATTGCCTGCAACGAAGATGAGATAGTTGATGTCGCAGCATTTGCCCTGGATAAGTTTGGGATTCATCCAGATTCCGACCTCGGGATTATGCTGGTTGATGAGGATGAAATTACTAAATTGCATGTCCAGTGGATGAATTTACCTGGCCCAACTGATGTGCTCTCATTTCCGATGGATGAGATGAAACCATTTTCGGCAAGTGACGGACCTGGAATCATCGGCGATATTGTAATCTGCCCGCAATTTGCAGGGAAGCAAGTGCTTAACCACTCAACAGCGGAAGAGATTTCGTTATTAACGGTCCATGGGGTTCTACACTTATTGGGCTTTGACCATGCCCGGGAAGAGGAACACAAAGTTATGTTCGAACTTCAAGATAGGACCCTAGCGGAATGGCGAGAGCATAAATGAAAACCCTTAGATTTATTTTGGATGCGGTCGTCTGGCTAGTTATCGGTTTCTACATTGGGCGGAGATTTGGCAAAAAGCATAATTTAGATTTTGCTAGGTTGATTTCTATCCTTCCCGATCCACTCGTAAATACGCTGCGCAAAGCTGGACTTAAATTGCGAGCTGGTCAATTTTCAAATGAAGAAGAGCTTAGAGAAGCGGTAGATCAGGCAAGTCAACATGGTTTGGTTGAGGAATCAGAACGAGAAATGATTCAATCGGTCTTCGAGTTAGGGGATACCTTGGTTCGTGAATTGATGGTGCCCAGGACTGAGATTGTCTGGATTGAAGGCAATAAGACGCTTCGTCAAGGGCTTTCACTGGCGCTACGTTCTGGCTTCACAAGAATTCCGGTCATCGATGAGAATCTCGATAACATCATCGGCATTGCTTATGTCAAAGATTTGGCAAGGCGCACGCATGAGCATCGCGAATCAGAATTGAGCGAGAGCGTTGTAGAGCACGTTCGCAAGGCAACATTTGTACCAGAAAGCAAAACTGCAGCCGAATTGTTAAAAGAGATGCAGCGCGATCAAATTCATATGGCGATAGTTGTTGATGAATATGGTGGAACGGCTGGTCTAATTACAATCGAAGATATTCTTGAGGAAATTGTTGGCGAAATTGCAGATGAATATGATGATGACGATTTAGAAATTGAATGGCTGAGCGAAACTAGCGCACGACTTTCTGCAAGGCTACATATTGAGGATTTTGCCTCGAACTTTAAGATTGAAATTCCTGAATCCGAACGCGAAGATGTAGATAGTATCGGTGGGCTCTTAGCAAAAACTCTGGGTCGGGTGCCTATCCCAGGCAGCACAATTTCAATTTCAGGAGTTAAATTAACGGCCGAACGTCCCGTTGGACGTCGCCATAGAATTGCAACCGTGCTTGCCGAGCGAATTATTGATGAAGTGGAGACAGCACTTGAGCAATAACCCGGAAGACCTGAAATTACTCAAACTGGCCAAATCCACGATGGCGCGGAGTAATTCGAATTCAGCTTCTGCACTTCGAGATAGCACTGGGCGCACCTATGTTGCGATTGAAGTAGTGAGTGGTGAGTTCCAAGTCGATTCATTACTGGCAGTCTTAGTTGTTGCTAAGGCCAGTTCTATTAACGGCATCGAAGCAATTGTAATAAGTGGCCAGCAACCGGTTGCTTCAAGCATTGCAGTTATAAAGCAGGAAGATTCAGGCGCCAAAATTTATTTAGTGAGCGATCAGGATGAATTAATTTCGCTTTGAGTAAGTGACAGCAGGTAGAATCTCTACATGCGGATTGTTAGATTTTCTCCAAATTCAAGTGCTGGGCTAGGAACCGATCCACTTTTTGGTGTCATAAATGAGGAAAACCAAATCTTAGTTCTGCGCGGTGATCCGATCTATAGTGGAATTGTTCCGACCGAAAGTAGAGTTGCACTTGGCGATGTTCGCCTTCTCGCACCTGTAATCCCAAGAAGTAAAGTGGTTTGTGTAGGTAAGAATTATGCAGATCATGCGGCTGAAATGGGATCGGATGTTCCTAAAGAACCAGTGATTTTCTTGAAACCCAATACCTCAGTAATTGGGCCAAATGACACAATCCAATGGCCGCGAATGAGTGAGCGCGTGGATTTTGAAGGTGAACTTGCAATTGTGATTAGTAGAATTTGTAAAGATGTCCCTGCTGAAAAAGTTGATGATGTTATATTTGGTTACACGGTTGCAAATGATGTAACGGCTCGAGACTTACAGAGAGTTGATGGCCAATGGACTCGCGCCAAAGGCTTCGATACCTTCTGCCCAATTGGACCATGGATTGAAACTGAATTTATACCTGGTTCACAGAAGATCATCACAACTTTAAATGGTGAAGTTAAACAATCCGAACCCTTGTCATCAATGAATTTTAAGATTCCACAAATTATTCAATTTATATCTTCAGTTATGACTCTACTTCCAGGCGATGTAATTCTTACTGGCACTCCAGCGGGTATTGGACCTATGCCGGCGGGCGCAGAAGTTACTGTGCTGATTGAGGGAATTGGCTCACTTTCTAATAAGATATCGCCTCGTGCCAACTGATACTCCTAATAAGCCGGTTCGGGTTCGATTTGCACCGTCTCCTACTGGCGATTTACATGTCGGAAATATCCGAACTGCGCTCTTTGATTGGGCGTATGCGCGTCACACAGGCGGTCAATTCATTTTTAGAATCGAAGATACAGATCGCGAACGAGTTACCGATGAATATATAAAAGCAGCACAAGATACTTTGACGTGGCTTGGATTAACTTGGGATGAAGGTCCAGAAGTTGGTGGGCCATATGGTCCATATTTACAGAGTCAACGGTTAGATATATATGCCGAATGGGCGGCAAAGTTTCTCGCTCAAGGCGATGCTTATCATTGCTATTGCTCTTCTGAAGAATTAGAAGCGAGACGTGAAGCCCAGAAGGCAGCGAACGTTGCACCAGGTTATGACGGAAAATGTCGAACAATTAGCAGCGATGATTTAGCGAAATATAAGAGCGAAGGTAGATTGCCGGTTCTGCGCATGCGCATGCCAGATGGTTCGACAACTTTCACCGATTCAATTCGTGGCGATGTAACTTTTGACCACAACTTCGTTCCTGACTTTGTTCTGGTTCGTGGCGACGGTTCACCGCTGTATACGCTTGCGGTCGCAGTGGATGACATCATGATGAAAATTACGCATGTTCTGCGCGGTGAAGATTTATTGTCTTCAACACCTCGCCAGATTCGGGTTTACCAAGCAATGGGCGTAGCTGAATCTGATTACCCAACGTTCGCTCACCTGCCATTTGTTATGGGTCAAGATAATGCCAAGCTTTCCAAGCGAAATGGTGAAGTATCAATCGCCTGGTATCGCGAGCGTGGTTTCTTGCCAGAAGCAATCTGCAATTACTTAGCACTTCTTGGTTGGTCGCCCGGAGATGATCGTGAAAATGTAACGATGAAAGAGTTAACCGAACTCTTTACAGTTGAACGAGTTCACTCCAGTCCAGCACGTTTTGACATGAAGAAGCTTGAAGCAATAAATGGCGACAAGATTCGCGAACTCACCCTGGATGAATTGCTAAAGCGGACTACACCATTCCTGGTAAAGGATGGCGTAATTTCTGGAACACCAGAAGAGCTTGAAGTTGTGAAGAGTGC
>JASJJZ010000013.1:0-4527 GCA_037622205.1 Actinomycetes bacterium
GGGCGATTGCGAAAACTGTATTGATTCTAATTTTAGGTGGCACAGTTAGGCCATTTCGATTATCTCGATAACGAAGACCTACTACCGGAGTATCTACAGTTAAAACTAGCGCTTCAAATCCATTATCTTTTGCCTGTTTAATTACGGCCAAGCTATCACTGCGATTTTTCATAATATAAAGATGGAACCAACGTCTGGAATTTGGAACGGCTGCTGCAAGTTCTTCTGGTGAAGTTGTTCCCATGGTTGATAAGGCATAAATCAAATTCTTGTTACTGGCTACATTTGCGACTGCTGGTTCACCGACATGATGCATCAAACGGGTGTATCCGGTAGGAGCAAAACAGATTGGGATATCTACAGCTTTGCCTAGAATCTTTTCACTGGTGTCAATCTTGGAGACATCACGCAGAACTCGTGAATTGAATTCGATTCTGGCGAATGCATCTCGGCTTCGGGCATAGGCAATCTCATCAACGGCGCCACCTTCAACATAATCAAAGACAACTTTAGGGGTGCGCTGTTTTGCAATTTGCGCCAAATCATCAATGGTTTGTGCGCGAAGTAGTTGTCCTTTATATGGATTAAACGAAGGAATGGTCCAGTCAATTAGCGACCAAAAATATGGGAGGCTCGGGAATTTACGAGTGCTCCGAATCATGAGCACAATTTACCCTACAATTGCGTTCGGTAGAATAAGTAAATTCTAGAAAATCGCTCATTGGTAAAGGGGTCTTTAAATTGGCTGATTCAAGTTTCGATATTGTCTCTGAAGTTGATCATATGGAAGTTGATAATGCTTTCAATCAAGCCGATCGTGAAATTGCAACCCGATTTGACTTCAAAAATACGGATAGCAAGATTGAAAAATCTGGTGAGAAGTTTCTAATTGAAGGACAGTCCGAAGAGAAGGCTAAAGCCGTTCTAGAAGTATTTAAGGATAAGTTAATCAAGCGCCAGGTCTCTTTGAAACATCTGGAATCAACTGACCCAGAGTTAAGTGGAAAGATTTATAAGATTAGCTGCACTCTTAAAGAGGGAATCTCTACTGAAAATGCCAAGAAGTTGGCAAAGATAATTCGCGATGAAGGTCCAAAATCTGTAAAGACTCAGATCCAAGGAGAAACGCTTCGAGTTACTAGTAAATCCCGTGATGATTTACAGGACACAATGGCGCTAGTAAAAGGACAGAAACTAGATTTTGCGGTTCAATTTACGAATTATCGCTAAGGCATGAGTAAAACTCGGCTAGGTTTTATTTACGGCTTTACCTCTTACACACTCTGGGGGTTATTTCCACTCTACTGGCCACTGCTGAAACCAGCTACGCCTCTGGAAATGGTTTCGCACCGAGCGGTTTGGTCGTTAGTCATTTGTGTAATCGCACTCGCAATTGGACACCAACTTAAATCAACTTTTGCCTTAATGCTCTCCCCTGGTGTTTTTTGGAAATTTACCTTAGCTGCGGGCTTTATCTCAGTAAATTGGCTTACCTACATCTGGGCCGTGAATAACGAACAGATTGTTGAAGCCTCACTCGGTTATTACATGCAACCAATTCTTCTGGTTGTTATGGGAATTCTGGCCTTTAAAGAAGAGATGCGAAGGATTCAATGGGTTGCTTTTATTGTTGCAACTATCGGCGTAATAATTTTAACTCTTGATTATGGTCGTCCACCTTGGATCTCATTTGCACTTGCAATATCTTGGAGCTCTTATAGTTTTGTAAAGAAAAAGATTAATTTAGGGTCGCTTCAAGGGCTGGCAATCGAAACTTTAATTTCTTCAGTCTTCTACGGTGCTTATTTGATTTGGATTGGCCAGCGAGGCGAAGGTCAATTTGGCCATGGGGTTGGCTTAACTGCCCTTTTGATTGGTGCGGGGGTTGTTACTGCAGTTCCGCTTCTACTCTTCAATGGTGCAACGACCAGAATTCCATTTACGATGATTGGGTTGTTGCAATACTTAACCCCAACTATTCAATTTATGATCGCGGTATTCCTGCGTCATGAACCCATGTCTGACGGAAGATGGATCGGCTTTGTATTTATCTGGGTGGCTCTGATAACTCTTGGATATGACTTAATAAAATCAGGAAGTACGCGAGATAACCGCTTGGCTCAACCCGACTAGTGCGGCCTTTGCTGGACCTTCTGGAAGTATTTCTAAATGTTTCTGGGCAGAGTGGCCGTAACTAGCAACCAATTCTCGAGATTTACTTAAGGCGCTATGGCTGCGAAGTCGCAAAATAGTTTGTGCAACAACCGCGTCGTCATCAATTGGGGCTGACAACAATTTTTTTAATTCAGCATCTGCTGGATCATTTGATTCCAGAATGAATAGCGTTACTAGAGTCGGAACTCCTTCACGAAGATCGGTCCCTGGGGTCTTTCCAGACTCTTTGGAATCACTTGCAATATCGATAATGTCATCCGCAAGTTGAAATACCGTTCCAATTTCTTCACCGAATTTGGTTAACGCATCCCTAATTTTTTCATCGGCCCCAGAAATCATGGCACCGTATCTCGCACTTGCTGAGATAAGCGAAGCTGTTTTATCGGCGACAACGTTCAAATAATGTTCTAACTGGGTCTTTCCCTCACTTGAACCTTGGGTTTCAGTTATCTGTCCTATAACTAATCTTTCAAAAGTTAGGGCTTGTAAGCGAACCGCCTCGGGGCCAAGGTCTGCTAAAAGTTGTGAAGTTTTAGCAAATAGATAATCTCCGGTAAGAATCGCGACCGTGTTATTCCAGCGATTGTTAGCACTTTCAACGCCTCTGCGAAGTGGCGCTTCATCCATTACATCATCATGATAGAGAGTTCCAAGATGTGTTAATTCGCAGACAACTGCAGCTTCGATAATTCCTTTCGCTTTCGGATTGCCGAAATGTGAGGCAATCAGCGTTAAAAGTGGTCGTAGCCGTTTTCCTCCGGCATCAACCAAGTGCCTGGAAGTTTCGATAACTAACGGATACTTACCCTCAATAGAATTACGTAAGAGGGTTTCAACTTCGGCCATAGATGCCAGAAGTTCACTTTCTAGTGCCGGATCAATATCCGGAATCCCAATCTGTGCCATCAGCGTAAGAAGTAAGCGAAGTTTTGCGCGATATTAAAGACTAGTGAAGGCGCTATTCCTAGAACTACCGTTAGAAGTGCGCTTATGGAAATTGAAATTCTTGTCAGAACTGATGGAATGACAACTGAAACTGAATCATTAGTGGCATCAGCAAAGAAGAGCATCAGAATGACGCGTAAGTAGAAGAAGACTGCAATTGCACTGGAAAGGACTCCGGCTACAACCAAATAGATATTTCCGGATTCATATGCGGCAGAGAAGATTGAAAACTTACCAACAAAGCCACTGGTTAATGGAATTCCGGCAAAACTTAATAAGAATAATGAAAAGACTGATGCAACGAGTGGAGATTTCTTACCAAGACCAATCCAACGATTTACATCACTCACTTCTCCCGCAGAATCTCGGACTAAGGTAACAATTGCGAAGGCACCAATCGTCGCGACGCCGTAGGCGAAGAGATAGAAGAGAGATGCGCTAAGGGCGCTCTTATTAAGTGAAACTATCGCGGTCAAGATAAAACCGGCATGAGCGATAGAAGAGAATGCCAGCATACGTTTCATATCACGCTGTGAAATTGCAGCTATAGATCCGACTAACATTGTGATTACTGCAATTACTGCGATAAATGGTTTCCAACTTGTCTGCGCAGCATCTAGCCCAAGGTAAAAGATTCGAAGAGTCGCGCCAAATGCCGCTGCCTTGGTAGCAGCAGCCATAAATCCTGTTATTGGCGTTGGTGCACCTTGATAAACATCTGGCGTCCATGAATGAAATGGGACTGCGCCAACTTTAAAGAGAAGTCCAACTGATAGAAAGACAATGCCGAGAAGTAGGAAGACATCATTTCCACCGGAACCACGGATCGCATCAGTTAGGCCGTTGAGTGAGAGAGTCCCTGAGTAACCATAGAGAAGTGCGGCGCCAAATAGGAAGAATGCGGAAGAGTAGGCGCCCAATAAGAAGTATTTAAGTGCGGCTTCTTGGGAGAGTAACCGGCGACGGCGAGAGAGACCGGCCATCAAATAAAGCGGTAGCGACAATACTTCCAGCGCTACAAAGAGAGTTATGAAATCTGTTGCGACTGGAAAGAGCATCATTCCGGCAACCGCAAAGAGGGTTAGTGGAAAGACTTCAGTCTGTTGTTTTCCAGCTTGAATTGCTGCAGCTTCTTCCACAGAACCCGGGAGGGCTGATGCTTGAGGTGCAAAATTATCTTGATCTGCGATTACCAAAATACCCAGGAAGGCAAAGATTAGTATTGCACCTTGTAGAAAAATTCCAGCGCCATCAATAGCTACCGAAGTAACTGCAGCGATTGATGAACCCTGATTTCTTACGCGAAACAGTTGTTCAAATGAAATTACAATTGCTCCTAGTGCAATGACTAATTGCAAACGAGCCCGCCAGGCTTGCTTAACAAATGCTTCTATGAGGACGCCGATT
>JASJJZ010000014.1:0-4212 GCA_037622205.1 Actinomycetes bacterium
GGCCTATGATGACGAAATCCAATCATGGATCAATGCTGCAAAACTTGGAAAAATTGGCGGCCCAACTGCATGGGATGGTTATATGTCGGTTGCAGTTGTCGAGGCCGGATTGAAATCTTTGAAGTCTGGTGAAAAAGTAACTGCAACTTACGTAGCAAAACCAGCGTTCTATAACTAGTATTTGCACCCTGAGAATTACCGGGGGGAAATATGGCTAAGAAGAATTTAAGAATTGGTGTTATCGGTGCTGGCCGTATAGGCATTGTTCACTCGGGAAGCGTTAGTGACACAGTCGGAGCAGAGCTTGTGGTTGTTGTCGATGCAATCGAAGAGAGCGCTGCAAAACTTGCTGAACAATATGGCTCCAAATACACAACTGATGTTAATGATATTTTCACCAAAGGCGATGTTGATGCCATCATCGTTGGCTCTCCCACCCCAACTCACGTAGATTTAATTAGCAGATCAATAGATGCAGGTATCCACGTATTATGTGAGAAACCAGTTGATCTCGATATCGATCGAGCAAATACAATTAAAGATAAGGTCGCTAACTCAAAGACCAACGTTTCAATTGCGTTTAACCGACGTTATGATCCAAACTTCGCCGCTGTTTATGCCCGCGTTAAGGCTGGCGAACTTGGAAATCTCGAACAATTAATACTGACAAGCCGCGATCCTGCACCACCACCACAGGCTTACATCGCAGTATCCGGTGGAATCTTTCGCGACCAAGTAATCCATGATTTTGATATTGCGCGCTATTTCGTCGGAGATATCGCTGAAGTCAGCACCTTTGCGACAAATGCCTTCAGCTCGGAAATCAAAGCTGAGGGAGATTTCGATACTGCGATTACAAACTTGAGAAGTATTGATGGCAAGTTGGTTTCAATCATCAACTCTCGTCACTCGTCATATGGATATGACCAACGCCTTGAAGCTTTTGGCGATAAGGGAATGTTGCAAGTGACAAATGTGGCGCCAACTTCGGTTCGCAGTTTTAAGGCTGATCACAGCGAACAACTAGATCCATATCTAGATTTCTTCCTAGAAAGATATGCCACTTCCTATCGCAAAGAGCTTGCGCTCTTTATCGAGAGTATCGAGACCGGAAAACAACTAAACCCGACTTATGAAGATGGCTGCAAAGCGTTGATACTCGCTGATGCCGCAACTGAATCTGCAAAGACGGGCAGAGTTATAAAGCTTTAGAAACCTTCACTATCAAGTTCTGCTAGAACTTGGCGCAGGAATTCCACACTAGCTTTAGCATCTGCAAATGGACCAGCTCCATCAGCTGGTTCAGCGTTCAAGGCATTATCTTGTTCTAAAACAAACCAGCCGTCATAGCCTGCCATGATTAAGTTGCGGACAACGGCGCGAATATTTGCATCGCCTTGGCCAAGTGGCGTGTATAGACCAGCCAACATTCCGTCATAGTAAGTAACTTCATGTTTGCGAACTCTCTCCGCCATTGCGCTATTTACATCTTTAAGGTGTGAATGTGCAATGCGATCGGCATGATCTTTAGAGAAAGCGACGATATCGGTGCCACCAATCATCATGTGACCAGTATCTAAACAGAATGGAATGGTTGAGCCTTTGACAACTCGATTTACATGATCAGCTGTCTCAACCATAGTTCCAACATGCGGGTGCAGCACTGACTTAACGCCAATCTTTGCCGCCTCGGCTTGAATCCGATTTAGATTGTTAAACAAGATATCCCACTCGGCATCGGTTAATACTGGAAGTTTTTCGTCATAACCAGTAATTCCAGAATTTGCGGCAAGCACCAAAATTTTTGCACCGGCAGCTGCATAACCTTCAAGTTCTTTTTGAACACCTGGAATTGGGTCGTGATCGGCTCGGTGCAAAATAACTGGAACAAAGCCACCAACTGCAGTCATATTGTGTTCTTTGAGAATAGAAGCCTTTAGTGCTGGCTCCATTGGCAAGAATCCTTCAGGACCAAATTCGGTTGCACTAAATCCAAGTTCTGCCATCTCTTTTAAAACTCTTGCGGGCGACATCTGATGTCCCCAACCTGGCACTTCGCAAACTCCCCATGAAATAGGTGCTGCTGCGATCTTTGCGCTCTTTGCACTCATTTTGTGCTCCTGTCCTGATTATTTTGGTTATTTTTTAGATTAGCTACTGCTCTTGGTTTAACTCCAGTTAGAACATCGCGGGCGCCTTCTGCTGCCATTACATAGGTTGCGATAGTTGCTTGCTTACTAAGACCCATTACATGTGGAGTCAGAACAACGTTTTCGTGATCAAAAATTTGATGGTACTTAGGTGGTTCGGGATCAAATACATCCAAACCAAGTCCACCAAGTTTTCCGCTAGTTAGTGCGATGAGTGCTGCATCTAAATCGAGTAATGCACCACGAGAACAGTTAATCAAAATTGCTCCTTCTTTTAGCGAAGCCAGTTCAGTTTTACCAATCAGCCCACTGGTTTGTGGAGTCAATGGCACGTGAAGAGTAATTACATCTGAATTTATTAAAAGTTCTGCGATTGAATCTGCTTTAAGCAGGGCTGGAATTTCGGCAATCGGGTCAAAGGCAAGAATTTTCATATCGAACGCAGATGCAATTTCAGAAACTTTCTTTCCAATTCGACCGAAGCCAATAATTCCTAAAGTTTGATTCGCTAAATCTCCAACTGGATATTTTGTGCGCTCTTCCCATTTTCCGGTCGCGACTAATTTAGTAAGTGGGCCAAGCCGCTTTGATAGATGCAGAACTTGAGCAAATACACCTTCTGCGACAGCGGTGGTATTGCCGCCAGGTGTGATTAAAACTGGGATATTTCTAGCATCGGCTTCAACTAAATCAACTAATTCAGTTCCGACCCCAGTGCGCGCAATTACCTTGAGGTTTGGCATGGAATCAAATACCGATTTATTAAATTCAAATGCTGCCCGAACAAGTGCACCTTCTGCGATTGCCAGATCTTGTGGCGTTGGCTTTTCTATATAAGTGAACTCCGAACCAAAAATTGGCTCGACGATGGCACTTGAGATTGGTCCTAAGCCAACGATTATTGGTGCCGAACTTGTGCTCATTATTTTGCAATCGCCGCCGTAGTTCCAGTGACGCCTTTAATTGCAACCCACTTCCGTGATTCTGCTGATTCTTCGATGCCAGAGATAACGCGAGCTGCAGATACGGCATCGTGAATGTTTGAATTCTTTGCGGGTCCGCCAAAATAGGCTTCAAGGAATTTACGGGCTTCGACAATCTTTAAATCGTCATATCCCATTGAAGTTCCAGCGCCTGGTTGAAAGTTTCCAAAATCCCCAAACATTGGTGAAGCCATAACGCGTTGATATCCCACATGTTCACCCTTGCGACCAATGGCAATTTCTATTTCATTCATCCGCTCGAAGTCCCATTTGATTGAGCCTTCAGTTCCATAAATTTCAAAGTTGTAACTTGCGCGTGGTCCAACTGCAACCCGAGAAGCTTCGATAGTTCCGACGGCACCTGCGGCAACAGCGCTATCTGCAAAGCGAATTAGTGCACCAGCGTAATCTTCATTTTCAACAGCTTCTAATTTTCCGCCCTCGATTACTGCGAAGTGCGTACCACTTCCCATCTCTAAGACTGGCCGCTCGGTAATAATTGTTTTAGTTATGCCACTAACTTCTGCGATTGGTCCAACTAAATATTGAACTAGATCGGCCAGGTGTCCCATCAGATCACCCAGAACTCCGCTGCCAGCAAACTTACGAATGAAGCGCCAAGAGAGGGCGCCATTTGGTTCCGCTGAATAATCCGCAAAGAAGGTCCCGCGAATATTTGTGATGCGACCAAGCGCTCCACTTTCGATTAAATGTTTTGCATGTTCAACTGCTGGGGCATTTCGATAGTTGAAGCCGATTGTCGTAGTGACTCCAGCTGCAATTGCTGCTGCTTCTACCGCTTCGGTCTCAGTTGCACCGCGTCCTACTGGCTTTTCAATCCAGAATGATTTACCAGCTTTTGCAGCAGCGATTCCAATTTCAGCATGTAGAAAGTTTGGTGCACAGATTGAAACCACATCCACGTCAGGATGGGCAAGAACATCTTTATAATCCAGAGTTGATGTTTCATATCCGAGAACATTTACCGCATAGTCAGCGCGCTCTTGCACATTATCAGCAGCAATAATTAGCCTTGGCTTAATGCCAAGTTCTGGGTAAACGATAGGGAGAGATTGATA
>JASJJZ010000015.1:0-15562 GCA_037622205.1 Actinomycetes bacterium
AAGCGCGAGATTACAACAAAACCAAGATTGTCAGACAAAGTGTTTCGTGGCGTTGCAACTACGGGCGGACTTTCATCGTTATTGATTTTAGGGTTAATTTTTATTTTCTTAGCTTTCCAAGGTTTTCAAGTTCTTCGCTCTGAAGGTTTGGGATTCATAACTGGAAGTAATTGGGAAGTAGTTCAAGACAACGTAGGGAATACTGATCTTGAGGCCTCGCAATTTGGAATTGCGGCGATGCTTGTTGGAACGCTAATTTGCGCGACAATTGCTGTAATTATCGCAGTTCCAATTTCAGTTTTGTGTGCGCTCTACTTAACTTTTTATGCACCAAATTTTATAAAGAAATTAGTGGTTGCGCTAATTGATCTGATGGCAGCGTTTCCTTCAATTCTCTTCGGTATGTGGGGTTACTTTGTATTGATGCCGCATGCTGAATATTGGGCAAAGTTACTTTATAAGTATTTCGGATTTCTTCCATTTTTCAAGATGGATGTAAACATATTTGAGCGCTCGCCATTTATCGCAGGCGTTGTATTGGCGACAATGATTATTCCGATTATCACATCCATATCGCGCGAAATTTTTTCACAAACTCCCCTGGATCGAATACAGGCTGCATACGCACTTGGTGCGACAAGGTGGGCGATGATTAAAGCTGTTGTAATTCCATATGGAAGAAGCGGAGTTGTAGGCGGTGCGATGCTTGGCTTAGGTCGCGCAATGGGCGAAACTGTTGCTGTTTACACAGTTCTAAATTTGGTTTACCAGATCAACTGGCAGGTTCTAATCGGTGCTGGTGGCAATGTTGCATCGATGATTCTGCTCAAGTTTGGTGAGGCCGGACCAACCGAAACCAGAGCGCTTATGGCAGCTGGATTGGCGCTATTCGTTCTTACGCTGATTGTGAATTCAATCGCCAATGCCATTGTTACAAAGACAGGTGGTAAAGGTCGATGAGCGATAGCAAATTAGTAGTTAAACCAGGGAAGCCTTGGGCTGCTACTTCTCGAGAACGCGCACTAGATTTTGGAGCGATATTGCTGGCTGCTGTGGGTTCTTTTGCTTTAGTGGCGCTCACTGAGTTAAAAGGAAAATTAGCCTATACCGGAGTTTTCTTTCTCTTAATTATTTTGATTAATTTCATTCATAATTATTTAAGTAGAGGAATTGCCACAGCGAAGGATTCAATCGCATCTTCATTTGCAGTTGCTGGTGTTTTAATAACGCTGCTACCGATTGCAAGTATTTTGTTCGTCATTTTTGAGCGTGGAAAAACTGGACTCAAATTAAATTTATTCACGACTGATATGAAATTAAATGGTCCAAACGATCCCATAGATCAAGGTGGCTTATTGCATGCTTTGACCGGTAGCGGAATCATGGTCGGGATAGCGCTAATTATTAGTCTGCCAATTGGCATTCTCACCGCTATTTATCTGACTGAGATTAAAGGTTTTTTCACCCGCCCAATCAAATTCTTAGTTCAGGCCATGTCTGGTGTTCCATCAATTGTTGCGGGCTTATTTATTCTCTCGGCAATTGTCTTTCCAATTACTAAGACCCCAAGCGGGCTAATGGGTGGTTTGGCGTTATCAATTCTTATGATTCCAACCATCGCCAGAACATCAGAAGAAGTATTGCTGTTGATTCCACCGGATTTGCGTGAAGCAGGTATCGCACTTGGCGGAACCCAATGGCGCACAATCTCACAAATCGTTGTTCCCGCTGCTAAGAGTGGATTGATCACTGCAATTATTTTGGGAGTTGCTCGAGTTGCTGGCGAAACCGCGCCATTGGTGCTTGTCACTGGTGGCGGAGATGCCGTTAACTTAAATCCAACTTCCGGGCCGATGGGATCTTTCCCATTTTATATTTGGAAGAGTTTTACTTTTGGGACAACAGAATCTATCGCGCGTGCTTGGGCCGGAATCTTTGTTCTCCTAGTTCTGATTTTTATATTGTTTATTGCGGCTCGCCTTCTAGGTGGAGATAGGAATAAAAAGTGATTAATTCTGGCGCGCAGGACCCACTAGATAAAGGAAATAAAAATATGGAAACAACAACTCCATCACCACTTTCAAGCGTTGCTGCAAATGCTGCTGCGAAGAAAAAGCCCGGGTCAGGTGCTCTCGGTGTTGGGCTTGAGGCCCGCGGAATCCATGCCTGGTTTGGCGATAAATTAGTTCTTAGAGATATATCTTTGGATTTCTGGTCAGGAACCGTCACTGCGCTAATTGGTCCATCTGGTTGTGGAAAATCAACTTTCATTCGCACCTTAAATCGCATGCATGAATTTATCCCTGGCGCAGCTATGGCTGGAGATGTTTTGCTAAATGGAAAAGATATTTATGAGAGTGGAACTGATGTAACGAAGATTCGCTTAAAAGTAGGAATGGTTTTCCAGAAGCCAAATCCATTCCCATCTATGACTATTGCAGACAATGTTCTTGCAGGTCTAAAGCTTGCTCAATTAAAAGTTTCGAACAAAGATGATTTACTCGAAGAGTGTCTAGTTCGTGCTGGGCTCTGGGCAGAGGTAAAAGATCGGCTAAGCGCTTACGGCGGTTCGCTTTCTGGCGGGCAACAGCAACGTTTATGTATTGCACGCTCACTTGCAGTGCGACCAGAAATCTTGTTGATGGATGAGCCATGTTCAGCTCTTGATCCAGGATCTACCTTAAAAATTGAAGAGACAATCTCAGAGCTCTCGTCTTCAATGACAATTATTATTGTTACTCACAACATGCAACAAGCAGCTCGGGTATCTGATTACACCGGATTCTTCTTATCCGATGGCGGCCCTGGAGAACTTGTTGAAGTTGGGCCAACTAGCGAGATCTTCTCCAGGCCAAAAGATGTCCGCACCGAGAACTATGTGACAGGTCGTTTTGGCTAAAATCGGCTAAATCTGGTTTACCAACTGTTCACCTAATAGTTGGCGAGAGTTTGGCTTCAAGCCCCTGTTACTTAACCCGGAATCAATAGTTTTTCCCTTAGACAAACGTCTAATTAATCCTAACAAGGGGAAAAATGAAACTCTCTAAATCGATCAAGGTACTTAGCGCAGTTATTGCTACTGCGGTACTTGCTGCTCCGTCAGCCGTTGCGGCTGTTTCACTTACAGGCGCTGGCGCAACATTCCCTGGCCCAATTATTGAAGCCTGCAAGGCTGGTTATAACAAAGAGACTGGCAACACATTTACATATGGTCTAGGTGGTTCAGGTGCCGGTCGTTCAGCTTCAGATAAGCAGACCGGAATTGTTAACTTTTCAGATACTCCACACCTTGCTGCGCGCGAAGGTGTAATTCATATTCCAGTAGTTGCTGCACCAATCGCAGTTATGTATAACATCGGAAACCAGAAGCCACTTTACTTATCTCCAGCAACTGTTGCCGGAATCTTTGGTGGAACAATCACCAAGTGGAACGATCCAAAGATCGTTGCAGATAACAACCGCCCAGTTCAGGTAGTGATTTACAAGACTAATAAAAAGGGCCTTGTAAAGAAGAACAAAGCTGGTGAACCAAAAGTTCTAAGAACTGTTACTCGTAATATTCGCTACACCCTTCCAAATCAGCCAATCAAGGTTATTTATCGCTCTGATTCTTCGGGAACGCAAGGTGCCTTCACTGCGGCACTTAACGGAGCTGCTCCAGAAGTTTGGACAAAGGCTGGAAACAATGCTTTCGCTTCAACCTTCCCTGGCAACTTGAATGATAAGGCTAACCTAGGTCGAATCACCGGAGCATCTGGCTCAGCAGCAGTTGCTGCAGCCGCTGCAAAGACTCGTTACTCAATCACATTCGCTGAAGCAGCATATGCGAAAGATAACGGTTTAGCTATTGCTAGCATCCAGAATGAAGCAGGAAACTTTCAGGCTCCAACATCTGGTGGCGTATCAGCATTCATTGGTGCTGCAAAGATTGCAGATAATGGAATCGTTACCTTTGACTACAAGACAAAGGATCCAGGTTCGTACCTCTTCGGAACCACTTCATATGCGCTAATTGACACCAAGCAGAAAGATGCAGAGACCGCAAAGGCAGTTCGCGATCTACTCACTTATCTCTTGGATCCAAAGTGCGTACAGGCCGATCCAAAGATTGAGTTCACAACAATCACAGGGGCGCTGCGCGATATCAACTTGAAGCTAATTGGAAAAATTGGTAACTAGTTGAGTTAAAAGCAGTTAATCAAGAGCCCCAGGTCGAAAGCCTGGGGCTCTTTCATTTCTCTGGCCGATAGCCATTGTGTGATCTTGGTGCGCCTGGCAGGAATCGAACCTGCGGCCTACCGCTTAGAAGGCGGTTGCTCTATCCGACTGAGCTACAGGCGCATTTACTGGATTTCGTGTGCAAGTCTACCGATTTGAACCGATAAGGTTTCGCACATGGCTGAGTTCATTTACACGATGAAAAAGGCGCGAAAAGCGCATGGTGACAAGGTAATTCTTGATGATGTGACCCTGATGTTTTTGCCCGGGGCGAAGATCGGCGTTGTAGGTCCCAACGGATCAGGTAAGTCGACGGTCCTACAAATTATGGCCGGACTTCAGCAACCTTCGAATGGTGAAGCATTCTTATCACCAGGTTATAGCGTGGGAATTTTGTTGCAAGAGCCACCGCTAGATGAAACCAAAAACGTATTGGAAAATGTGCAAGAAGGCGTTGCTGAAACTATGGGCTTGCTAGCTCGGTTTAATCAGATCAGCGATGAAATGGCTAACCCAGATGCCGATTACGACAAGTTGTTGGCCGAGATGGGAACACTACAAGAGCAACTCGATCATCGAAATGCCTGGGATTTAGATTCACAACTGGAACAAGCAATGGATGCTTTGCGTTGCCCACCAGGGGATGCAGATGTAACAGTTCTATCCGGTGGTGAGCGTCGCCGTGTTGCACTCTGTAAATTGTTATTACAACAACCAGATCTTTTATTGCTTGATGAGCCGACAAACCATCTAGATGCGGAATCAGTTTTATGGCTCGAACAACATTTGAGTAAATACCCAGGCACTGTCGTAGCCATCACGCACGATAGATATTTCTTGGATAACGTTGCGGAATGGATTCTGGAACTTGATCGCGGTCGTGCATTTCCTTATGAAGGAAACTATTCGACTTACCTCGATACCAAATCGGCACGTTTAAAGATTGAAGGCCAGAAAGATTCAAAACGCGCAAAGCGTTTGACTGAAGAACTTGAATGGGTTCGAATGAATTCGAAAGGCCGCCAAGTTAAATCGAAGGCACGTTTAGCCCGATATGAAGAGATGGCATCTGAAGCCGAAAAAACTCGCAAATTAGATTTCGAAGAGATTCAAATTCCAATGGGACCAAGACTTGGAAGCGTTGTGGTTGAAGTTGATCACTTGAAGAAAGGCTTCGGAGAGCGCCTGCTTATCGATGATCTTTCTTTCACTCTGCCTCGCAACGGAATTGTTGGAGTTATCGGGCCTAACGGAGCTGGTAAGACCACGTTGTTTAAAACAATTCTTGGCATGGAAGAACCTGACAGCGGCAACGTAAAAATTGGTGAAACTGTAAAGATTTCCTATGTTGACCAGTCTCGTGGCGGCATTGATCCTAAGAAGAGCTTGTGGGAAGTTGTCTCTGACGGCTTGGATTACATAAAAGTTGGCCAAGTAGAAATGCCATCACGTGCTTATGTATCCGCATTTGGATTTAAAGGTCCAGACCAGCAGAAAGCTGCTGGAATTTTATCTGGTGGCGAGCGGAACCGATTAAATCTTGCACTCACATTGAAAATAGGCGGTAATTTATTGCTGCTTGATGAGCCAACAAATGATCTCGATGTTGAAACACTTGGCTCACTTGAAAATGCACTACTTGAATTTCCTGGTTGCGCTGTGGTTATCTCGCACGATCGCTGGTTCTTGGACCGCGTCGCGACACACATCTTGGCCTATGAAGGAGATTCGCAATGGTTCTGGTTTGAAGGAAACTTTGAATCATATGAAGAGAATAAAATTGCAAGATTAGGTATCGAAGCTTCCAGGCCGCATCGTGTTACCTACCGAAAGCTAACTCGTTAATGCGCCACCACGGAAAAACATATGTTCGTTGGAATGATCTAGATGCATTCGGCCATATAAATAATGCAAATTACTTAACATTTATTCAAGAAGTTCGTGCCGACTTCACCTGGTATTCACGGATTGCTAAAGGGCTAAAACCAATGTTTTCGGATATGGTGGTTGCTCGGGCAGAGGTCGATTATTTAGAACCGATAACTGAAGGTGGCTTCGAAATTGATATTGCAATCTGGGTTTCAAAAATCGGAAATTCTTCTTTCACTCTTGAATATGAATTAACTTCTAAGGCCGGAGTTCATGCTCGGGCTAGAACTGTCCAAGTTGCAGTCGATATGGCGAGCAAGCGATCTCGCGCAATAAATGATGAAGAGCGCGGGCTACTAACCCAATATTTAGAGGAATAATGAAGTTAAAAAATATTCATCCAGCTTGGTTTGCTGCTGGCGTAACCTTTCTAACTCTAGTTGCAACAGCGGGATTTCGATCTGCCCCTTCGGTTTTAATCGTTCCACTTGAAGATTCCTTTGGCTGGTCTCGTGAAAATATTTCGCTAGCCGTAGCAATAAATGTGCTGCTCTTCGGGCTTACAGCGCCATTTGCCGCAGCTTTAATGGAGCGCTTTGGTATTCGCCGAGTCGTAATGACCGCTCTCACAACAGTAGGAATTGGTGCGTTTTCTACAATCTTTATGACAAAGCCTTGGCACTTAATTGGGTTGTGGGGAGTGGTTGTTGGAATCGGAACTGGTTCAATGGCGCTGGTCTTTGCCGCAACTATTGCGAACCGTTGGTTTGTAGCCAGACGCGGGTTGGTTGTTGGCGCTCTGACCGCTGCAACCGCAACTGGACAATTAATTTTCCTACCTGGTCTTTCAACACTAGCGACAAATATTGGTTGGAAGTCAGTCTCGCTAGTTGTTGCTTGTGGTGCTTTTGTGATGGTCCCACTTATTTATTTATTCTTAAAAGAGCGACCTTCTTCAGCAGGAGTAACTCCATATGGGGCACCAAGTGATTGGGTTGAACCTGTTCAAAATAAGACCAATGCTGGGCGTCTTGCGATTCAAACTCTTAAAGAGGCGAGCAAGGTTCGTAATTTTTGGTATCTAGTCGGCTCATTCTTTGTCTGCGGTCTTTCAACTAGTGGCTTAATTGGCACGCACTTTATTCCTGCTGCACATGATCACGGAATGGGCGAAGTTACTGCTGCAAGCCTGTTGGCCTTGGTTGGCGTCTTTGACGTAATCGGGACAATCTTCTCTGGTTGGCTAACTGATCGATATGACCCACGCAAACTGCTCTTTATTTATTACTTCTTCCGCGGCCTTTCGTTATTTTTACTGCCATCTATTCTCTTCGAAACGCTACATCCTTCAACGCTAGTTTTCGTTATTTTTTACGGACTTGATTGGGTGGCAACAGTTCCACCAACTGTCTTACTTTGTCGTCAGGTTCTAGGGCCAGAGCGAACCACCGTTGTCTATGGCTGGGTTTTTGCAGCTCATCAAATTGGTGGATCTGCCGCGGCATTTGGCGCAGCAATTTTCCATACTAAGTTCGGTGATTATGCCTATGCCTTCTATCTCAGTGGGTTCTTGTGCATTGTTACAGCTTATTTTGTGCTCAAAATAAGCAAGGTTAAAGAAGATGCCCAATTATGAGTGAAGCAACTTTTTATGATCGTGCTGGCGGTTCACAAACGTTTAAAGAGCTAACAAAACGCTTCTACCAAAGAGTCGCAACAAATCCGATTTTAAAACCAATGTATCCAGAAGAAGATATGGCCGGCGCAGAGGAGCGTCTTGCACTATTTCTTGAACAATATTGGGGCGGACCTTCTACTTATTCCGACCAACGTGGGCATCCCAGACTTCGAATGCGCCATGCCCCATTTCATATAGCGACACCAGAACATGATGCTTGGCTTGAGTGCATGCATGCAGCAGTGATTGATTTAGATATCGCTGAGGATCTTAAAGAAGAGCTCTGGACTTATTTTCAATATGCCGCGCATTCAATGAAAAATCAGCCAGATAATTAATTCTTTCTAGGTTGAGATTTATTTCCTACCTTTAGAATTTCGCCATTACGTAAATACCAGAGAGTTTCATCTAAAGACCTAACTGTTGTTATTCGGAGCCCAACTGATTCAACAACGCCAACAACTTCCATGGTTTCAATTTGGTCCCCAACGCCATATTGATCTTCAACCAACATAAACATTCCGGCAAGCACATCGCGAACAATTGATTGTGCTCCGAGTCCAAGTGCAACTCCAATCACACCGGCTGATGCAACAATTGGTCCTAAGTTGAATCCAAGTTCGCTCAACACCATAGATAAAGTAATGACCCAGATAACTGCGTTAAGGCTGGATCGAAGGAGAGTTCCTGCGGTTCGAGCCCGTTCGCGTTGTCGACCTATTCCACGTTTTGGTCCTGGAACAAAATCAGCCTCAGCAATTCGATTTATAGCTCTAGTTACTGCGCGACCACCGATTTTCTGAAGGACCAGGGCGAAGACTAAGATCAAAAATATGTGGAAAGGCGCGCCAATAAACCAGTCATAAATCTCTTGGGCATTATTGCTTAGGGTCATGTTCGAAGAATAAACCTTCTATTCATGAGATTCGCCATCAGAAATGCGCGATTTTTTGCCCTACTTAAGGCACTATTTACCCAACAACTCGAGCCACGCGTTGGAGCTAGATCCACAAAAAGGGAGCTATTTAGGTGCCACAAACATTGGTGCTGAACGCCACTTATGAGCCACTAGGTGTCGTATCAGAAAGGCGAGCGCTAATCCTCGTCTTGAATCAGCGAGCCACAACAATTGAGGAATCAGACACGGTCCTTCATTATTCTGGTGGTGAAATTATTCTGCCTGCAGTTATTAAATTGGTTAAGTTTGTTCGAATTCCTTATCGTCATGCGGTTCCACTTTCCAGACGCGCACTATTTGCACGCGATGGTGGTCGTTGCGTTTATTGCACCGCACCAGCGACATCTATTGATCATGTAATTCCAAGAAGTCGTGGTGGCGCTCACAATTGGGAGAATGTTGTTTCTGCTTGCCACAAGTGCAATCACCAGAAAGCTGACCGGACTTTAAAAGAAATTGGTTGGAAATTAAAGACACTGCCACGCGAACCAGCTGGCGCAGCCTGGCGAATTCTTGGAACTGGAAAACCGGATACGAGATGGATTTCATACCTTCGCCCATTTGGTGCTGAACCCGGAGTTGCCTAAGATACCGATATGCAATTTTTTACCAGCGTATTAAATCGAATTACCCAAGAGGATGGTTCACTTCCGGGCGAACCTCTTGGAACTTTTCTCGGCATAGTTTATTTTGTTGTTATTCCTAGTGCTTTATTTATTGTAATTTCAGTCGTAGTTGCGCTATCTACAGTTGATCGCAAGAAGAAGAGCACAACACTTACCCGTATCGAATAGTTCTAAGCATCCTTTGCTTGCGCTTTGAGCGCGCGCGATAGGGAATCTCGACTTTCAGAAACTAATCTACGAAGTCCGGCAGCTGCTTCTTTGCCACTTGTATCAAGCCAGTTAACAGTTTTATCTAACGTTGCTTGATTGGTTATGTAGGTTGGATAACAGAGTTCTACAAAAGAGCTTCCGATATCAAATGAAGCGCTATCCCACATGGTTAGAAGCGAATCAAAATAGGGGTCTACATATACAGCAAGCAGGTCGCGTTGCCCGGATCGCATGAATCCACGGTGAATTGATGCGCGGATTGAGCTCGTTAAATCTTCTTTAATAATCGAATTCCAAGCAGTCGCCTTGGCTTCAGCGGTAGGAAATGCGGCAACACAAGTTGCATGACCGAGTTGGCCGTTGATTGTGTTATCTCGCTCGAGTTCAGCATCTAGTTCAGCACGGGTAAATAATCCGCGCTCGCAAAGTGCCAGAACGAATGTCCAACGCAGGTCAGCATCTACTTTGAGACCAGCAAGTTTTCCATCTAAAAGTGCCCGTAATTGTTTCCCGTGTCCATCGCTTACCGCAAGGCCAGTAAAGATTCTAGCGAATTGAAGTTGGTGATCACTTTCAGCTTTTGCTGAAGCCAGCAAGTTCGCGATTCCATCTGCAACCTTGATTCGAAGTGAATCGCGGTTTGCGGGATTTGCATAAAGTTCTACTGCGGTCGTTAATTGATTTCCGATAACTGTTACAACAGTGATATCACTTTCACCTGGAAGACCAGCCAAGGCGATTTCGATAAAGTCAGTTGCGCTTATCTCGGCATCTCGCAACATATCCCACGAGATTGCCCAGCACATAGCGCGAGTCAGGCCATCGGAGATATTGCCTAAATGTGATTTTAGGGTTGCTATTGAACGATCGTCTAACCGAACTTTTGCATATGATAAATCGCGATCATTAATCAACAATAAATCAGCAACTCTCTCGCCAGCCAACTCGGTTACTAGTGTGCTGGCGCCAGCAACATCTAATTCAACAGATTTACGTAGAACAACATCATTGCCTTTAACATCATAAAGTCCAACAGCTAAACGGTGTGGGCGAAGCTCTTTTGATCCTGCAGGAACAAGTGGTGCCTCTTGCATGATTTCAATCTTCGAATATTTCTCATCTGATATTTCCAACTTGGGACGCAGTGTGTTTACGCCTGCTGTTTGTAGCCAGGTGGAAACCCAAGGCTTTAGGTCCCGGCCGCTGGTTGCAGTTAGTTCTACTAATAAATCATCGAGAGTTGTGTTTGCAAAGGCATGCTTCGCGAAATATTTCTGCAATCCTGCGATGAAGTTGTCGCGACCCACATGAGCCACTAATTGTTGGAGAACTGAAGCGCCTTTGGCATAAGTGATTCCATCAAAGTTAGCGTTAACCGTTTCAATATCAGTCATGTCGGAAACAATCGGGTGCGTTGAAGATAATTGATCTTGGCGATATGCCCAGTTCTTGCGTTCGGAGTTGAAGCCAGTCCAGGCGGTAATAAAGCGAGTTCCTTCTGCTGATGCCAGATGTGAGGACCATTCAGCAAAGGATTCGTTAAGCCACAAGTCATCCCACCATTGCATTGTGACCATATTTCCAAACCACATATGTGCCATTTCATGCAGAATGGTATTTGCACGTGCGTCATACATTCGCTCGGTCACCTTGCTGCGAAACACCAGCAAGTTCTCAAGGAAAGTAACTGCACCTGAATTTTCCATCGCGCCCCAGTTGAAATCAACCACAGCAATCTGATCATATTTCTCAAAGGGATAGGCAAGACCAAATACTTTCTCAAAATATGCAAAACCCTGTTTTGTAACTAAGAAGATATCTTCCGGATCAAGTGACTCTGCTAAAGATTTACGACAGTAGATTCCAAGTGGAACAGTTTTCTGGCCCACATACTCATCATGCACGTGATAATAAGGACCAGCTATCAATGCAGTTATATAAGTAGAAATTCTTGGGGTCGGTAAGAATTCCCAAAAATTCTTATTGCCAGCAATTTCACCCTTAGCTTTAACCGGTGAATTAGAAATTACCTCCCAATGGGAAGGAGCTGTAACCGACAATTGGAATGTGGCCTTTAAATCTGGCTGATCAAAACATGGATACATCTTGCGGATATATGCCGTCTCGCCTTGTGAATATAAATAGACTTCATTGTCGGCCGGGTCTACCGAATACTGCAGGCCCTCACCAGTCTTTGAGTAGTCGCCTAAAATTTCAATAACTAATTCATTCTCCGTAGCCAAACCTTTGAGAAAGACGCTCTCGCCATCGTAATTAGAAATATCGACATCAGCACCGTTTAATTTGGCAGAAATTATTCGCTTTCCCACGGCATCGATAAAGGTGTCATATCCAGGCTCATTGCAACTGAATTTAACGGTTGATGAAGCTATAAAGTTTTCCGGGCCTTGGCAGACATCAATTTTCACAACATAAGAAGTGACGGCAAGATGGCTACTGCGTTCGCGCGCTTCGGCTCTTGAGATATTTAATCCAGGCATGGGGCAACCTTATCCATCCTTATCTAAGATACCCACATGAGTTCTCCCGAGAAGAGCAGCCTCTACAACCTAAGTAATAGGTCTTTTCGCCTGCGTGGCACTCGCATAACTGAGGCCCAAGCTAAGGCAACAGATTTGTTCTGGGAGCAATTTGGAATAATTCCAGATCACCCGATAGTTCCATCAGAGATATTTCCAAATAGCAGCAAGGTAATAATGGAAATCGGAACCGGCATGGGCGAGGCAACGGCTGAAATCGCTCGCAATTTTCCAGATACCGGGTTCTTCGCCCTTGAAGTTCATCGTCCGGGCATTGGTTCGTTATTGGCTCGAATAAATGAATTTGACTTAAAGAATCTACGTTTAATAAATGAAGATGCTCGAATAGTCTTGAATGAAAATATGCCAGATGAATGTCTCGATGCAGTCCATCTCTATTTCCCAGATCCTTGGCACAAGAAGAAACATTGGAAACGTCGAATCGTTCAAGACGATTTTGTTGATTTGATTTATCGAAAGCTAAAGCCCGGTGGACATATCCATATCGCTACAGATTGGGTGGCATATGCCGAGTGGAGTCAAGATAAATTTGGATCAGATTCCCGGTTTGTTGGGGGAGTAATTCCGAAACCAGAGTTTCGACCGCTCACTCGATTTGAAGGCAAAGGTTTAGGCAAGGGACATATTGTTACTGACTTAAAATATGTAAAGTCTTAAATTTCTCCAGTATCTTCATATTTAGCCATCAAATTAATTCTTCTAACATGTCGCTCATCACCAGGAAAAGGGGTGGCGATGAATTTATCAACTAGTTCTAAACAAAATTCTTCAGAATGCATCCGACCACCTATTGAAATCACATTCGCATTGTTATGTTCACGCGCAAGAACTGCCGTTTCAAGAGACCAGACCAGGGCAGCTCTAATTCCCTTCACTTTATTTGCAGCCATCTGTTCGCCATTTCCGGAACCACCAAGAACTATCCCGAGGGAACCTGGATCATTTGCAACACCTTGCGCCGCTGGAATACAGAAAACGGGATAGTCATCTAAAGCATCATATTCAATTGGGCCGTGATCGATAACTTCATGGCCATTTGCCTGCAAATGTTTAATGATTACGCCCTTGAATTCCAGGCCCGCATGATCGCTTCCGATATGAATTCTCATTTCGCAATAATGGCAGAAAAGCCAAACGGCCCCCGCTATTTCTAGCGAGAGCCGCGTGGTTACCGTAGAGAGTTTGGAGCTGATCCGTTATTTAGACAATCGATGGACGTGAAGCAGACTTCTTTAGGCTAGAAGATGTCGTGTTTGATGCGATCTTTGGAGCATCGTCATCATCTGGGCCATGCATTTTCTTTCCTTTACCCATTTCGCCTTTACCCATTCCGCCAATTTTTAGAGCTGGAACAGATTCGACCCTAGCTGTTACACGAGCAGTTAAAGCAGCCTTAGCGGTTGTTGCTCGTTCCGCAGTTAATTTTCCAGCTGTTACAGCAGCATCAATTTCAGTTGTTTGGAAATTAACTAGTGCTGTGATGAGTGCATCTTTCTTATCGCCAGCAAGTGTTGCAAGTGATTTACCAGCAAGGCGTGCGGCTTGTAGATCCGCTACGGTGACTCCAAGAGTTGAAGTTATTACAGCTACTTCTGCAACTTTGTAAGCTCCGCCCATTTTGCCCATTTTGCCAATCGGCTTCAATGGCTTTGCTGCAGTTAACGCTGCAGTAATTGCATCAGCTTGTGCTTGAGTAAGAGTTCCATTTGCTACTAATCCCGAAAGAACTGTTGCAACTTGTGAAGGGGCACCTTTCGCAAATCCGCGATCGGCTTGCGCTGTAGAAATTGATGTAATAGTTCCGATTGATAGTGCGGCTGCTATTGCAGCGGCTACAACTTTCTTTTTCATATTTCCTAACTCCTTCTATTCTGCCGCTACCTTCGTAGCATTTTCTCGATCTCAGATTCCGAAGCGGTTACTTGCGGATACCCGTAGATAACATCGCGATGCTGGGGAGAATAATGAATAAATCTGTATTTAGACTGTGAGTTTCGAGCCTTTCCTGCCCCTAGGCGGGGATAAGTGCCAGCACTCATCGAACCCCTTGTATCGACATAGTAATGCGCCCATCCTCTTTAATACATCGCCTCTAAACAGGGGGAAATAGTTAACAAGAAACGTGTCAACATGAATTCCGCAAAGCGCTCAAGGTTCCTAGTCATATCGCTTATTTCAATGTTCATGTTTGCGAATTCGATAAATTCGACAGCACATGCGAATACGCTCAAAAAGATCTCAATGGCTAAAGCTGGCCGTATCGTCGCAACTGCCATAAACACTTTACTTAGCGGCAAAGGTGAACCTAAATCAACGTTAGGGATAAATGGCGACTTCTATTTAGATGTAAATAAAATGAATATGTTTGGTCCTAAAACTAAAAACAAATGGCCTGCTCCAGTTTCGCTCAAGGGCGCATCAGGCACCAATGGAACCAATGGAACAAATGGCACAACCGGGGCAACGGGTGCAAAGGGAAGTTCATCATCTGGGAGTGATGGCGCGCAGGGTTTAGCTGGCGCAGCCGGTCCGGCAGGTTCTGGAACTCCAGGCGCACCTGGCGCAGCCGGAACACCTGGCGCAGCCGGAACACCTGGCGCAGCGGGAACTCCAGGTACACCTGGTGGTAACGGCGCACCAGGAACCCCAGGAACACCCGGAGCAACTGGAGCAAAAGGAGAGACAGGAACAGCAGGGTCTAGTCCTTCGACAATGGGACTACTGACATTTACAGCAATGATTGGTAGCAGTTCATCAACATCAATTAAAGAATTTGGAAGCTTTGCTCTAGGGAAAAACTATATTGTTCAATTACTCCTTCATGGTGTCGCTGATGATGGTTTAGCTAAATTAATAAAATTCGCAATCTCGTCAACGGATTCTTCGGTAGTTCTTACTACGGATTATGTGATTCAAAATGGGTATACAAGTAGAAGTGGAAGTATTGAGCAAGAAAGCAGCATAATTGCAACAATATTGGTTAATGGAGCTGACACCTCGGCGGGATATAATTTAACTGCAACAATCACATGTAATGAACTATCAAATTCCCCGGGATTAATTTTTGCTGGATCATTTGCGGCAATCCAGATTGGTGATATTTCCTAATTACTTTGGCATTCAAATTATGGAGCGGGTGACCGGGATCGAACCGGCATGGCCAGCTTGGAAGGCTGGGGCTCTACCATTGAGCTACACCCGCACTTGTAAAAATCTAAGCGCAAAACAGATTTAGATCGTGCAGATCCCCGATTTTAAGCGTGAATCCAGGACTGATGTTACACCTTTCGACACAATAGAAAACCACTGACCGCCTTTGGGATTGGCAAATCAGTGGCATTTTTCTATTTTGTGCCAAAGATCTGGCACGAATCTGGCACGAAATTACCAGCGCAGCTTTGACAGATCCGCTCTGGGATAGATGCGATCTTGTGAATCTATC
>JASJJZ010000016.1:0-19463 GCA_037622205.1 Actinomycetes bacterium
AGCGCTGCAATGATTGTTTCTAAATCTAAACCAATTTCTGCCAAGATTTCTGAGACCGCTAGCGGATGAGTTATATAAGGTGCTCCGGATTTTCTTGACTGTCCTTCGTGCGCAGTTGCCGCTATATCGTAAGCGCGCTCAAGCTCCACGAGCGAGGCGCCCGGATGATGAGCAATCAAGGCCTTCGCCAGACCATCTAGAACCGGATTCATGGTTCTATCTTAACTAGTCGGTGCGATTTAAAAAGTGTTAAAAAGATTAACGACGCTTGCGCTTAGGTTGATTCCGCGGTCCACGTGCCCACGAAGTCTTAGTGCTTGATCCAGAATCTGTAAGTGTTGCTGTGGTTGCACCTTTTGCTTCCGCAGTTACCGCACCTGGAGCATGTTGTGCAACACGCTTAGCAAGTGCGCGCATTGCAGGTTCACGTTCGCGTAACTGTGCTAACAATGGTGTCGCAATAAAAATTGATGAGTAAGTTCCCGTTGCTAGTCCTACGAAGAGCGCTAACGAAAGATCTTTTAGAGTTCCAGCGCCAAGCAATCCGGCCCCAACAAATAGAATCGAACCAACCGGCAATAAGGCAATTACCGAGGTGTTGAAAGAGCGCACCAGAGTCTGATTGACCGCCAAGTTTGCAGCTGCTGAATAGGTAATCTTCCCAGTGCTTGTAATGGATTTCGTATTTTCTCGAACCTTATCGAATACGACCACTGTGTCATATAGCGAATAACCAAGAATCGTTAAGAATCCAATTACCGTCGCAGGTGTGACATCGAAACCGACGAGAGCATAAATTCCAATTGTAATAAATACATCGTGAACTGTTGCCACAATCGCAGCGAGAGCCATCTTCGGCTCGAAGGTCATAGTCAAGAAGAGCATTACAACAATGATGAATCCAAAGAGACCATAGAGCGCCTTCTTGGTAATTTCTTTACCCCACGATGGTCCAATAATTTGGGTATCTATGTCATCGATATTTACGCCAAAACTTTGAGCCAGAGATTCTTTGACTGTATTAAATGAAGCTAGTGCTCCGGTCTGGATTCGAATGCGATCATTACCAATTTCCTGCACAACGCTCTCGCCGCTTACCCCAGCTTTTGCAATCGCCGCACGACCTTCTTCAATAGTGGCTCCAACTTTGGTTATTGAAAATTCAGAACCACCTTTAAATTCAATTCCCAAGTGCAAGCCTTGAGTTCCTAGAACAATCGCCGAGAGGATAATTACGAGACCAGATAGCGCATACCAACGTCGACGCTTACCGATAAAATCAATGGATGTTTCGCCGCGATATAAACGACCGCCGATTCCTGAAAGTGTGCTCATGCGATTAACCCTTCAAGTTTTCTGTGACATCTATTTTAATTTTCATACCCAAGCTCTTCTGTGAAAATCCGGACAATTTGTGGCCGCTACCAAAGAATTTTGTTTTGGCTAACAGAGAAACTAATGGATGCGTGAAAGCAAAGACAACAACAAGATCGATTAAAGTTGTTAGACCAAGAGTGAAAGCAAAACCACGGACGCCGCCAACTGCGAAGAAGTAGAGAAGTGTTGCAGCAATCATGGAGACCATGTCAGCGACAATAATTGTATGACGGGCCTTTACCCAACCAGTTTCGGCAGCAGATCGAATCGAACGACCCTCACGAACTTCATCGCGCAAGCGCTCGAAATACACCACGAAGGAGTCAGCAGTAATACCTACCGCGACAATCGCACCGGCTATTCCGGCAAGAGTCAGTGTGAAGCCAAGCCATTCTCCAAGGAGCAGGAATGCAAGGAGTGCAATTGCTGAAGCTACAAGAAGCGATGCGATCGTAACTAAGCCCAAAGCTCTGTAATAAATTAATGAGTAGAGGAATACCAGAATGAAGCCGAGTAGACCCGCAAGTAAACCGGCATTCAATTGATCTGTTCCTAGTGTTGGAGAAACTTGTAAGACTTCACCTTGATCAAAAGCAAGAGGTAGCGCGCCATATTTCAAAACATTGGCTAAATTCGATGCCTCTTCTTGGCCAAAACTTCCAGTTATCTGAGCGCTACCGCCATTGATTGCTTCATTAATTCGAGGAGCTGAAACAACAAGTCCATCTAGAACTATCGCAACCTGATTCTGGGGAGCTGGTAAACCAGTTACTGAAGATGTAAGCGCACCGAACTTACTGGTACCTTCGCCATTGAAATCAAGTGAAACATACCAACCAGCAGCACCTTGTTGATCAATAGCGGCGCTAGCTTTCGAAACCATGTTTCCTAAAACTTGAGCCGGAGCAAGAATAAATTTTCCAGTTCCGCCACGATCACATGCAACGACCGCGACATCTGGAGATTCCGTGGAACCACCCTGCAAATTCGATACGTTGGTACAATCAAGTGCGGTAAACATTGCACTGAGTTCAGGTGTTACACCATTTGGAAGAGTTGCAGTCTGAGTATCGGCCGAAAATGAAGTCGCATTTGGCGCCGCTTCAACTAGAACTTGGCGAAAACGAAGTTCTGCAGTCTGCCCAACTAGTTCAACAATTTTTTCACCGGTTTCACCTGGAACCGAAATCACAATTTGACGGTTAGTTCCCGAACCTTGCGCAGCAACTTCACTCTCCGCAACACCAAGTGAGTTAACACGCTGTCTAATAATTTCTACTGCTTGCGAGATTGCCTCTGGCGTTACCTTTGTTCCTTCAGTAGCTCGAGGTGTAAGTGTGACGCTGGTTCCGCCTCTAAGATCCAAACCTAATTTAATTTTTGTTGCACCTTGGATTACCGCAACTGCACTAAAAGCAATTATTGCAATACCGAGTATGGCGATTGACTTCGCAGACTTACCTGAAGTTTTGGCGCTCTTCGAATTTGTGCTTGAGCTCTGTGAATTATTAATGGCGGACATGAGGCGCAAGTCTAGGCATCAGAGGCTGGTGTGTCGAAAAAATCGAGCTCTCCAGATGAACTATTAGGCGCCTTTAAGCCCAGGTGCTCGAATCCAGCAGGGGTCGCAATGCGCCCACGGGGGGTCCGTGAGATAAATCCCATCCGCACCAGAAAAGGTTCGGCCAAAGATTCGATGGTCTCGGCCTCTTCCCCAATAGACATGGCGAGGGTAGAGATTCCCACTGGTCCCCCATTAAATCGTCTCACCAAAGTTTCAAGAACCCCTAAATCCAACCGATCTAATCCGATGGCATCGACTTCATACATCTCAAGCGCAGCCTTCGCCTCTCTTATTTCTACCTTTCCATTTGAGTGCACTTGCGCGTAATCCCGAACCCGTCGTAGAAGACGATTGGCGACACGTGGCGTTCCTCTGGAACGTGAACCGAGTTCACGAATGGCTTCGTCGCTGATCTCAATCCCCATAAGAGCTGCACTTCGCTTAACAATTACTGAAAGTTCCGAATCTTCATAGAAATCAAGTTGTGCGGTAAATCCAAATCGATCGCGCAACGGACTAGGTAATAAGCCCGCGCGCGTAGTTGCACCTACCAGAGTGAAATGAGGAAGTTCTAGTGGGATTGCCGTTGCTCCCGCTCCCTTGCCAACAATTACATCTACCCGAAAATCTTCCATCGCCAGATAGAGAAGCTCTTCCGCTGGCCGTGACATCCGATGAATTTCATCTAAGAATAGGATTTCACCTTCTACTAAAGATGAAAGAATTGATGCTAAGTCGCCAGCATGTTGAATCGCAGGTCCACTGGTAATTCGAATCGGTGCCTTCATTTCTGAAGCGATAATCATTGCAAGGGTTGTCTTTCCTAATCCCGGCGGTCCTGAAAGTAGAACGTGATCTGCCGGTGCCTTTCGATTTCGCGCTGCTGAAAGTAAGAGATCGAGTTGGTCTGCAACTCGTTTCTGTCCTACAAATTCGGCTAGCGTCTTGGGGCGTAACGCCAATTCTTGAGATCGTTCAAGATCATCGGACTCTGAATCCACAACCCTTATCTCATCACTCATGGCTAGCCGCGCCCGCGATTTTGCAGCGCCAATTTCAGAAGTTCAGAGATATCTGTTTCATCTATTTTCGCGCCAAGATCACTAGCCACGGAATCAATAGTTGCTTCAGCATCTCTAGCTGTGAAACCGAGTCCGATCAAAGCGCTCTGTAATTGGGTTCGCCAATGAGATTTTGACTTCGCACCTGAACTCTGGGTACGAGCTAACTCACTTACCTTCTCTTTTAATTCAAGAACTGTCCGCTGCGCACCTTTCTTACCAAGACCAGGAATTCGTTCTAGCGCCGCAGAATTTTCGCTAGCTATGGCACTTGCTAATTCTTCTGGTTCGTAAATTGAAAGCGCTGACTGTGCAACTTTAGGTCCGATTCCACTGACGGTCTGCAATAAATCAAAGAAATCACGAGCACTTGTTCGATCAAACCCAAAGAGAGTTAAGGAATCTTCCCGGACAACTAAGGTAGTAAAAATCTCGGCATGGGTGCCAACAATCAAAGCCGCCGCAAATCTTGTTGGGAGCGAGACTTGGATCCCTATACCGCCGACTTCGATGACTGCCGAATTTAGAGTCGTGGCTTTTACGACACCCGATACTGAGGCAATCATTTCTTGGCCACCTTTGCTAATCGCAACTTCTCTTTGGCTACCGCTAATTCAACACGAGCATTGCCGGATCCTCGCCAATGATGACAGATGGCAAGAGCTAAGGCGTCGGTGCTATCTACGGGTTTTGGAATTTCTTTTAAGGAGAGCAGTTTCTGCACCATAAGTGCAACTTGTTTCTTATCAGCCCGACCTGAACCTGTAACGGCCGCCTTAACCTCAGTTGGTGTGTGCATGGCCACCGGAATCCCGGCTCGAGCTGCAATTAGTAATGCAACACCCGCAGCTTGGCCAGTAGACATTGCAGTTCGAATATTCAATTGAGAAAAAACTCTCTCGACCGCAATCACATCAGGTTTGTATTCCTTGATCCAGATCAGCAGTTGATTTTCTAGTTCGAGTAATCTATGTGCCAGCTCCATATCGGTTGAAGTTTGAATAACGCCTACCCCGACCATGATTAATTTTTGCGCAGTTCCGTTTTCAACAATTCCGAGACCGCATCTTGTTAAACCTGGATCGACCCCGAGAACGCGCATCTTAAAGGCTAGCCATTACCTCATCTGATACATCAAAGTTTCCAAAGACGTTCTGCACGTCATCTAACTCTTCGATGGCATCAATTAACGCGAATACTTTTGTTGCACCATCAGCATCTAATGGGACTGAAACCGAGGGAAGAAAAGAGGTATCTGCCGATTCATAATCAATTCCCGCGCCTTGCAATGCGCTTCGAACTGCGACTAGATCACTTGGCTCGCTCACAATTTCGAATGAGTCACCGAGATCTGTAACATCCTCAGCGCCGGCATCCAAAACCTGTTCCAAAATTTTATCTTCAGTTATTCCAGCTATCTTAGAAACTATTACTACGCCCTTACGATTGAACATATATGAAACAGATCCGGGGTCTGCCATAGAACCACCATTGCGGGTTACGGCTACTCGAACTTCTGAAGCCGCACGATTTCGATTATCGGATAAACATTCAATCATCAGAGCAACACCGTTTGGCCCATAACCCTCATACATAATCGTCTGCCAATCGGCGCCACCAGATTCAAGGCCGGCACCGCGCTTAACTGCACGATCAATATTGTCAGCCGGCATCGAATTTTTCTTTGCCTTTGCAATTGCATCGAATAACGTTGGGTTTCCTACGATATCTGCGCCACCATTACGAGCAGCTACTTCGATTCCTTTGATCAACTTTGCAAAATTTTTGGCACGCCTGGAATCTATGATGGCTTTCTTGTGCTTAGTAGTTGCCCACTTGGAATGGCCTGACACGGTTAAACCTCCTATGAGTCAATTGCTGTAGTTTATCTCGAATTATTTTTTACAAACATCTTCTAGGAAATATCTATGAACGCGATTATCGCCCGTTAATTCTGGGTGAAACGACGTAGCTAATACGCTCCCCTGCCTTACGGCCACGGGATGGTTTTTACCCGACACTTCTATGCTCGCAAGAATCTCGACCCCGCTTCCATGGGATTCCACCCAAGGGGCTCGAATAAAAATGCCTCGAATTGGTGAACCCGAAATCGCCTTGAAATCTAAGTCAACTTCGAACGATTCGGTCTGACGGCCAAATGCATTGCGGCGAACTTCCATATCAATCCCGCCAAAAGCATCTTGGTCAGATGCAGGATCTACTATTGATTTGGCAAGCAAAATCATTCCGGCACAAGAACCATAAGTCGGCATACCATCAGATATTTGTTTTGAGATTAAATCGAAGAGTCCGAAAGCTTTTGCTAACTTACTAATTGTTGTTGATTCACCACCAGGGATGATCAAGGCATCTATTCCTGAAATATCAGATTCGGTCTTAACTAATTTACCGGTAACTCCACAATCATCGAGCGCCAGTAAATGTTCACGAAAATCTCCTTGGAGCGCTAGAACTCCAACGTTCATTCCTACCAGCCCCGTTCGGCCAATCGATGTGGGACAGGTATGTCCGCAACATTTATACCAACCATAGCTTCACCTAGACCACGGGATGCATCTGCAACAACTTTTGGATCGGTGTAAAAAGTAGTTGCCTTCACGCAAGCGGCGGCACGTTTTGCAGCATCGCCAGATTTGAAAATCCCGGAACCAATAAATACCCCATCTGCGCCAAGTTGCATCATCATCGCTGCATCGGCAGGAGTTGCGATACCACCAGCTGTGAAAAGAACAACTGGAAGTTTTCCGGTCTCGGCTACTTCTTTAACTAGCGCATAAGGAGCTTGTAATTCTTTCGCAGCGACATAAAGTTCTTCATCGCGCATTGATGATAGGCGTCGAATCTCTCCACCAATCTTGCGCATATGTGTTGTGGCATTTGAAACGTCACCAGTTCCTGCTTCGCCCTTAGAGCGAATCATCGCGGCACCTTCGCTTATGCGACGGAGCGCTTCACCTAGATTTGTTGCACCACACACAAATGGAATTGTGAAATTCCACTTATCAATATGGTGTTCGTAATCAGCAGGAGTTAAAACTTCTGATTCATCAATGTAATCAACGCTTAAAGTCTGTAAAATTTGTGCCTCAGCAAAGTGACCAATACGCACCTTTGCCATAACAGGAATTGACACTGCGGCTTGAATTGCTTCGATCATGTCTGGGTCAGACATTCTAGAGACACCACCTTGGGCACGAATATCTGCAGGAACGCGCTCGAGCGCCATTACTGCAACTGCACCAGCATCTTCGGCAATCTTGGCCTGTTCTACATTAACAACATCCATAATTACGCCGCCCTTAAGCATTTCAGCCATGCCACGTTTCACTCGTGCGCCACCGACTTGGGCTTCATTTGGTTTAGACATTGTTTACTCCTGTTGTCCCTATTGTTCTTAAGATCTGACTAATCAGAAATTATTTAGAAGGCAGAGTCTACTTCGACTTCTTCGGACTCGCACTCGCAGCCGGGGCTGGATAAATGAGTTCGGGATCGGAGTCAGTCAACGCTATCCAGACTTGGCCATCAGCAAAATTGGCCACAGTACCATCCGCTAGGGTCCAAATCGTTCCCACCTGCGGACTAGGTCGTTGCCAATTAACTGCAACAATTTTCCCATTCCGCAGTAAGTAGCCAGTGCCACTGCCAACGGTATTACTAATAGGAGTAACTCCCCCTACCTTGTCCTTGTAGATTGAATTTGTAATGGAGACTTTTTGGATAACAAAATTTGGGGAGCCAAGTTGGCGACCGTTCGAATCTAAATTGGGCTTGCCGTTAAAAGTTAGAAGCCAACGTTTATCAGTTGCTGACCAGGTAATTCCATATTTTGAAGCTGGCCATTTAATTAGGGCCGAGGTTAGCTCTTTTGCCAACTCACTCCCTTTTCCAAATTGCCACCCAATCGACCTAACCGTATCGATTTTCTTTCCCTCGACCTCAATCGTCTTCTTCAAAAGTGCGTTAGCAGCTACCATCATATTCGTCGGTGCATATCTGGTCTTATCGGTCAGATAGATCGATGGTGGATTTCGCTCTGCACTCATATTTTCAAGATTTGCCGCCGCAAGAACTGGTTGCATCTTGCTCTGAGCACCACTGTAAGCGAAACCAACTCGACCATACTGCTCAAGAATTTCAATATCACTTATCCGAGCCGAACGAACTGGCCCAATCAAATCAGGAACTTTGTCGGTGAAGATTGCAGCCAACCGAGTAAGTCCGCCTTCAACTTGTTCAATATAAATAACGTCAGCACTATTTAATCCAATTTGAGGTCGCGCAGCACCAGTATCATCGATTTTTACCGCGAGGATCACACCATTCTTTCCTGGCAAATTAGTTAAAACATTTCTCTCAATTTTTACTGGCGCTACTTCCTTCACGGGATTAGAGGGAGATGCGCATGAACTAAGAACAATCAAGATAGATATTGCAGCTAAAATTTTCCTCACAGTATGTCATCCTCAAATGAATAGCGCATTGGCAATGGCGCATTTCCAGCTAGTCTAAAGATCCTGAAGAGAATTTTATTACGAAGAAGCTGCGCACTTTGCACTGCTTCCGTATGAATTGTTATCCCCACCGAGATCTTCTCGGAAATGGCATTTAACGAAACGATTAACTCAACTTCTAACCCACTAGGAGTCGAAACCTCATCTGCAAGAATTAACCGTAAACTCTGAGACAGTGCGATTTCGGCATCGCTGCGTTCGACAATATTTGCTTCTCGCGCCTGGTATGCGGCAGCCGTCAAGACCAGACTGGTTGCAGCATCTACCGATTTCGAATTAGCGATTTCTAAGGCAAGCGCCGCTCGCCTTTGTAGAAGAGCATCCAAGTGTGCCCATGAAGTTTCAATTCTGTGGTGCAGAACGTCCAATCGTGATGCCAGAAAAGTTAGATACCAAGCTGCGATTAGGAGGAGAAAAACTAACGGGACAATTATTTCAATCATTTGACCGTAACCTATTCCAGAATCGATTTTCAGAGGCGAGGCTTACTTTCAAATTGCCAGCCAGTGCCATTTCGTAGACCGACAAAATCTGTTCGCCAATGCTATTCCAATCGTAGCTCTTTGCTTTCTCTAAACCGACAGTTGCAATATCTGCTCTAGCCTGCGAATCTCCCAATAATTTTAATACAGTTTCCGCTAATTCATCCGAATTTTCTGATGTAAAAATTGCTCCGGCTTTCCCATTATCTAAGAGCTTTACAAAGGCCGGAAGATTGCTCGCGACAATTGGCGTGCCTGAAGCCATAGCCTCAGCTAAAATTATTCCAAATGATTCGCCACCGGTGTTTGGCGCAATATAAAGTGAGATCGATTTAAAAAATTGGGCTTTTTCAATCTCTGAAATTCTTCCTAAAAATATTAACCGTTCGCGGAGCTCAGATGGAACCAATTTATAGAAATCTTGAGGATTACCCGGACCTGCCACCAATACTCGCAAATTTGGAATTTCTACAACTATCTTTCCAATCGCTGCCAAGAGAACCGTTAAACCCTTCCGTGGTTCATCAAATCGCCCGATGAATCCCAGGGTATTTGGAAGTGCCCATTCAGATCGCACTCCGTTCCCCTCGAATTTACTCGTATCTATTCCATTTGGAATCACCACCGCCTCGGTATTGAAGCGATCTTTTAAAGTTTCTCGTGCAACTTCACTTACCGCAATTTTTGCCGTAATTCTCTCGATCAGAGGATCGAGCATGGTTCCAATCGCATTAGCAACTTTCTGCGAATTACCAGCCGCGTGAAATGTTGCCACCATGGGTCCGTCGCCGGCCCAGCCTGCAAGGAGTGAAAGTGATGGAATAGCTGGCTCGTGTAGATGCAATAAATCGAAGTTTCCATTAGCTATCCACTGTTTTACTCTCGAAGATGCCAACGGTCCAAAAATAACTTTTGCAACCGCACCATTGTATGGAATTGAAATTGGGCGGCCTGCTGAAACTACCCATGGTTCGATGCTTGCAGCTTCAGTCGTCACCGGAGCTAATACCGAAACTTCATGGCCTCTAGAAATCAACCACTCTGCTAATTCCTTGATATGGATTTGCACCCCGCCGGGTGTATCCCAGCCATAAGGGCAGACAATTCCAATCTTTAGACTACGCATTTGCCTGCTCTTCATTTACTCTCGCCGGCCAAATTCGCTGCAACATATGCCAATCAACAGTGTGGATTTTCAATTGTTCGGCAAACCGATCAGCCATCACCTGGGTCATTGCCGCGGCTTTTTCGGGGATGGATCCCGCATCTGGAATTGGAATCGCTTCGCCAAAAATAATTCGAATCCCGACCTCTTCGTATTTAACAAATGCAGTAATCAAATCAGCACCGGTTTGTATCGCCAAAAGTGCAGGCCCAGCTGGCATTTGTCCGCCTGGACCAAAAAAATTTACCGGAATCCCGTTCTTTGATAAATCGCGATCTGAAACGAGTGCGACCAATTTTCCAGAACGTAACCTCTGAGAAAGAACGGCAATGCTCCGCGAATTCAGATCCAAAACTTCCATGCCTATTGCAGTGCGATATTCCAGAAATTTACGGAAAAGTTTCTCGGGTTTTAAATGCTCAGCAACCGTAGTTAACGGTATTCCAGTCGCACAGAAATATGCCCCTGCATGATCCCAATTTCCAGCGTGTGGCAAGGCCACGATGCAGCCACGTTTCTCAGCGATTGGATCTCGCAAATAGTTTTCATTCTCGCAGACTGTTGTCGAAAGTAAACGCTCTTTACTCCAACTTGGAAATCGGAATGTGTCACACCAATAGCGCAAGTAAGATCGAATCCCAGTATTAACCAAAAATTCTAACTGCGCGTTATCTAATTCCGGGCGAACTCTCTGATAATTCGAGCGTAATCTATTTACGCCTTTACCATTTCGGCCATAAATAAAATCAGCAAATCGATCGGCTAAACCGTAAGCTTTAGCCTCTGGAATCCACCGGATAATTTTCCAAGCCAGGTTGTATCCCCAATAGAGAAAAGTATCGCCCATCTATTTTGCGCCTTTGTAAACTATTCGCAAACGTTGAACAACTGTGATCAGACTTGCGATCGCTAAAATCCAGAGACCAACAGCCATAACATATGGAAAACCCAATCCAGCAAAACCGGTAGTAGTTAGAACAATAATGATCCGTTCGCTACGTTCGGCCAAACCACCATTACATTCGATTCCAAGAGATTCAGCGCGAGCCTTGATATAAGAAATTAGAAAGCCAGACACAATTGAAATCAAAACCAGTGGAACTAGCTGGTCATTTTCTCTGATAAAAAACCAGAGAATCGATCCCAAAATTACTGCGTCAGTTAGTCGATCGAGGGTGGAATCTAGAAGTGCACCCCAAGCGTTAGATCCTTTCTCTGAAAGTCGAGCGATGGTGCCATCCAACAAATCAAATAATACAAACACGATTATCAACATGGTCCCAAGAAAGAAACGCCCTCGCGGAAAGGTCAATACCGCTGCCAAAACCGTCGAAAGCGCACCTATCGCAGTCACCAGATTTGCGCTGACTCCAATTTTTATCAGCCCACGACAGATTGGCGTAATTAATCTGGTCACTGGGGCGCGTAATGATTCTTGTAACATCTTTCCCATCGTAGGCTTCGTGGTCGTGAGCCCCCAAATCTACCCATTAATCGACCCCGATTTGAGGGTTTGCGTAGTCGGAAAATCTGGTGGCGAGATTGCAAAATATTTCAATCTGAAGCAGGCTCCGCTAGCCGAATGCGACGCTGCAATATTTATCGTCAACGCGAATGATGGAATAGCTCCAGCAGATGTCGAAATTTGGAATTCCGCCCGAGAACTTTATATTCCCTCATTAGTCTTGATATCAGAGTTAAGTAATGGCGACATAGATTTCGACGACATGAGTGCAATAGCTGGGCGAATGTTAGATCCAGTTCAGACGCCATACCTTGTTCTCCATGATGATGCTGGAAATCCAACCGCTCTAATTGATTTAGCAACTTTAAAATTATCTGATTATTCCAGTGGAACGCGCATTGAACGTGAGAGCGATCCCGAGCATAAGGTCTTAGTCTTTGATTTCCGTAAAGAATTTCTTGAGGCGGTTGAAGAGTTCGGCGCGACTAGTTTTGAAGAAGGACTTAGCTTCCCAGCCATTCCCTTTATTCCTGACAATGGTCTCGGTACTTTCGAGATTGCTACCTTCTTAAATAAATTACCAAGCCGCGGCTAACTGTGCCCGAGTTTCTGATAACAATTGTGGAAGGACTTTTGTCTGACCAATTAGTGGCATGAAGTTTGCATCTCCAGACCAACGCGGAATCACATGTTGGTGAATATGGTCAGCAACTCCGGCACCCGAAATTGCACCTTGATTCATTCCCAAGTTGAAACCACCAGCACCGCTTACAGCTCGGATAGTTTTCATTGCATGGGCTGAAAGCTCAAAAATTTCATTACCTTCACTTGTAGTTAATTCGGTCAAATCACCAACATGTCGGTTGGAGCAAATTAATAAGTGTCCGGCGTTATATGGATAGAGATTCATTACGACATACGCTTCGCGCCCCCGCGCGACAATCAAACCCTCTTCATCACTTAAATTAATAATTCTACAGAACGGGCATTCGATTGAGTTTTCTGGGAGCGGACGATTCTCGCCTTCGAGATAGGACATCCGGTGCGGCGCCCACAACCTTTGCCAACGATCTGGCATACCAGCTCCACCTGAAAATTCTTGATCGCTCATTTTGATTTCCTAAATCTGAATTCGATTTGCGACAGCAGCAACAACTTCGGCAATAGCCTCATCAACGCTAATTCCATTCTTCTGCTCGCCATTGCGATATCTAAAAGATACTCCCCCAGCTTTTTGATCTTCCTCGCCGGCAATCATCATGAACGGAATCTTTTCGAGCTGCGCGCTTCGGACTTTCTTCTGCATTCGATCATCAGATGCATCGATATCAACCCGAATTCCGGCTCTGCGCATCTTGCCAATGACTTCTTCTAAATATGGAATAAAGGTATCTGCAACTGGAATCGCTCGCACCTGAACTGGCGCAAGCCACGGAGGAAATGCTCCGGCATAATGTTCGGTCAATACTCCAAAGAACCGCTCGATAGATCCAAAAAGCGCGCGATGAATCATCACAGGTTGTTGTCTGGAACCATCGGATGCTTGATATTCCAAATCAAATCGTTGCGGAAGTTGGAAATCAACTTGAATTGTAGACATCTGCCAGGTTCGACCAATTGCATCCTTAGCTTGAACTGAAATCTTCGGTCCATAAAATGCAGCGCCCTCGGGATCTAAAACAAGTTCAAGATTCTGTTTCGTTGCTGCAATTCGAAGTGCTTCGGTTGCCACCTCCCAATCTGCTTCAGAACCTACAGATTTCTCTGGATTGCGTGTTGAAAGTTCTAGATAGAAATCTTCAAGGCCATAATCTCGAAGTAAATTGAGAACGAATGTTAAGAGGCTATCTAGTTCTCCCAACATCTGATCTTTGGTGCAGTAAATATGGGCATCATCTTGGGTGAAACCGCGCGCTCGAGTAAGTCCGTGAATTACACCCGATTTTTCGTAGCGATAGACAGTTCCAAATTCGAATAGCCGTAGTGGTAATTCTCGGTATGAACGCGATGAAGATTTATAGATGAGATTGTGAAATGGGCAGTTCATTGGCTTCATGTAGTACTTCTGCCCCGCACGCTTTATGGTGCCATCTGCATGTAGCTCTTCATCCATAACCATCGGTGGATACATACCTTCGGAATACCACTGCAAATGGCCAGAAGTTTCAAAGAGCGCTGCTTTAGTTAAATGTGGTGAATAAACAAATTGATAATCTTCCTCTTCGTGGCGCTTGCGCGAATAATCTTCCATCGCGCGACGAATGATTCCACCCTTTGGATGGAAAACCGCTAACCCAGAACCGATCTCTTCCGGAAATGAAAATAGGTCTAATTCAGTGCCGAGACGACGATGGTCTCGCTTTTCTGCCTCTTCCAATAAATGTAGATATCCATCGAGTTTCTCTTGCGATGGCCAAGCTGTTCCATAAATTCGCTGCAGCATTGGATTCTTCTCAGAACCTCGCCAATATGCAGCAGCAGTGCGCATCAGCTTAAATGCCGGAATATGTTTTGTTGACGGCAGATGTGGTCCACGACAGAGATCACTCCACACTGGTTGACCGTCGCGTCCTAAATTGTCGTAGATTGTTAATTCACCCGCGCCAACTTCAACGCTCGACTCATCATCGACACCACTTGATTTGAGTCCAATAAGTTCACACTTATAAGGCTCATGCGCTAATTCCGCCAAAGCATCTTTCTCTGTTGTCACGCGGCGTCGAAATCTCTGGCCTGATTTAATAATTTTGCGCATTGCAGATTCAAGCTTTTCAAGATCATCTGGATTAAATGGTTTCTGTGGATCAAAGTCATAATAAAAACCATCAGTGATTGGTGGCCCTATACCTAGTTTGGTATCAGGAAATACTTCTTGAACCGCTTGTGCCAGAACGTGAGCCGTTGAGTGGCGCAACACAGCGAGACCTTCAGGTGATTCAATCGAAACACCTTCAACCACATCACCAGCTTTAAGTTCGGTCCAGAGATCTTTTAAATGACCGTTCACTTTACAGACGATTATTTCACTGCTTTCGGTAAAAATCTGAGTTGGACGGATATCCGAATCAACGGATTGCGCTTTACCGTCAACCAGAATGGAAATATCAGCCATGTTCCTAGCCTATCGAATGCGTATGGAGTATTTCCCGCAATTTATCGCTCCACTGCTTACTTATTTTATCCTCCTGCAATTTTCGACCTGCCAATTCCCCGACTGGTTGCGCGATACGCAGTGCAGAAAGTGCAAATGCATGAGTTGCCCGATCCAATTCTGCTGCATCAATCTCTGCTTCAATTGCTAATCCGGTTGAAATTATTAGTCCACGAATTATTCCTGGAAGCACGCCTGCTTCAAGATCTGGTGTTACCCAGAGGCCATCAATTCGAAATACAAAATTTGATACTGCGCCCTCGCAAACTTTGCCATCTTGATTGACAATTACAATCTCATCGAAGCCATCAACCCTGGCCTGGGTCAACAGATTCAAATTCGAAGTATATGGAAAACGTTTATGCAACTTAGATTCAGGTGAAAAATCCAGACTCTGCACTCCTACCCGAGCCGAATACGAAGCATCTACATATGGATCGATAGAAAACTGGAATCTTTCGCCAAAAGTCAGACGTAATCTGCCAAGTTCAATCTGCCCTAACGAATCTATCGTCTTCTGAATTTCCAAGTCGCTTGGTATTTCAAATCCTAATTCGTCTGCACTTTTTCGAGCACGATTTAAATGTTCTCGAAGCAATTGCGGTTTACCGCTCTCAACTCTTATAGTTTCAAAGAGTCCAGCACCAAATGGCCAGCGATCAATTCTAAATCCTCCTGCTATCGAAAGTAATTTCGATGCTTTTAACTCTGTCTCTTCCCACTCCAGTGTGGGATCACTAGCCCAAGTTATGCCGGCACCTGCACCAAATTTTAATATCTCACCGCTGCGCCAGAACAATCGAATCGCCACGCTAAGGTTCGCCGTATCACCTTGAATCCAACCAAGCGCGCCGCAATATGGTCCCCGGTCACTTGGTTCATTCTGGTCAATAATCTTTATCGCTGCTTCTTTTGGCGCTCCGCTCACTGATCCCGGAGGAAGAACTTCACTAAATATTTGCGCCCAGCTCAATCCTTCTCGCACTTCCCCAATTACATCAGATACCAAATGTTCTAATCCGGGATGCAATTCATGCCGAAAGAGTTGAGAAACTTTTACCGATCCAACTTCGCAAATTCGCCCAAAATCGTTGCGCATTAAATCTACAATCATCACATTTTCAGAGGTATCTTTATCTGAAAAGGCAGATCCGGTTTCCGAGAGTTTTCGCGTTCCTTTTATCGGGCTCGTCTTTATTTTCGAGCCTCCGCGTTCTAAAAAAAGTTCCGGTGAAGCTGATGCAATTTCGATATCAGGCAATTTAAGGAATGAGGCGAAGGGGGCAGGGTTCTTTGCTAATATCTGTGAAAAAAGTGGAGCAATAGAACGCTCTTTAGAAATCTTGGTGGACAGAATTCGACACGCATTTACTTGATAGACATTTCCTTCTACAATTTGATTCCGAATCTCAGATACATAATTTTCATATTCGGATTGAGACATTGAACTTTCCCAAACATCGCTCAGCCCGCTCCACTCCCCGGTATCCGGAAATGTTGCTCCTCGAATAACAGTGGCGAATTTTGCAAATGTGTATCTGCCCTCAAATGTTGTTGATACCGCCCAGAATCCACCATTACTTAACGCTTCGGGATCGCTGCTTATTTCGATTAAATCGGTAGCCAATACACCATCCATCCAGAAGAAAGGTCGGCTGATATCCACGCCCTAACGCTAGATGACTAGAACCCATTCATGCGCTTTGGCGCTAGCCCGTCTGGTGCGCTAGATTTGCCCTCTTGATTCTGCAGAAATGTTGAAGCAAAGAAATGCGGACGTAGCGCAGTTGGTAGCGCGGAACCTTGCCAAGGTTCAGGTCGCCGGTTCGAACCCGGTCGTCCGCTCTGGTGCACAGATCTTGTGCACGGTGTGAAGCGAAAGCTGCAGGAAAAGATGGTCGGATGGCCGAGAGGCGAGGCTCAGGACTGCAAATCCTGCTACACGGGTTCAAATCCCGTTCCGACCTCCATAATTGAGTGACTCAATTATGGGTAAGAATATTGATGAGGACTAGTTAGGAAGATTAGTGAGCGAACTAGAGAAGTCAGAACGCCCTTGGGGTCGATATGAAGTTCTTCAGGAATCTTCTACTCATAAAGTTAAATGCATCTGGATGAATCCAGGGACCAGACTTTCCTACCAGAAACACAAATATCGCGCCGAACATTGGTTTATTGTTCAAGGCACTGGCGAAGTAACGATTGATGGAAAAATTTCACAGGTGAAACCTGGCGACACAGTTGAATTCGAAATTGGAGTCTTACATCGCCTGGCAAATACCGGCATTGACGAAATTATCTTCGTCGAAGTGCAGACGGGAAGTTATTTTGGCGAAGACGATATCGAACGCCTGGAAGATGACTTTGGACGAGCGGGTAGATAATAAGGAAACTGTTGTAACATTCTGCATCTTAAGGCAACTTAAGGATCGTTGGCTCAGCGGTAGAGCACCACATTGACATTGTGGGGGTCACTGGTTCGATCCCAGTACGGTCCACGTTTACGAAAAAGGTTTCACAATCCAACGCTCATTTACTCTTCAAAATTAAAGAGGTCAATAGGTAAATAGATGAAGGGCTAAAAAGCCCGTACTGGCCGGACGTGGTTGGAGGCCCACTTACCGGTGGCACTACCCTGATATCCGGAGTCGAACCGCTGGGACCGCGCGTTGTTGGACCCGTTCTCAGAGGATGACCAGTAGTAGACGTTCGTCACGAACCCTGCCGCCCCTATTCCTGTGTTTAGACTGCCACCAGTGCAAACTTTAGATAAATTTGTTAAATCATCTCCAGTTATACCTTGCTGCCATTTACACATTTGATTGAGCTCGTTTTTTGATGGCAAGCTCCAATCGGTAAAGTTATTTGGACCTCGATACTCCTGAGAACTTGTTCCCGCTTTTGAAGTAGTCGAACTCTGAGCAATCATGGCCAGAGTATTTTTGTAACCAGTTCCGATCGCAGTTGAAGTTGTTCCAATTTCAGTTCCTGTATTACCACTCCATGCCCTGTCGACATCTGTCCATGCATTTGTTCCACTCGATGGAGCAGCTTCTAGGTAATTACAACTTAGGTTCAAGGTCGGACCGCAAGAAAATGATGTATCTGCAACATAGAAAACAATCCCGCCCCCAGGGCCAGTATCTCCAATGCTATAGATGTGCTCACCACTTTCAACAGTTACTTTATTGACATCACTTGATGGGGCTACTGGGGTTGTAAAGGTGAGGGTAAATGATGATGCTGAGTTTGTTGCAACGCTTAGCCCGCTGCCACCAGTTCCAACTTCAAAGGTGTTAGTACTTGTCATATAAACAACGGCTCTAGTACTTGAAGTATTAAAGATCGCTTGCGCTGCGCTTGCAGCAACGTTGTTATAGGCCGAGAAGGTGAAGTCGGTATCTTGACAGCTAGTTGGAATGTTATCGACTCTAATTCCTGAGAACTTATAAGCTCCTGAACCGCTGGCATTGGCAAAAGATGCGATCGGGGTAATTGTCAGTGACTGTGATCCCGAGCAGGCAACGGTCTGGGTAATACCTTGACCAAATTCAACTGAGCCTGAGTTAAGTGAGATATTTGCAGCAAGAGTGGTTTGAATATATAAAGTGCCGCCAATTAGCGCTGCGACAAGAGTGAGAACTCCAGAGATGCGCTTCTTGGATTTAGGTTGCTTCAAGTCGACTGGGTCATCGTGGTAGAAGTCGAGGTTAGACACTTAGCCGACCTACCTAACTAGCTCTGGGCCACAAAACTGAATAAAATGTCTTGACTAGTCTAAACCTGATAGGGGGGCAGGTAAAGCAAAGGTGTGTGGCTAATCTGGAGATAATTCATATATGTAGAGATTTTCACGCTCAATTTGATAATTTATAAAGAGAATACTCCCCGCGGACCGCTAACGAAAGTATAAGAACGGATTGACAATATAGGGGTCACTGGTTCGATCCCAGTATCGTCCACGCTCACGACCAAGGGTTTCATAATCCAACAAATCATTCACCCATTCAAAATTTAAAAGGTGAATAGGTAAATAAATGAAGGGCTAAAAAGCTCGAATTGGACGAATGTAGAAGGGGCCGTTCTTGCCAACGGCGGTTGGGCTGACCTGGGAGAAGTTATGGGCCCACGCATTGGACGAATCGTACTGAGATGAAGACCAGTAGAAGTAGTTCGCAAAACCACCAACAGTTACTCGCTTATCCCGAAGATTATTTAGTTCATTCTTTGATGGCAGATACCAATCGTCATAGACAACATCGGAAACTGTGACCGTATATGCATCGGCTAGTGCTGCAGCAGAGGTGGCAGTATCGGTATTTCCTTGCAAAATAATTGCTCGGGTATTTTGAAAACCCAGACCGATTCCAGTTGCAGTTCCGCCGACGGATGTAGTGAAATAAGTGCTTTGAGCCCAAGTTAGACCGGGGTCTGCCCCACCAGCATTCCAGAGAGGCGGTGCTGCCTCTAGGTAATTACAACTTAAGTTTAGGGTTGGACCGCAAGAAAATGATGTATCTGCAACATAGAAAATCTTTCCACCGCCTGGACCCGTATCTCCTACGTTATAAGTGATTGCCGTATGCGCTGCACTTTCAACAGTTACTTTATTGACATCACTTGATGGGGCTACTGGGGTTGTAAAGGTGAGGGTAAATGATGA
>JASJJZ010000017.1:0-12930 GCA_037622205.1 Actinomycetes bacterium
CCTAGAAGCACGCGGGGGTCATACCGAAGCAGGTGTTGCACTTTCACAAATTGTCGGCGCGCAGCCTCTCTGTCTGTTATCTGAAATAGTTAATGACGATGGCTCAATGGCTCGTGGCGAATCACTAGCTAATTTCGCACTAACGCACTCGTTGCCAATAATTTCTGTTGCAGAGTTAAAGACATATTTAACTAATAATCCAATCTCAATTACTCAATCGACTTCGCAATTCGAATTTACCTGGGCCCAACTACCCCTACGAACCGATATTTGGAAGATCGCAACATTCCCAGGCCTACGCCAGCGCGAGCACGCCGTTATGGCTTTTGGTGGTGCCGGCAGCGTTCCTTTAGTTCGGATTCATAGCGAATGTTTTACCGGCGATGTTCTCCATTCTCAAAGATGCGATTGTGGCGAACAGTTAGAACAATCAATCAATTTAATTGTGCGACATGGCCACGGCTACATAATTTATTTACGCGATCACGAAGGTCGTGGAATTGGTCTCACCGAGAAAATTAAAGCCTATCAACTTCAGGATCAAGGAATGGATACTATCGATGCCAACTTGCACTTGGGGCACGAGATAGATGCACGAAGCTGGAGCGATGCTATTGCAATCGTTCAAGGGTTAAAGCTGCAAGATATTGTTCTTTTAACTAATAATCCAAAGAAAGTAGATGCTCTCAAGAGAGCCGGTATCGAGGTCACACAACAATCCGTAGTTATTCCTAGCAATAAATTTAATGAAAAGTATCTAGCAACCAAGGAAGAAAAACTTGGTCATACCCGAGGAGTGAAGTAAATGAGCGGATCAGTCCCACAAATTGAGATCAGAAAACTTCCGGCGGCCAAGGTAATGATTATTTCATCTTCGTGGCACCTAGATATATGTAACGACCTAATTACAGGTGCTCAGCGCGCACTGGCGAAAGCTTCAGTAGCAGATATAAAAGTGCAATATGTGCCAGGTTCATTTGAGATTCCACTTGCTTCTCAATACGCATTCGAAGCCGGCTTTGATGCAGTTGTTGCGGTAGGCCTAGTTTTAAAGGGAGAAACCCCGCACTTTGATTATGTCTGCCAGGGTGTAACTCAGGGCGTTATTGATGTCTCTCTAAAATATGGAAAACCAATTGGCTTTGGCGTATTGATGTGTAACGATCTTGAAGAAGCGATTGCACGATGCGGTCGCGAAGATAGTAAAGAAGATAAGGGTTATGACAGCGCCATCGCTGTAATTGAATTACTGCATTTAAAAGCTAACTAAGTAGTTAAGAGCTACTGCGCCCCAAAAGTTTTATCGATTCGGCAACCTTTGTCACAACTTGGGTATCGAAAACACTTGGCACAATAAAGTTTGCATTTAATTGTTCTGAACTCACGCATGAAGATATCGCATCTGCTGCGGCAACAAGCATCTCATCAGTGATTTTTGTAATACGACCATCTAATAACCCACGGAATATTCCGGGGAAGGCCAGAACGTTATTGATCTGATTTGGCTGATCACTTCTACCAGTGGCAACTACTGCCGCATATTTACGGGCAATTACTGGATCAATCTCGGGATCTGGATTAGCTAATGCGAAAACAATAGAACCCGCGGCCATTGCCACGATATCCGATTCTTTCAAAACATTGGGAGCGCTAACACCAATAAAGATATCTGCCCCGACCATTGCTTCAGAGATATTTCCACGGAACTTTCCAGGTGAGCAGTTATCTACAAACCAAGTGCGCATCTCTTGATCGCCCACTTTATGTTCAGAAACCAGGCCATCTTTATCAAATCCAATTATATTTTTGGCACCACTTGCTACCAATAGCCTGGCTATTGCGGTGCCAGCAGCGCCGGCACCACTCATAACTATTTTTGTCTTGGCTAAATCTTTCTTTACAAATTTAAGAGCATTCGTTAGCGCCGCAAGAACAACAATTGCAGTGCCATGTTGGTCATCGTGGAAAACTGGAATATCTAGGAGATCACGCAATCGACGTTCAACTTCAAAACAACGTGGTGCCGAGATATCTTCAAGATTGATTCCGCCATATACCGGAGCAATAATTTGAACTGTTCGGACAATCTCATCTACATCTTGGGTGTCCAAACAGACTGGCCAAGCATCAACATCAGCGAAGCGTTTGAAGAGTGCAGCTTTACCTTCCATCACTGGAAGTGCTGCTTCAGGTCCAATATTTCCAAGACCTAATACCGCCGAACCATCGGTGACAACAGCAACAGTATTTCGTTTAATTGTTAAACGACGGGCATCTGATTTATCTGCAGCGATGGCCTGTGAAATACGCGCAACACCGGGGGTATATGCACGGGATAAATCATCACGAGTTTTTAACGGAACTTTCGATTGAATTTCGATCTTGCCGCCAAGGTGGAGAAGGAATGTGCGATCACTGACATTACGAACCGTAAGTTCAGGATGGCTTGCGATAGATGCAGTGATTGCTTCAGCATGCTCGGCATCAATTGCATCACAAGTTACATCTATAACAACATGGTCTAAGAATGATTCAACTACATCAAGTGCGGTAATCGCAGCGCCAGCAGCGGTAATCGCAGTTGTAACTTCAGCAACTGGTTGAGCAGAAGGTGGGCCTTCAACTCGAATAGTTATTCCATATCCAGGGCTTGTAGATGCCATTGGTTACACAACTCCATATAAACGATCGCCAGCATCGCCCAAACCAGGAACGATATAACCTTTTTCATTTAGCTTTTCATCAAGAGCGCCGGTAACAATTGTGATTGGCAGATTCTTTCCAGCAAATTCTTTTTCAAGCAGTGCAATTCCTTCAGGTGCCGCCAAAATTGTTATTGCAGTTATATCGGTTGCACCGCGTTCAAGTAGGTAATTTATTGCTGCAACAAGAGTGCCACCAGTGGCAAGCATTGGATCAAGAATGTAGCACTGGCGTCCAGTTAAATCGTCAGGCAATCGATTTGCATATGTAGACGGTTGCAAAGTTTCGTGATCACGAATCATTCCAAGAAATCCAACTTCAGCAGTTGGCATCAATCGAGTCATGCCTTCGAGCATTCCGAGCCCTGCGCGAAGAATTGGAACTACAACTGGCTTTGGTTTTGTAAGTTCGACACCATCAGCCATTGCGACTGGGGTCTTAACTTTTACTGGAACCGTGCGAACTTCTCGAGTTGCTTCATATGCCAATAAGGTAACAATTTCCTCAGTTAATTGGCGAAAGGTAGGAGAGTTTGTTTTCTCATCCCGCAGCACTGTCAATTTATGTGCAAGCAATGGATGGTTCGCTACATGAATCTTCACGGTTCATACCTTACTCGCGCGACTGGGGCTTGTCGCTTGCCCGCTTTAGTGTCAGTATGAAGCCTGCAGAAGTTATCGAAATATTAGGATTTAATAGGACCTGGGGGTGAGCGCATTGTCCAACGAGGCAGAAGATTTTGGAATAATTGCGTGGCACGAAGATGGCCGTTGGAATGTGTCGGAACTAACTCATTCCAGAGATCTTGGTTCGATAATGGATCAACTTAATTCGCAGGCAACTAATGGTGGCGCAATTGCGTTGATTGCAATTGAAGAAGATTTCTTTGTTGTTGCTAGAGCGCTGGGCTCTCAGATGCAAATGATGATTAGCGATGTTACATATGCCCTCGAAAATGATCTTGCAGCAGATCTACTTGAAATGTTAGATCTGCCTTTTCCAGAAGAGGATGATGATTCCCAACCTGGTGGCGATGTCGATTTACTTTCAGATCTTGGAATGAACGCAATGGAACTCGAAGCTTTATGTGATGATCCAGAACTTTTCCCGGACGAACAATTAGATGCAATAGCCTCCAAACTTGGATTTGGAAATCAATTTGCTGAACTTTACGAGAGCCAATAACCATTGTCTTTAGCCCCTAATTATTTTGAGCAAGAAATGAATAAAGCAGTTGAGATTGCTAAATCTGCGCTCGCAGCTGGCGACGTCCCGGTAGGTGCACTTGTTTTAAATGCAGAGGGCAAGCAGGTAGGAACTGGATTTAATCGTCGAGAAATTGATAACGATCCCAGCGCTCATGCTGAAATAATTGCGCTTCGCCAAGCGGCAATTGCAAATAATTCTTGGCGCCTAGATGGCCACACAATTGTTGTAACACTTGAACCTTGCGCAATGTGCGCTGGTGCAATTTCGCAAGCACGAATTAAAACTCTGGTATTTGGCGCATGGGATGCAAAAGCTGGGGCAGTCGGCTCGGTTTGGGATGTGCTGCGTGATCCAAGGTCGCTACATCAGGTAGAAGTTATTTCTGGTGTAAATGAAAGCGAATGTGCCGGGCTCTTAAGCGAGTTCTTTAAGAATAATCGTTAACGAGCACTACGCGGGCTCGGTTACTCTTCACCAGTGAAACCAATAACAACATATGCCTATCTTGGCCCGGCCGGGACTTTTACTGAGGCAGCGCTTCGCCAAATTGCAAATGAATCCGATGTTTTGGTGCCTTATTCAAATGTAACGGCAGCACTTGATGCGGTCCGCAGTGGCAAAGCTGAAAAAGTATTAGTTCCTATTGAAAATTCGGTTGAGGGCGTTGTCTCTAGAACGCTAGATGAATTAGCACTCGGCACGCCACTTGTTGTTACCGCTGAAACTACGCTTCCAGTTTCCTTTGCCCTAATGATTTTGCCTGAAAACATCGGCAAGCCAATTACAAAAATTGCTACCCATCCCCACGCTGAAGCTCAATGTCGCTCTTATATTGCTAAGAATTATCCCCAAGCCGAAGTTATCGAAATGTCCTCAACTGCAGCGGCAGCTAAGGGGCTAAAAGATGGAAATTATGATGGCGCAATTGCATCTGAAATTGCCGCAACAAATTATGGTCTTAAAGTCCTGGCTAGCGATATCGGTGACAACACCGGAGCAGTAACCCGCTTTGTTGTAGCTCAAAAACCAGGAGCGACACCTGAACCAACCGGAAATGATCGGACATCACTTGTCGCTTTTATTGGCACTGACCATGCTGGTGCGCTCTTAGAAATTCTTACTGAATTTGCAAAACAAGATGTCAACTTAACCTTTATTCAATCACGTCCGACCGGACGCGAACTTGGTGATTATCATTTCATTATTGATGCAGAAGGACACATTGCAGACCCCAAAGTGGCGGCAGCCATCGACGGTGTGCGCAAAATTTGTGAGGACATTCGTTTCCTCGGCTCATATCCACGCGTTGGTAAAAGTAACTAGATAGGCTTGTCCACGTGATTGATTTAAAAACCCTGCGAGAAAATCCCGATGCAATTCGCCATTCCCAGAAAGTTCGTGGCGAAGATGTCGCGGTTGTCGATCAATTATTGGCGGCTGATGCGCTTAGCAAAGCTGCACTAAGTGAATTTGAAACCATTCGCGCCGAACAAAATGCCCTATCTAAATCAGTAGGTGCAGCAAAGGGCGATGAGAAGACGGCACTTTTAGAAAATGCAAAGGAGTTGGCAAATCGAGTTAAAGCAGCAGATACAAAACGCAGCGAACTTGAAGCAACGGCACTCGAATTCCTATTGAAGATTTCAAACTTAATTGACTTGGAAGCTCCTGTCGGTGGCGAAGAAGATTTCAAAGTTCTTGAAGAGATCGGCAAAGTGCGCGATTTCAAGAGCGAAGGTTTTGAGCCAAAAGATCACGTTGAATTGGGAAAACTACTTAAGGCAATCGATACCGAACGCGGCGCAAAAGTTGCAGGTTCTCGTTCATATTATTTGACCGGCCCTGGTGCCATGTTGGAATTCGCACTTGTTAATTTTGCGATTTCATCTGCAGTAAAAGCTGGCTTCATTCCGGTAATTCCACCTGTTTTAGTAAACCCTGCTGCGATGGAGGGAACAGGTTTCCTTGGCCAAGCTGCAGAAAATGTTTATCATCTGGAGGAAGATGATCTTTATTTAGTTGGCACAAGTGAGGTTCCACTCGCGGCTTATCACATGGATGAAATCCTAGATAACTTACCTATTAGGTATGCCGGTTATTCATCTTGCTTCCGACGCGAAGCAGGCTCTTACGGCAAGGACACCCGCGGAATTATTCGCGTACACCAATTCGATAAAGTTGAAATGTTCTCTTTTATTAAACCTGAAGATGCAAAGGCAGAACACTTGCGCTTACTCGAATGGGAGAAAGATTTTCTCAAAGCCATGGAAGTCCCATTTAGAGTTATTGATGTTGCATCTGGTGATTTAGGTTCAAGTGCAATTCGTAAATTTGATTGTGAAGCTTGGATTCCTACCCAAGGCGCCTATCGTGAAGTAACGAGTACCTCGAACTGCACTGAATTCCAAGCGCGTAGATTGAATATTAGATATCGCGATGAGTCCGGAACTAAGCCGGTGGCAACACTTAATGGCACTTTAGTCGCGGTCCCAAGAATGATTGTTGCAATTTTAGAAAATCATCAAAACCAGGATGGATCAGTAAATATCCCATTAGCACTTCGCCCATTCTTGGGCGTAGATACTTTGGTGCCTGCTCTATGATTTCAGGAAAGCGTCCTAAATTAATTGCAACTGATTTAGATGGAACTATCGTTCCGCACCTTGGTCAAATATCAGAACGCACGATTGCGGCATTTAAAAAAGCGCATGAACTCGGTATTGAAATTTTTTATATCACAGGAAGACCACCTCGATGGATGAATGAAATTCGGGATTCATTTGGATTCGGAAATGCAATCTGTGCGAATGGTGCAATTTTATATGACCTAATGAATAGCAAAGTTCTAGAACAGTGGTTGCTGCCCAGAGAGAATCAATTAGAGGTTGTTAAACGATTACGGAAACATTTACCAGGAATTTATTTCGCTGTTGAATATGATGACGAGTTTCATCGCGAGAAGAAATACATAACAAAATGGGATATCGGCATTGACAACGTTGGGGTGGAAAAAATCGAAGAGAAGATTGACCAACCAGCATTCAAAATGCTAGGCCGGTGTGTGAATAATGAATTCACATCCGATCAGATGTTAGAAATCGCTACGCGAGAATTAGATGGAATTGCAAATATCACGCATTCAAATTCCAGCGAATCTCTAATTGAAATTTCTGCCGTCGGCGTAAGTAAAGGACAAACTCTTGCAAAGATGGCCGAACGAGCGGGTTTAACCAGCGAAGATTGTGTGAGCTTTGGCGATAACCCAAATGATTTCTCAATGTTGCAATGGGCCGGGCGATCTTGGGCCATGTTAGATGGCCATCCCGATGGCTGGAAATATGCAAAGTATGTAGCCGAACCCCACCACCATGATGGTGTCGCAATAGTCATCGAAGCACTGCTGGAATTGCCGGCTTAACTAGTTAGAGGGTAAGTTTCGCCACGGAGGGCTCGCATAGCGGCCGAGTGCACCGGTCTTGAAAACCGGCAAACGAAAGTTTCGTGGGTTCAAATCCCACGCCCTCCGCCAGATTTCTTAATTTTTTGAGCTAATTTCTTATGTGGGGGATTTCATAACTTGCAGAGGTAGCTACATCTGGCGTGAATTAAGTATGACCAGCAAACTTAACCCATGGCTACCGGCGTATTTTCAGCATCACGAGCAAAGATAAAAGAGCGCACTCTTCGAACTGATCGATGGTGGTTACAACCGTTGATTACCTTTGCTGTTCTTTTTAGCTTCATAATTTATGCAACATTTCGGGCATTTGAAAATAAATATTATTTTCTCGAACCATTAGTGTCACCACTCTATTCACCTTGCCTTTCAACGGCATGCGTTGAAGGAACCTCACCTCTTGGACAACCATTTAATAATCAATATTTTGGTATTGGTATTTCACCAGCGCTACTTATTCTAATTTTCCCTCTTGGGTTCCGCATGACTTGTTATTATTACCGCAAGTCTTATTACCGGGCATTTTGGATGTCGCCTCCTGCATGTGCAGTTGCAGAACCACATTCAAAATACACAGGTGAAACTCGGGCGCCACTCATATTACAAAATTCACATCGTTGGTTCTTCTACGCTGGATTGGTTTTTAACTTTCTCCTTACCTATGACGCAATTATTGCTTTCAGAAATGAAGATAAAGAGTGGGGCCACATGAGCGTGGGCACTTTAGTTCTAATCTTTAGTGCCACAACGCTCTGGTTATATTCACTCTCATGCCATACCTGTCGCCACGCAATTGGCGGGCGATTAAAACATTTCTCTAAGCATCCAATTCGCTACAAGACCTGGACCTGGGTTTCAGCGCTAAATCATAAGCATCCAACATTTGCTTGGATCTCACTCTTTGCAGTTGCTTTCGCCGATATCTATATCCGCCAATGCGCATCTGGCGCCTGGACTAACTTCTACTTATTCTAAAGAGAGAAAACAATGAAGCCCTTAGAAAAACATAAGTACGACGTAGTTGTAATCGGTGCCGGTGGTGCCGGACTTCGGGCTGCTGTAGAAGCGCGCGCAGCTGGCCTTCGCGTCGCAATTGTTTGTAAATCTCTATTTGGTAAGGCCCACACTGTTATGGCTGAAGGTGGTGCGGCAGCATCAATGGGTAACGTTAATGAGAAAGATAATTGGCAGGTTCACTTCCGCGACACAATGCGCGGTGGAAAGTTTTTAAATCACTATCGGATGGCAGAACTGCACGCAAAAGAATCACCAGATCGCATCTGGGAACTTGAAGTGTGGGGCGCACTCTTTGATCGCACTAAAGAGGGAAAGATCAGCCAACGTAACTTTGGCGGGCACGAATATCCTCGCTTGGCACACGTTGGCGATAGAACTGGCCTTGAATTAATTCGAACAATGCAACAACGTATTGTTGCCTTACAACAACAGGACGCTAAAGAGAGTGGCAATGCCGAGAGCCACATCAAAGTATTTGCGGAACTTACAATCACTGAGATTTTAAAAGAAAATGGCAAGATTGCTGGCGCTTATGGCTACTGGCGCGAAAATGGCAATGAAGTTTTATTTGAAGCCCCAACTGTTGTTGTTGCTACTGGTGGCGTAGGCAAGACTTTTAAAATCACCTCAAACTCTTGGGAAGGCACCGGTGATGGCCACGCGCTCGCTCTTAAAGCTGGCGCAAATTTAGTAGATATGGAATTTTTGCAATTCCACCCAACTGGAATGGTCTGGCCGCCATCAGTTCGCGGAATTCTTGTTACGGAATCAGTTCGCGGTGAAGGTGGAATTCTTACCAACTCACTTGGGGAACGCTTTATGTTTAATTACATACCAGAAGTTTTCAAAGATAAATATGCGGATAACGATGCAGAAGCAGATCGTTGGTATCTAGACCAAGATAACAACCGCCGCCCACCAGAGCTTCTTCCGCGCGATGAAGTTTCACGTGCGATTAATGCTGAAGTTAAAGCGGGACGCGGCACCGAACACGGTGGCGTTTACCTCGATGTTTCGAAGCGAATTCCAGCTGAAGTAATTAAGAAGCGCCTGCCATCAATGTGGCACCAGTTCTATGAACTAGCTGGCGTTGATATCACGAAGGAAGCCATGGAAGTTGGCCCTACCTGTCACTATGTAATGGGTGGAGTCGAAGTAGAAGCAGACACTGCAGCTGCAGTTGGAGTTCCCGGATTATTTGCTGCTGGCGAAGTTGCTGGTGGAATGCATGGATCAAACCGTTTAGGTGGGAATTCACTTTCAGACTTATTGGTATTTGGTCGTCGTGCAGGTATGGGCGCAGTTGAATATGTTAAGCAGAACCCAACCGCATCAGTCTCTGAAAAGGCAATTGCAGATGCCGCAGCCAGGATCGAAGCTCCTTTTAGCCGTGCAGGTGGCGAGAATTCTTATTCGCTTCACGCCGAACTTCAAGAAGTAACTCACAACCTGGTTGGCATTATCCGTACCGGAAAAGAAGTTGAAGAAGCTATCGAGAAGATTGCAGCAATTCGCGCTCGCAGTGCAAATGTTGCGGTGGCTGGCGACCGTCAATTCAACCCAGGTTTCCACCTGGCTTTCGACTTAGACAATATGTTGTTGGTTGCTGAAAGCACAGCAAAATCTGCCCTGCTTCGTGAAGAATCTCGTGGCGGACACACCCGTGATGATTTCCCAGGTATGAATTCAAAGTGGCGCCAGGTAAATCACATCTCAAGTTTTGATGGCAAAGATGTAAATGTAAAAGCACAACCACTGCCACCAATACCTAAAGAGCTCTTTGATTTATTTGATATCCACGAACTTGAAAAATATATGACGCCCGAAGAAATTGCGAAAGGTGGTTCCAACTGATGGCCAGCAAACTTAATCTTCGTATCTGGCGCGGTAACGCAACAGACGGCGGACTAAAAAACGTTGAAGTCGAAGCAAATGAAGGCGAAGTAGTTCTAGATTTAATTCACCGTGTCCAAGCAACCCAGATGGGCGATCTGGCGGTTCGCTGGAATTGTAAAGCCGGTAAATGTGGATCTTGTTCTATGGAAATTAACGGTAAGCCACGTCTTGCCTGCATGACCCAAGTTGCCTCATTTCCTGAAGGCGAAGAAATTACAATCACACCACTTCGGGCATTCCCGATTATTAAAGATTTGGTTACCGATGTTTCATTTAACTATCGGAAAGCTATGGAGATTCCGTCATATGAACATCCAAAAGATTTGGCACCTGGCGCCGCTCGTATGCAGCAAATCGATGTCGAGCGCAGCCAAGAGTTCCGTAAGTGTATTGAATGTTTCTTGTGTCAAGATGTATGCCATGTTGTTCGCGATCACGAAGAGAATAAGAAGTCATTTGCTGGTCCACGTTTCTTTATTCGAATTGCAGAGCTAGATATGCACCCACTTGATATGTTGAAGAACCGCAAGCAGAAAGCTCAAGAAGAGCATGGCCTTGGAATGTGTAACATCACCAAGTGCTGCACCGAAGTTTGCCCAGAACATATTCGCATCACCGATAACGCAATTATCCCGATGAAAGAGCGCGTTGTTGATGTTAAATATGACCCAGTTCGCTGGCTAGGCTCCAAGATTCGCAAACGCGAGGGTATTGTTTAATACATGATTCCACTGCTGCTCGTCGCTTCTGGCGGAGTAGCAGGAACCTTGGTTCGCTACGGGATTAGAATCCTATTTCCGCAAGATCGACCAGGAGTTCTCATTGCCAATTTAATTGGCGTGGCGCTTGCATCCGCGCTTCTTGTCGTAATGGAACGCCGCGGAATCACTCAATTGCGCTTATTCCTGCTTCCGGGGTTCTGTGCCGGCATGACAACTTTTTCAGCCGTGACTATTTATGCAATCGAACCAGCGCAAGGTGGGTTGCTTTATCTTGCAACAAATGTAATTTTAAGTCTAGTAATAGTCTTCATAGTTATACCAATTGCTAGGAAAGTTATTCCGGTGCGTAAGTGAATACGCTACTCATAATATTAGGTGCGGCAGTTGGTGCCCCTGCCCGGTATGCAATTGATCAATACTTAAGAAGATTTACGACAAAACCTTACGGAACTTTCACCGTAAATATATTAGGTTCTTTTCTAATTGGTTTGTGTTTCAGATCATCCGATAGTACGAAAGATTTACTAGCAATAGGATTTGCTGGTGCTTTTACAACCTGGTCAACTTTTATGTTAGATCTCTATCTTGCATTTGAACTGCGCAGATATAAGGAAACCTTAATCAATATCGGTGCCTCACTAATTTTTGGCTTACTGGCTGCTTGGGCGGGAATCCAAATAGTTAGTTAGATTTCCTTAAGTTAGAAATCCAGACTTCAACTTCATCTGGATGACTCGGTAATTGGTTTGATAGAACGCGACAACCAGTTTCAGTAACAAGCACATCATCTTCAATACGCACACCAATACCGCGATATTCAGCCGGAAATAGTTCATCATCAGGGTGAATATATAAACCTGGTTCGACGGTAAGAATCATTCCTGGTTCGAGAATTCCATCTCGATATTGCTCTACGCGCGCCTCATTGCAATCATGAACATCGATTCCCAACATATGGCTTACGCCATGGACCGTCCAACGCTTATGTAATCCCATCTCTGGATTGAGGGATTCTTCTGCCGATATCGGAAGGACTCCGAGCTCTGCCAAACCCTTAGCCAAAACTTCATGGGCCGCATTAGTAATATCTTTAAATTTCGCACCTGGCTTAACAGCAGCAAATCCAGCCTTCTGTGCCTCGTATACCAGCATATAAATTTTGCGTTGCGCCTCAGAGAACTTTCCATTTATTGGCAAAGTTCTGGTGATATCCGCAGTGTAAAAAGATTCAACTTCAACACCCGCGTCAATTAAAATTAAATCACCGTTCTTTACTTCACCATCATTTCTAATCCAATGCAAGATACATGCATGAGCGCCGGAAGCCGCGATGGTGTCATATCCCAATTCATTTCCCTCTACACGTGCTCGGCCGAAGAATGCTGCTTCGATGACTCGTTCACCGCGTTTGGTTGATGTAGCGGCATCAAATACCCGGACCATGTCGGCAAAACCACGATTAGTTGCATCAACCGCCTTCTGCATTTCGGCAATCTCGTAAGAATCTTTTATCAATCTAATTTCCGAGAGATAAGTTATTAATTCTGTGGTTGCTTCTTTATCTTTAGAAAGCCTCTTATCTACAACTTTGTTTTCGCCTCTAACGTAAACAGTAGGCTTTTCCTTACTTAGAAATTTATCGAGATCTTCAATCTTACGAACGGCTAAGCCATATTTGCGCTCAGTCTCTTCCAAGGTCATTCGACGACCAACCCAAAATTCACCATATTTAGCATCACGGTAAAATTCAGGAGTATCACGCGATGATCGCGGATGGATAAATAGAAGCGCCTCGTGGCCCTTCGAACTTGGTTCAAGGACAAAAACTGAATCCGGAACTGCATCTCCTGCAGTTATACCTGTGAAATATGAGAAGGCTGAATGTGCTCGGAATCGATAATCAGTATCACTGCTTCGAACTTTCAG
>JASJJZ010000018.1:0-3114 GCA_037622205.1 Actinomycetes bacterium
ATTCTGGCTTTGGAGCTTTAATCACATTCTGCAATTTAGGTTCTTCGGTAGGAATTCTCTTCGCCTACATCTCTATCAAATAATATTCCAGAAGATTTCTTTCGATTTGAAACATGAAAAATGAAATCTTCGCCATCTTGAACTGCGACCAAATTAAAGATATCAAGCATTTGGATTTACCAAAATCTTTGGTCCTACGCCTAAGCCTGATGGTCGATTACCGAGGAAGATATTTCCGGCTTCTTTCATTCCTACGGTGCCACCAAGAATTTTCTTAGGATCGATCTTTCCTTCAGCGATGAATCGGATTGATTCTTTAAACCCTGGTGAACCAGAGAGAATCCCGACAACTGTAATATCTCGAAAAACTAATTTGCGTGAATCAATTGGCGCAGCATGATTATCGACGCCGATTAGAACTATTCGCCCACCTGGCTCGACGATATCGACTAACTTTGCTGGGACAGTTGCGTCAAATGTGGCATCAACAACTGAGTGATAACCGCCATCAATTTTTTTAACTTCAGTCCCTGCACTTGTAACACCAATTTCGAGGGCTAAAGCGATTGTTTTTGGATCCATACCGACCATATGAACATCTGCGCCCATTGCTAAGCAAAACTGTGCGGTTAGCAGTCCTACCGTTCCGGTTCCCCAGATCAAAATTCTTTTGCCTGGAGCGGGTTTAGCGCCATCGGCCACGCGCCACGCATTTGCTGCGGGTTCAACTAGGGCCGCCAATTCAAAATCAAAGTCATCTGGAAGCACATAAAGAAAACGTGCAGGGATCAATAATTTCTCGGCAAGTGCGCCATCAAAACCATTACGGATTCCAAGTTCAAAGCGATCTGCACAAGTATGTTGGCGACCATCGCTGCAACGTTTGCATTTGCCACAACCCATCATTACATCGCTGGTTACTTTCTTGCCGAGCAGAGATTTATCTACGCCTTCACCAACTTCAATTATGGTTCCGGACCATTCGTGGCCAAGGCGAATTGGAAGTTTTGCTTGTCCGTCATGGAGATAAGGCATAACACCATTAAAGAATTCAACATCGGTTCCGCAGATGCCGACACGTTCAATCTTGGCGACAATCTCACCAGCACTAGCTTTTGGTTCTGCGACTTCTTGGATTTCATAGGTCTTAGGTGCAGTAACAACAAAGGCTTTCATAGTGCCGCAATTCTATTTGATATCAGGGCGAGAACTGAAGAGCTTCGAATAGTTGATAAATCTGTAGCAACGGCAGAGAAGAGTCTTGAGTCTAATTTTCTAGTGAATTCTTCCAGTGAGAGAGTTCTGGTTACTGCTTCAAGCGAATCTGAAATCTGTGCCAGCGGCTTAAGTTTGTGAGCAAGCGGATCATCGATTTCGGTATTCGTGGCTAAGAAATGAATCCAGACTGCAACTACCGCTAGATGCAATTCGGCCGATTTTTCTTGCTTTGCCAGATCATTAGCGGCGTCGAATATTCGTTGTTGCATTTTCTGCGAACCATCCATGGCAATCTGATGGGCTCGATGGCGAAGTGTTGGATTTGAAATTCGAATCCTGTTTGTTTCCGCATATTCAACTAAATCAATTCCACCTGATTTTACAATTGAAGGAACCATCTCATTTTCTTGCAGCGCCTCAATGAATGGCGCAATTACTGGGTGAACTATTGCATCAGAGACAAATTCAATTCCTTCGACCTCCCCGATATATGCCAGCGTTGAATGCACGCCATTGAATAATCGAATCTTTGCCAATTCATAAGGCTTCACATCAGGCACAAATTCAACACCCGTTCCAATAAATAACTCCCTGATTGGATCGTCTTGAATTACCCATTGATTAAATGGCTCAGTAGTAATTGCCGCACTTGTCATAGCAGGAACGATGCGATCGATCATAGAATTTGGAAAGCGAATACTTGAATTGACCCAAGCTAAGAGTTTTTCATCTCCGGCTGCTGCAATTACTTCGAGAACTAAGCCCCGCAGGTATTGGCTGTTACTTGGAATGTTGTCACAAGAAATTATTGCAATTCCAGGTGCACCTGATTTGAATCTTTCACCCAGCAGATGGGCAAGTCGGGCCGGAACGCCATCAGCTCCATCGTTCTTATAAGCCTTCTCGGTCACTGTCAGCGTTATGGCCATAAGATCTGGGCTTCTAACTATCTGCGTTATCCGCTCTAAATCTCGGGGATAAAAGAGCGCCTCTTTAATTGATTCAACCAAGATTTTTCTCTCGCCATTCGCATCACGTGCAATAACTTCATACTTGTTGCCCTGGGCAGTAAGTGCATCTGCAACATCAGGTTTTCGCATTGAAACGCTTGCAATATTTTGCTTAATAAAAAGAGCTTGGTGGGCACGATGAAATGCGCCAAGGCCAAGGTGTAAGAATTGAATTGGTTGTGGCATTTTTTCCAATTACAGATTGAAGAAATCTTTAGAGAGGTTGTATGCAAGGTCTGCAGCAAGTTCCATGGCTTCATTTTCGGTTATGCGCTGGCGGCTAACTTCGCGGGCTAGATAACCGGAATCAAAGCGTCTTGCAACATCATGGCGCACTGGAATTGAAGCAAAAGCTCTGGTGTCATCAATGAAGCCGACAGTGTTGTAGTAACCCGCGGTTTCAGTAACTGCTTCGCGCCAGCGTTCTAAACCATTTAGTGAATCATGGAACCACCAAGGTGGACCAAGTCGAAGTGAAGGATATGCGCCAGCTAGTGGTGCAAGTTCTCTAGAATATGTTGTTTCATCTAAGGTGAAGAGAACAGCCTTGAAATTAGGATGCTTGCCAACCGCTTTTAATAATGGTTGTAGCTCTTTTGTGAAGGTTGTGGCAACTGGAATATCAAAACCTTTATCCGGGCCAAACATTGAAAATGTTTCTGCATCATAATTCCGTAGTGAACCTGGATGAACCTGCATCACAAGTCCATCATCAGCAGCCATTAGCGCATGTTCAAAGAGCATTACGGCTCGGAAGTCATCTAACTCTGCTTCGTTAGCACTTCCAGAAAGTGCCTTCTTGAAGAGTTCTTCCGCTTTAGCGCTTTCAAGTTTTAGCGTTTGTACGCTAACTACCCCGTGATCGGTTGCTGTTGCGCCATTATCT
>JASJJZ010000019.1:0-2572 GCA_037622205.1 Actinomycetes bacterium
TGATGTGACTGTTACGCAAAGCTCAGCGGTTTGGGAATTAGCAAGTTCCAGTGAAAAACAAAATTGGCGCCAATTATTTTTAGGTGGCATGCGGATTGGTCGAGATCACATCGCTTCCTCTATTTACACAATCGCATTTGCGTACGTTGGAGCTGCCTTAGTTACTTTGATGCTGATAGTTGCCTCAAGTCCACCGCTCGCAAGATTGATTAATGACGAAGTAGTTGCGCAAGAGCTGGCTTTAATAATGGTTGGTTCGATTGCTTTAGCGCTTAGTACACCAATTACCACGGCTTGCGCGGCATGGTTTGCGGTTAAAATCGCCAAACAAGAACAGTCAAACTCGATCTGAAAATGAACCACGAATCAGAAGGTTAGGGGGTTCGAATCCCTTCGAGTGCCAAGAGTGCCCCCTTGTAGGTGAAATTAATTTATTAGAACTTGTTCTTTTTCGCTCTTAGCGGCAAAGCTTGTGTTGCCCACAGCGCCCAGATAATTAAGAGTGGTTGAAAAAATAATCGGATAAGCCGATCTTGATCTGTATCTAGCCCAAATGCATCAATTCCATTTACATACTGCGAAATGTTTCCAGGAAATATCGCAATGAAAAACATTGCAGCTGCAAGACCGATAAATCGCCGATGTTGTAAAGATGCCAACGCAATGCCAAGGCAGATCTCAACGACTCCCGATGCCAGCACTACAAAATCTGCCGAAAATGGTACCCAGTTCGGAACTTGGGCCTGAAACTCAATCCGACTTGTAGTCAGATGGGAAATACCAGTAAAGATCAAAATTGCCCCAAGGAGTAACTGCAGCCCTTTACGTATATGTAACATTGCGTCTTACCTCTTAACTAATTTTGCGAGCACTGCTTATTACCCCAATGACCACGGCTTGTGCGGCGTGGTTTGTCGTTAAAATCGCCAAGCGGGAACAGCCAAACTAGTCCCAAAAATAAGTAACTAATCAAACATCTATCTGAGAAGCAACTTTGCTAATTATAGCTGATTCAACTCCAAGAGCGGACCCACTTACTGTGAGTGTGTAGCGCAGGCTAAACAACTGCTCACCACTTGTAACACTGACTTCTTGCGTGATTGTGTTGCCAGCAACATCGCACTCGTTGAACTGATATCCCTCATTGTCAATCAACATTGCATACTGTGTTCCAATAATAAAAGTGAAATCATCAACTGAGGCGTTCGCTCGAAAATTATCAGAAGCAAATAAGTGGGCCAATTCCCAATCCTTTTCTGCCAAGGCATCTATCTGACCTGAGATATGTTTACTGACTAAGTCGGCCAGTGCAGAAGTGCATTTACCATCAGCTAGATCCTCGAGGGGCGCTTTCTGCGAACAACCCACTAGCAACAACGCAGCCACACATACAGCAATGATCCTTTGCATATGGGAAGTTTAGATGTACTTACAAAGTCTGTCTCTTCGGAATCGTGAGAAGCCCCCGGATTAAATCAAAGACATTTGGGGGATTTTAAGAAATGCTGACGCGTCCAGCTTCTAGGCGAGCAACAGGAACTCTAAATGGCGAGCAAGAAACATAGTCCAGACCAACATCATGGAAGAACCTAATTGATTCAGGATCCCCGCCATGCTCACCGCAAATTCCGAGTTTGATATCTGGGCGAGTAGATCGTCCTTTATCAACTGCGATTTTTATCAAGGCGCCAACACCATCTACGTCAAGGGATTCAAACGGTGAAACTGTGAAGATTCCTCGATCTAGGTAGGTTGCAAAGAACGAAGCTTCCACATCATCTCGGCTAAATCCCCAAGTTGTTTGCGTAAGGTCATTGGTGCCAAACGAAAAGAACTCGGCAGCTTCAGCAATTCGCTGCGCAGTTAGCGCGGCTCGAGGGAGTTCGATCATGGTGCCAATTGCAAACGGTAGTTTGATGTTTTCTTCTTGTGCAATCTCGGCAAGTAAGACATCAATTTCATCTCTGATTAAATGCAATTCCATAACGGAACCAACCAGTGGAATCATAATTTCAACTTTTGGTTTTCCACCTGCGCGCATCCGGGTGATAGCAGCATTGGCTATCGCGCGAACTTGCATACTAAATAAGCCAGGAACAACCAGGCCAAGTCGCACGCCACGAAGTCCCAGCATTGGATTTGATTCATGCAAGCGATTAACCGCGGAGAGCAGCAGTTCTTGCTGTGTGATATCTTCCTTGCTTGCTTTAGCTAAGGCAACGTCCACCATTAAGTCAGCGCGATCTGGCAAGAACTCATGAAGTGGTGGATCAAGTAAGCGAACTGTCACTGGCAGATTATCCATGGCTTCAAAAAGTTCTTCAAAATCTTTTTGCTGCATCGGAAGTAGGGCATCAAGAGCGGCAGTTCGATCCAAAGTATTGTCCGCCAAAATTACGCGTTCAATCAGCACCCGACGATCGCCTAAGAACATATGTTCAGTTCGGCATAGACCAATGCCTTCCGCGCCAAGATTTCTTGCCCACTTGGCATCTTCGGCAGTATCAGCATTCGTTCGCACATTAAGTCGGCGAACAGAATCTGCATGCTTCAAAATTCGATCCACTGCTTT
>JASJJZ010000020.1:0-9799 GCA_037622205.1 Actinomycetes bacterium
ATGCTCTGGATTGTCCCAATTGTTCGGATGATAAATCTTGTAATCTGACAACTTTCCAGGAAATTTAATGTAATGATCTGGAATTCTGATTTCTGTAGTGGCTCCAAAATCACTCGAATAGTCGATCCAATCTTTATAAAATTGGAGGTATTTTTTATAATCTGCACTTGGCGTTGCAGAAGGATTATTTGTGTCTTCTGCATAAATTGGAATCAATTGAATGACGGTGCGTGTTGAGGGAAATGCTCTTGAATTACGCCAATCCTGACGGCCTGATTCGAAGAATGAAAACCCAAGTCCACTTCTACTAGATTGTGGAGTGACGAGTTTGCATAGTGTGGTATTCGAAAAACTGTTAGGTGAATCAAATTGAGTTGAAGGTCGTGCATTTCCCAAGTTATATTTAGCAATTGTTAATTGACCAGCGCAACCAAAAGCCGTTTTTGAATAGTTTTCAACCTTGGCCCACTCTGCAGGCACATTTGGATCTACGGCGCAAGGCCCATTTAGATCAAGAGCAAAACCATTGTCAGTCGAATAAGTTTTAGTGTAATCGAATTTTGAATCAATAGGCTCAGGTTTTGGAGTTGGAGTGGCAGTTGGAGTTGGTGTGGGGGTTGCCTTCTTTACAGCAACGCCTTTGTTCCAAATTGACTTCTTTCCAGATTTAACACATTTATAAACTTTGTTTTTGTAAGTGACTTTCTGTTTATAAACCTTGCAGACAGATCCAGCCGTTACTTTCTGAGCAGATATTGCAGAGGCAGGAATGAGAGTAAAAGCCAGAGCAATGAACTATCCCTGAGCAAGACTCCCCTTGATTCGCATTCCAAAAGGGTAATGGGCAGATCAAGCCGTAAGGGGCTTTGAGTAATCATTTCTGCTCTTACCTCCCAAAATGGCTTACAAATCTTTCTACACCCTTGATTTGTCACTGGCTATCCCTAATATTGGAGATGAGTCAAGAACGGATATATACGCATAGTGGGTTAAGGGAATGGTTTGAAGGTTTGATAACGAGTCCCTCACAACCCACTTAGTAAGTGCACGCCAGAAGGCTCATTAGCAAAAAATGCATCCCGTGCTCGCTACCTAATTGTTATTTCTAGTGCACGAGTTAAATCCATCATTAGAGTCGGCCAGAAAAAAGTTTCATCCCGACCTAATCGCACTATTACCGTTTCCTGCTCAGGTGCTACCCAGATGTACTGTCCCTTATTCCCCTGTGCTGCGAATTGGTTATTCTGATATGTCCACCAGAAATATTGATAATTTTCGTTCGGGTCACTCATCGCATCCATGGCCGTAGCTTCACTAATCCATTTTTCAGGGACTACTTGTTTGCTATCCACGACCCCTCCACGAGATAACATAACTCCAAACCTGGCGAAATCGATTGCTCGCGCGTTCAAGCCGCTCTCCATTTTCTCAAAACCGCTAAATCTGCTGTCCAAGCTCCAGGATGCATCAGACTCAGCCCCAAGTGGAGCCCATAAGACTTTGCTCATATAGTCAGTGACTTTCTGACCGGTTGCTCTTTCCAGGGCCATGCCAAGTAATAATGGATTGTAGTTGTTATATAAAAAAGTCTTTCCTGGCGGTTGAGTTATTACTGCTGATAGGGCGGTCGATCGCAGATTGGGTGAATAGTAAGTATCGGCGGCGTCACTGAAAGGTGTTTTTTTATCAATATATGCCAGACCTGATGACATTGTTATGAGGTGCTTAAGAGTGACTGCTCCAAAACGTGGATCTTTCTTAAGTAATTCTGGAATGTACTCCGTTATTGGATCATCCAAAGACCCAATGCTTCCATCATGAATCGCTATGCCAATCAATGTCGAGAGGAAGGACTTAGAGACAGAAAAGGAAGTTTGCAAAGTTTCTCGCTTTATCCCTTCGGCATACCATTCATGCACTAGGGCTCCCTTATGCACAACCAGAAACGCAGTTGTGTCAGAGCTGGTTAAAAAACTAGCAAGCGCTTCTTTAGAATTAATAGCCAGGCCTGGAAATCCGATGTGTGACATATCGAGTAGTCCAAATGCCTGAGTGGTTTTTTCGTCTAGTGCAGTCGCTAGCTCAGAGGCGATCGATGTCTTAATCTCACGGGCAGGAAACCGGTTGATATCGCCGACGTCAGCATCGCGCCAGACTAGCGCTCTGGAGAGTTGAAAAAATCCGGTCGACGCTAATAGAAGTCCGTAGCTAAAAGAAGGGAGGAGCACCAATACTGCAATGATAAGAATAATGCGTTTAGGTCTCTTGATGCGTCCCCGTGCCGAATTCAACATTTGTCAACGCTAGCACCCACATCAGGAAGATTGAAAATTCTTGGCGATGGCCTCCTTGCCGTATTTTATTGTGCTTCCCCAACGAAATGTTGTGTCTTCCCATAAGAAATCGGCCATAATTTTGTGCCAAATACGTGCCACAGTGGTGACTTCGCTAAGAATGTATAAGAACGTCTAAGCCCTAATTACCCTTCGGAGGAGCACTTTCTCCATTTTGTGACAAGTTATAAGCGCGCCCAAACCGCGCTCTTAATCACCGGGTCGGGGGTTCGAACCCCTCACAACCCACTTAAGATATTTTTTGAATATCAGAGCTGCTCTTTGGAACAGCACGAGCTTCAACTCTAACTACAAGGAATACCCCAAAGATCACAACGATTGCGCCGAGCAGCAGAGTGATTGATAGCTTTTCTTCAAGAAATAGAACTCCGAGTGAAACCGCGATAATTGGATTAACATAAGCATAAGTCGCAATAAGGCCTACCGGAGCGTTACTGACAAGCCAGAGATAAGCGGTATAGGTTGCGATTGAACCAATCAATACTAAAAATACCCACCACAACCATGATGAAAGGGTTGCATCGAAAAGATCGCCAACTCCTTCACCAGCAATGAGTCCTGCAATTGTCATTGCAACGCCACCAAGAAGCATTTGATAACAAGTAACAACCAAAGTGCTCTTTGGTAAATCAAGGCGTGGGGCAATGTAGGTTCCAAATGCCCATCCCAGATTTCCTAGAATGACTAAAAACATCCATAAAATATGGTCGATGTTATTAGGTTTAGATAACTCTGGTAGCAACAAAATGCCAACACCAATAAATCCAATAGCAATTCCGGCCCAACTCCAGATGGAAGTTTTTGCGCCATCGATTGCTTTAAAGATAGCAATCCAAAATGGAAGTGCTGAAATTAAAAGCGCGACCATGCCAGTTGGCACATCATTAAATTGCGCCAGAGACACCATTCCGAGACCGAGCCCCAACAAGAGTGCGCCGAGCAGTGCTAAAAAAAGAATCTGTCTTTTTTTGATTCTTAAAAATCCTGGGCCATATATTATGGCAAGCACTGAACCCATCAAGATACCGGCGGCGAGGAACCTGGATCCCATCGCCAACAGTGGCGGCATAGAACGAATGGAATATTCAATTGCTAAATAGGTTGATCCCCAAACTATGTAGACCACCCAGAGCGCTCCCCAGATTTTTCCGCGCGAAGGAGTGCTCATGAGCGTAATACAAGCATAGTTAAGCAATTCATATTGAAGATTTCACAACCCGCCACTCGAGTGCAGAAAATCAGACCTTCTGCAACTGGAACTATTTGATCTTGTATGTCTTGTTGAAGATGATCGTCGAGCCGACCTTAACTATGACTTGGTTCTTACCAATTTGTACCTTGTTCTTGCCCAGCTTGGCCTTCTTCCCGTTGATGCTTACTTTAACGATACTTCCGACGACTGAAACTCTGATGATTCGTTTCTTCTGCTTGACGGCCACTTTCACAACCGGTTTTGAAGTCGAGGTAGTCGCTGGTTTAGATGCCGGCTTTGCAGAAGTACTTGGCTTTGGTGCTGGAGTTGGGGCGGCTTTGACTGTTGCTGGAATAACTGTGAGCGAGGCTTGAACGGAATTTGATTGACCATATTTTCCGGCAGGCATTTGGGTTGCAATAATTATTGTTGTACCAGCACTAACACCGACGATTTCATTGTTTACAACTTTTGCAATTGAAGAATCGGTAACCGTGTAACTCCATTTTCCAAGAGAGTTAGATGTTGGGCTTGGAATTGAAGAAAGACTCTCACCAATTTCAACTTTTACTGGGATAAGAGTTCCGACAGTTGGTGTTATGCCAAGAACTGTAACTTTGAAATTTGTTGAAGCAGAAAGCCAGTAATTATCAACTGCCTGAGTCATTGTAATTACTGCGGAACCTGAGCCAATAAAATTTAATTTCTGACCATTGATCTTCACTACATCAGGGTTAGATGAGGTGTAAGTCCAGTCGCCTTTTGATTCTGAGGTTGGTGGCAAGATTGTCTGCTCGCCATCGCCAAATACTTTCTGCAAATCGCTAAGTGTTGCCATTATCGGTGCGGAATTTACAGTCAACAGCATATTTGCTGAAGTTGCGGCGTAGTTGCCTGAGACAACTTGCGTTGCAGTGATTGTTGTCTTTCCAGGCTTATAAATAGTTATATTTCCGATAGTTCCAACAGTTGAAATCGCCGCGACTGTTTGATCAGATGAGGCAAAAGTCCAGGCGCCGGGCGAGTTTGAAGTAGGTGCTAATATCGATAATTTATTTGATGTGGTTGCCGACTTTGTATAAATCGCATCTTTAAAATCGCCCACAGTCGCATTTGCCCCAAGGATGGTCAAAGTCATGGTCAGTATTGAAGAACCGTAGCCACCTGAAGCTGCCTGCTTGGCAGTAATTGTTGTGGAGCCAATATTTTTTGATGTGATTACTTTTCCATAAAGAGTTGCGATGGATGAGTCTGCAATAGAGAAAGTCCAAGCACCTGACGATGATGAAGTTGGCTCAATTAAATTTAGAGTTGCAACACTGTCTTTGGCAATTGTGATATCGGAGAAAGTTCCAAGTGTCTTCGGCAGGCTAGAAATAGTCAGCGTTGTGCTTGCCTCACCGCCCAACCAATTTGTACTTGCTGATTGGAATGCTGTGATTGTTACCGAACCAGAATCTTGAAAGGTAAGGATGTCACCCAAGACTGTGGCAATCTGTGAATTTGAGGTTCGGTATGACCAACGCGCCGTTGAATTTGAGGTCGGCGGTGTTAATTTTAAAGTGCGACTTAAAAGAGTTGCAGAAAGAGCAGGCCAAGTTCCAAAAGTTGGCGTACCTTTTTCAACAATTAGGCGCGAGACTCTTGAAACACTAGAGAAGTTACCGCTAGCCGCTTGAGTGTATCTAACTCCGGTAGAACCAGCTTTTAAGACGGTTGCAACAAGCCCATTAATACGCGCAATTGTTGGATCTGAAACAGTTGCACTCCAGGCACCAGGTGAATTTGAGGTAGGCGGAATCAAAGTGATGCTTCCTTCACTAAACTTTACGCTCTGTATGACTGGCAAAGTGACTCGAGGAAAAGCAGCAAGTGCGGTTGGGGCATTTATGGAAGTGAGGCTAAAAATTAGGGCGCTTGTAATTAATCTTCTCCACATATGCCTATTATCGTTTAAATCAATTGTTAAATCGGGGATTTAAAGCCATAAATAGGTAACTTATGCTGAGAATTTTCTTAAAGTGCAAGCTAAATCTTTGATAGGTATCAATTTTTAGATTGAGATATCACGTAACGCAAGAATCACTTTATTTACTCATTCCAACATGAAAATTAATTGACGAGTGCAGGCACTCTGGGCCGGATATTAGTGAAATCGATGTATGGTTAAGACGTGAGTATAGAAATAAGTAGCGTGTGGATACTCATAACTAAAGCTACAGGGCTATTTTTGGGGTTCTATATTCTCCTTCGCCTATTGAGATTCCTGATGCGCAGAACGATTATCAGAATTCTCCGCTTGAGAGATTTCGGTCAGCCCGAATCCAATCTAGATAAACGAATTAATCAGAGAGCAGACGCGCTCACATCTATATCCAATTCTGTACTCACAGTTTTTCTCACCGTTTTAACGTTTTTAATATTTTTAGATTTAGTTAACTTCAATTTGGCACCACTACTTGCCGGAGCGAGCGTTTTTGGCGTAGCAATTGGCTTTGGAGCACAAACGCTTGTGAAGGATTTAATTGCAGGAATATCAAACTTGGCTGAAGATCAATATGGCGTTGGCGACATCGTGGACATAGGTGAGGCTGTCGGCGTAGTCGAATCTGTGACTCTCAAGAGCACCAGAGTTCGCGCGCTTGACGGAACGCTCTGGCATGTGCCAAATGGCTCAATTGAGCGGGTAGCCAATAAGAGTCAAGAGTGGTCGCGCATGATTCTAGATATTAGCGTGGCCTATAAGAGCGACCTGAAGGTGGTTGAGAAAACTATCCTTGCTATTTTGCAGGAGTACTCAACAATCGCCGGTGTTAAGGAATATTTGATTGATTTTCCTGAGTTACTTGGTGTGGAACGTTTGGCTGATAGCTCAATTGATTTTCGGGTTGTAGCTAGAGTCATGGCGGGCAAGCAGTGGGAAATGGCACGGAAGTTACGATTCTTGGTTAAGGAACGTTTTGATGAGGCAGAGATTGAGTTCCCATTCCCTCAACTGACCGTCTGGACGGGTATTGCTCGAGAGCCTGGTTCGTAGTCAGCTAAATTTTGAACTTCCGCTGCATTACTAATATTTATTGAAATTTTATTTCAATATACCTTCAAAATTTTACTGAGTTCTTTCCGTTCAAGATCGGGCACAGTGCAATCTTCAGCCGGATAACCAACTGGAAAAAGAATGTAAGGGCGCTCAGTTGTTGGGCGTTCAAATATCTCACTCAAGAAGCCCATTGGGTTGGGCGTATGCGTGAGTGTGGAAAGACCCATTGTGTGAAGGCTTGAGATAAACATTCCGCAGGCCAAACCAACTGATTCATTAACGTAATAATTCTTTTGTGGTGATCCATCAGGAAGGGTTTGAGACTTCTGCGCAAAGCAAACAACAATCCATGGGACGATGTCGAGATACTCCTTATTGGAGTTAGTGCCTAGATGAGAGATGGCGTTACGCCAAGACGGTGGCATGCGACCGCCTTCATAATTCTCACGCTCTTCAATCTCGGCTGCTTCGCGAATGCGATGTTTCAGTATCGGATCAGATGTCGCACAGAAGAACCAGGGCTGCTGGTTCGCTCCACTCGGTGCCGTATTGGCAGTTCGAACTGCAATCTCGATCAACTCTTGCGGGACAGGCTCTGGTGAAAACATCCGCACACTGCGGCGAGAGTTCATGTGCTTAAAGAAATCATTGCCGTCAGTGAGAGATTTATCGATTGGCGAGCGCGAAGGTTGATATTGCATTGTCAAATTTTAGCGGTGTCCATACTCGAAAGAGAAGAGGCGGGAACCAGGTAGATATCCGCCCATGAATCCCAGTGAAAATCTCGCTCGCGAGAAGGATCCTCACTGGTTGGCGGTTAAAACTCTCACAACCGACTAATAGGTATAAATCACTATTTTTTAATTCGCTTGGCAGCCAATCCAGCTAGGTTTCTCAATCTACTAAAAATACTCAATTTTCCACTGACAGGAGACATTCCACTCTTGTATTGAACATTAGCATCAATGAAATAGCCGCCAACTAATTGCTCCATGTTATAAAAACCTATTTCCCGTTTCTGAAGTTCAAAGAGGGCGAATTTTGCGCCATTTCCAAAGGCCTCACGCGAGATTGATTCGTGCTTCAGTCGAACAGTCTGATACGGAAAACCAAAGAGAATTTCGTGCACTCCGATAATCCCTCCGGCTCGGATTACCTTGACTTCCTCTGGGTCAATATTTAGAGCCTGTGAGATCTTCCTTGCTGTTCCTGATATCTCTGGCTTACTCTTGAAGTGCTCTTCTAAAATCGAAATATCAGCTTGCGGGGCAATTTTCTGTAAGGTTTTTGCTGCAACAATCATAAAGTTAATTCCCAAAGTAATATTTGGCGACCACAATACTCTCGTAGTTTCTCCAAATTTATGCATCTTTGCAATTCGGGCGGGTGGCAGCTGTGAGATTGCCGAAACAATTGTCACACCGAGGTCGGCAGCAGCTTCACCGTAGTAATCCATACCTTCTTCGGAACTGAAATCAATAATTGCATCGACCGGAGAGCTTGCAAGAAGTGACTCGCAGTCGATATCCCCAATCCAGTGAATTTCGCCCTCTTCATCCGAATCAATCCCAAGGAATTCCGGGACCGATCGGTGCTCCATATTCTGGCTCCTGCGCAGCACCCAGACCAGATCAATTGTCTTATCAATGAGTAGGACCGAAGCAACTGCCCGACCGGTTTTACCGAAGCCAACTAAACCAACTCTGAGTCGATCTTCTTTCGCGAGAAAATTCAAAGAATCCATGTTTAAAACATAGCAAAGAATTGCCCAATATAGAAAGAAATTAGGTTATCTCGCTTGTGAATACGTTGTGATGGCCTGAGAAATACGCTCACTTGAATTCTCTTCAGATCGAACAAATTGAAATTCGCCTCTCGCCAAGCATGTTATAAACTTTGTCTCTAGGAGGCGGCAATGGAAAAATGGGCTGGAGTGAAAAAGCGAATAACCTGCCTACTCCTGAGTTCTTTCCTAATTTCTTATGTTTCAATTCAACAGGCAAATGCCGCAAATTGCTCGACAAATGAATTTAGTGCTGGTTCAACTCGCTATGTAAAAATCACATCTGCGGCAGGTTGTACCTGGTTAATTCCAAGTGGTGTCACATCGATAGATTTTGTATTAGTGGGTGGTGGCGGTGGGGGATCAGGTGGTGGAAGTACCACTGGAGCTAACAACTTAGGTGGTGGCGGTGGGGGCGCTGGTGGTGTTGTAAGAATTAATACCTCCTATTCAGTTATTGGAAATAATAATTTGACCCTGACTGTTGGTTCTGGTGGCGCCGGAAGTGCCGTAATCACTGCTGCAAGTTCTGGAACATCAACAACACTTACCTACGATGGTTCGACTATTACCGCTACCGGAGGTGGCGGTGGAACACGAGCAGGAGCCACCAACAACAGTGCTGGCCTCTCCGGTGATGGTGGCAGTAACGATGATTATTCGGGCGGCGCAAGCGTTTGGGATGGTGGTGGTGGTGGCGCCGGTGCGTCAGTAAATGGAAGTAATGGCACAGATATTGGTGGGCAGGGTGGAACAGGTGGAGTTGGTGGTAACGGAAAAACAGACGCCACAATTAATGTGATTGCCGCAGCTACCTCTTCTGGCGAATTAATTTCAGGGAATTATTATTTTGGAGGTGGCGGTGGTGCTGGTAGCACACCTGCTGGAACTGGAAATCCACCAGCTGGAACAAATAAAGGTGTTGGTGCACTTGGTGGAAACGGTGGTGGTGGAAACGGTGGCTTTCAAACGAATGGCGCGCAAGCAACTGCCGCACTTGCCAATACTGGCGGCGGCGGTGGTGGTGGTGGGTGGATATCAACTGCAAATAATGCAGCAAAAGCTGGTAAGGCCGGTGCAGCTGGAGTTATCTTAATTAGATTTGTATTGGACACCACCGCACCAACTTTCACTTCATCTTCCACTTTCTCTGTGGACGAGAACATCGCAACCTCAGCAACAGCTGCAACCATCCGGGTCTCAGAGTCTGCAACGGTAACAATCTCATCAGGCGCAGATGCGGCGAGCTTTAACATCACTAAATCTGATACCGATACAGCGATAATTAAATTTAATACCTCTCCAGACTATGAAGCGCCTACCGCTGTCGGCGGCGGTTACATCTATGCGATAACTCTGACCGCAATTGATGCTGCTTTAAACGAGGGCACGCAGGCAATTACTATCACTATTACCAATGTCGTTGATAC
>JASJJZ010000021.1:0-6316 GCA_037622205.1 Actinomycetes bacterium
ACGATTTAAAGACCGCGCGGGGACTTTATCCGGTGGTCAGCGACAGTTGTTAGCGATGGCGCGGGCGCTTATGTCCTCACCAAGTCTTTTGTTATTAGATGAACCATCAGCAGGTTTAGCACCGGCACTGGTTGACCAATTATTTGACGAGCTAGTTAAAATTAATCGCTCTGGGGTAACAATTTTGATGGTGGAACAGAATGCACGTCGGGCGTTAGCAATCTCCGATTATGGCTATGTTCTAGATATGGGCCGCAACCGACATGAAGGTGTGGGATCAGACCTGGTAGATGACCCTGAAATAGTTGGGATTTATCTAGGAAAGAAACAATTATAACAAAAAAGTTATAACCTTTATACATAAAGAGTTTATCAACAATGTTAATACTGGTGAATTAAAGTTAGAATTATTGTGGCAAGTGGTCGCGATCCTTAACCTAAAAAGTTAAGTTAAACCTAGGAGAGAAATGAAAGCTAAATATGTAATATTGGCTTCAACAATTGCTTCGGCACTTGTTGTCGGTGCACTCCCAGCACAAGCTGCTGGTGTAGATATGAGAATCGGAACTATTCACCCACTTACGGGTGGAAATGCTGATTACGGTATTGGTTTAACTACTGCTGCAGAATTTGGAGCAGAGCAGATCACGAAAGCAATGAAGAAAGCAAAAGTAGCTGGAACATGCAAGATTGTTGCTTCAGAAGATGATCAAGCAACTCCTGCACTTGCTGTTGAAGCAGCAACAAAGCTAGTAAAGAGCAATAAGGTAAATGCAATTGTTGGTCCATTAACTTCTGGTTCAACAGTTTCAGCAGCACAATCTGTGACTGTCCCAAACAATATTGTGATGATCGCGACTGCAGCTTCAAGTCCAACAATTACAAAGTTTGCAGACAAGGATCTGTTGTTCCGCACCTATCCATCTGATGCTTTCCAAGGAAAAGTAATTGTTGCCGCTGTTCAAAAGAAGTTTGGTAAGACAGTAACGCTTAGCATCGGTGCCCGAAATGATGCATTCGGAACAGCTCTTGCAAACGTTGTAACCAACGAATGGGTTAAGGGTGGCGGAGACATCGGACGTAAGGTTCTCTGGAATCCAGATAACGCTACCTTCGATTCTGAAGCAAAGCTTCTTACTGACGGCTCACCAGATGTCTGGGTAATCGTTGATTTCCCTGACACCTTCGCCAAAGTTGGACCTGCACTAGTTCGTACTGGCAAGTGGGATGCTTCGAAAACATTCTTCACAGAAGCTATGTATGACGAAGCAGTTATCAAGACTATTGGTGTTGACATAATGGGAGGCGCTAGCGGCACTGCTGCAAAGTCAATCGGAATCAATTCTGATAAATGGAAGGCAGATCGTAAAGCTGCAAAGCCAGCAACAAAGGAAACTTTCGTTGATGCTTCAGCCTACGATGCAACAGTTCTACTCTGTCTTGCAGCAATTCACGGAAAGAGCACTAAGGGTTCAGTTCTGTCAAAGAGCCTACGTGCTGTTTCAGGTTCTAAAGGTGGAAAAAATATTCCATGGAGCAAACTAAAGAAAGCAGTAAAGGCAGCGGCGGCGGGTAAGAGCTTTACCTACCAAGGAGCCTGGACAACTGCAAAGTTTGATTCATACGGTGATTCAAGTGGTGCACTATTCCGCGTATTCAAGATTGCAGCTGATGGAACACTCAGCTCAAATGATGCCGAGGATGTGCGCTTCTAGTTCAACCCTGATGCGTCAGATCTTTAGCTGACGGAAAAGGAATATCTTAAAAATATAGACCCTGGGAATCTAGGGTCTATATTTTTTATATCATCTCTAATGTTGATTTGATTCTTTTTACAGACTCTTCGATAATCTCAAAACTGGTAGAAAAATTAATTCTAATGAACCCTGCTCCAGTCGGCCCATAAAGGTGGCCAGGTGCAACTGCAATTTTTCCATGAGCCAGTAACAAATCTGCAATATCTTCATGACTATTTAAATTCTTAAATTTATCGACTCTTCGTAGGTCCAGCCAGCCAAAATAACCACCATCTGGTTCTCGATATCCGATATCAAACTCAAGTTCAGAGAGTAAGCCACCCAAATATGTTCGCGATTGATCTAATTGCGCTATTACTGAATCCAGCCAATCTTTACTCTCCCCGTAAGCTGCTGCCGATGCGACGGCGCCAAAAAGTGAGGCGCGTGAGTGCACGGCGGCGGGTATTCCCGCAACAATCTGCCTGGTCTTCTCCCCAACCGCGACTATTTGGGCACACTTCAAACCAGCAATATTCCAGGATTTTGTTGCTGATAAAAATGATATTCCGACCTCTTTCGCAACCGCGGAAGAGTTGAGGAATGGGGTAAAGCTTTTCTCCTTATAAGTTAGTGGTGCATGAATCTCATCCGAAGCAATCACGACGCCGTATTGATCAGCAAGATCGGCAAGTTTTGCCAAATCTAATTGGGAAAAGACTGCCCCTACTGGGTTATGCGGATTGCAGAGAATATGCACTTTAACTCCGGATGCGTAGCCCTCTGCTATTTTCTCAAAGTCAAGTGAATAAGTTAATTGATTCTCGATTAATGGAGCATCAAAAGGCTTGCAATTTAATTCCTTAATCCAATTGAAAAAATTATAATAAACCGGAGTATTTATCATTATTAGGTCACCTGGTTTAACTATTTGCCGGAAAACTTCGATAACCCCGACTCCGACATCAGGGCATACTTTTATATCTTCAGGAGTTATCTCCCAATTCCATCGATCTGCTGCAAAGTTAGTGAGGTTTTGCCCCAATTCCGGTATTTTTCCCAAGTAGCCAGCATCAGAGTTGTTAACTAAATCAAATAACGATTTTTTAATAGGTTCAGAGAGTTCAAAATCCATTACCGCGAATGGCATGGGCAGAATTTCAGCAGGATAGGCCCGCCACTTCTCACTTTTTCTCAACTGCAGCGACGAGAGTGGCGGTACTGCAACAGACTTATCATTTTTTTCCATCAGCTTAGCGTAGTGTAATTGGGATTGATAAAACGATAGCAAAAAGAGTAAAGTATCGAACCTTATGACGACACTCAATTCTCAAAAATTGTCTGGCCACCCAATTTCATTAGCTGTTCTAGATTTTGGGCTTTTTACAGTTCACGCCAATGGCAGAATTATTGGAATCCCTGGTTTTTTGGTGACCACAAGCACTGGAGAAAAAATTCTAATCGATACTGGATTTCCAGAGAAGTATGCGCAAAATGTAGAAAAGGCCTCACTTGAGGATAACTTAGGTGAGTTTGGCGAGATTCTTGAACTTACTTATGAGAATCAACCTTCTGCCCAGCTAGCAAAACTTGGATTGACCAAAGACGATCTAGATTTCGTAATCATTACTCATACGCATATTGATCATGTCGGAAATATAGATGGATTTCCAGGTGTGCCGATAATTATTGGAAAAGAAGAGAGAGAACTAGAACGACCTATCTATTGGAGAGGTAAAAAGCCTTTAGAGTGGCCAGAGGCCGAGTACCTATTGATTGATTCAGACTATGAATTCGGAACCAATTTTAAAATTCTGCACGTCCCAGGGCACACACCAGGTGAGTTATCAATCCTCCTCACACTCCCTCACACCGGTTCCATATTGTTAACTAGCGATGCTATTTCTAGAGAATCTGAAGTAAGTGAAGGTTGTCTAGATGCTACAGATCCAGCTCAGGCGATAACGAGCGCTAATCGAATATTGGATTTAGCTAAAGCGCATAGCGCGTATGTAATTTACGGTCATGGCCCTGAACAGTGGAAAGAGTTAAAGAAAGCTCCCGAACTTTATAACTAGTTAAATATTAGTTATCGGACATCTCTCCCCTGATTTAAAATAATTATATTCCCACTAGAAACATCACCAGCACTGGAAATCAAAAAACCAACCCATGCCGCAATTTCATCTGGCTTCATAGCAGCGCCCCTTGGCATTTGAGAGATTGCTTTCTTTAATATTTCATCGCTAAGAACTTTAAACAATGGTGACTCAGTCATTGCAGGCGCGATTGAATTTACACTTATGCCTTCGCTGGCATACCGGCGAGCTAAATCCTTAGTTAAGGTATCCATCGCAGCCTTACTTGCGCGGTAATGCGGTGGATCAAATACATCGAAGTTGTAAGCGCCATTAGAAGAGATATTTACAATCTTTTTAATCCCTGGTCGCTCTAGCATCAACTTAACAGATTCTTGTGAGCAGTAGAAAGCAGAAGAAAAATTTACCGCCATTTGCTTATCAAATTCCTGGGCTGGGATATTTGGAAATTCAGACATGAAGCAATCCCCTGCATTGTTTACTAGCGCATCCACTCCACCAAGTTCTGTCTTAATGTTTTTGAAGACTTCAGCGATTTTATCGGCATCTGTTAAATCAACGCTAAAGGTTGTCACATCATTTGAGAACGAAGTTTCGAGCTTTTTAAGGCTATCAGCACTTATATCAAGTGCAACTACGTGAAATTTATCCTGGATGAGGCGCGCAGTTATAGCGCTTCCAATTCCGCCACCCGCTCCAGTTACGACCGCAATTTTGCTGCTCATAAAGTTAGTCTTCCATAACTTTATTATGTTTGGAATCCATTAAGACCCCATTTCTTCCAAGGCAGTGGCTCTAGATTGCTTCGTTAGACTCTTGGAATGGAGCCAATTGTCATTCGTGAGCTAGTTAGTATTTCCGATCAGAATATGGGCTTAGATTTATTTGATGCGATTTGGCCTATTCCTGGCGGCGGTCGTGAGATACCGGAAAATTTAATGCAAGCATTCGTTCACAACGGGTCGTACTTTGTTGGAGCTTTTAGCGGAAATGAAATCCTCGGTGCAACTTTTGGTTTCATTGGAATCAATGGTGGAGCCCATTTGCATTCGCATATGTCGGCAGTGCTACCTAAAAGTCGAGATCTGGGTATTGGTGCGTTAATGAAGCACCATCAATTTAATTGGGCACTAGAACGAAAAATTCCTTTCATCTCATGGACTTTTGATCCACTAGTAAGTAGGAATGCAAGATTTAACATCTCAAAGCTGGGTGTTGAGATTTCGGCTTATTTTCAAGATTTTTATGGACCCATGACTGATTTAGTAAATGCAGGTGACGCCTCTGACCGTCTAATGGTGAACTGGCAGGTTTCGGGTGGCGCCCCGCAATCTTCAAATGACTTTTTAGAGATTCCTAAGGGTGGGCTAAGAATTGCAATACCTAGGGATATAGTTGCGTTAAGAGCCAAAAGTGCTGAAGCGGCTATGGCCGAGCGTTTGCGCGTTAGAGCAGAATTTCTTACAGCGCTCGACAATGGTTATAAAGTTATTGGTTTTTCCAAGTCACACGGATACATTCTTTCTAACCTTGAAACTGCTGAAAGGAAGAGCAATTGAAGATTCTTGAGTATGAACTTCGGAGAATTTACTTGCCACTTGTGAGGCCATTTAGAACTTCATTTGGCACCCAATCTGATCGTGAAGTTTTGATAGTAAAAGTTACGACCGAAGATGGAATCATTGGCTGGTCTGAATGCGTAGCAATGTCCGTGCCGCTTTATTCACCTGAATACATTTCGGGATGTTTAGAAACTATGCGAGAGTTCTTGATACCTGCACTTAATAAGGCTGGCGATGTTCAAGCTGAGAGCGTTGCTTCGCATCTAAAGCCTTTTCTAGGTGCTCAAATGGCCAAATCTGCCCTAGAAACCGCTCTTCTCGATGCTCAGTTAAAAACTTCTGGAATTTCATTTGCCACTTACCTTGGTGCAAATAAAAGAAAGGTTCCCTGTGGAGTCTCAGTTGGAATTGCACCATCAATTGAAGCGCTAATTGATGAAGTAACTTCATATGTAGAAGCGGGCTATAAACGAATTAAATTGAAAATTGAGCCTGGTTGGGATATTGAACCAGTAAGAAAAATACGTGAACTTTTCCCTGATAAGCCACTTCAAGTTGATGCGAATCAAGCCTACTCAAGAAGTGATTCTGAGCTTCTAAGGCGGCTAGATGAATTTAATTTACTGCTGATTGAACAACCATTAGACGAACATGACATTCTGGGTCATGCGCAGTTAGCAAAGGTTATGACAACACCAGTATGTTTGGATGAGTCAATCATTTCACTATCGTCAGCTCAGGATGCTCTCGAATTAGAAGCCACTTCAATAATAAATATAAAACCGGGCCGAGTGGGCGGGTACTTGGAATCAGTTAAAATTCATGATTACTGTTTAGCGAGATCGATACCAGTATGGTGCGGCGGAATGCTAGAGACTGGCATCGGCCGCTCAGCAAATCTTGCTTTAGCTGCCCTTCC
>JASJJZ010000022.1:0-19903 GCA_037622205.1 Actinomycetes bacterium
GTTCCTATTTCAACGACTGCAAATGGATCAACACCTTCGATCCTGCAAATCAAAATATGAAATACATTTTTAATAACTTCTCGAAGATTAAATCCTCGGGTGGTGTTTACTCCTATACAGACTCGGCGATTAACGGCTAACCAAGCCGCACAGTCGGCGGCAACTGCCTGCCCAGTTAAACAGGTCAAACAGGCATGAATTTTCCCTTGGATTTGGGGTGTGGTTTCACAACTTACTTATAGGTAACGGTTAGTGTCGGCTTCATCTTCCTCCGGCTTGTGCGCCGTGAATGCCCACGGGGTCGAAAACACCCCCGATACCAAAATCAGAAGGGCTCAACCATGCTAGATAGTTTCTTCAAAATATCTGAACGTGGCTCAACCGTAGGTCGAGAAGTGCGTGGTGGTTTCGTCACGTTCTTCACAATGGCTTACATCGTGGCACTTAACCCGTTGATCATCGGTCTTTCAAAAGATGCTGACGGAAAGTTCCTCGGAGGTGGCGACGCTCCTAACCTTGCAGCAATTGCTGCAGCAACTGCGTTAATCGCAGGTGTGCTTACAATCTTGATGGGCGTAGTTGGAAACTTTCCACTGGCGCTCGCAACCGGTCTTGGCCTAAACACTTTCGTTGCAGTGAGTATTGCATCGCAGATGTCATGGGCAGATGCAATGGGACTTGTTCTATTAGAAGGAATAATTATTACCGTTCTTGTTCTGACTGGTTTTAGAACAGCGGTATTCCGTGCAGTGCCTGCACAACTTAAGATCGCAATCTCAGTTGGTATCGGTCTATTTATTGCACTAATCGGCTTAGTTGATGCCGGCTTTGTGCGCCGCACAAATGTTGGTCCAGTGCCAGTAACACTTGGCGATGGGGGAACCCTTGTTGGTTGGCCAATCGTTGTATTTTGCTTAGGTCTTCTATTAATGATTGGGCTTATGGTCAAGAAGGTTAAGGGTGCAATTCTTATTGCAATCATTGTTTCAACTGCGGTTGCGATTGCAATTGAATCAGCATTCAAAGTCGGGCCACTATTTGATGGTGCCACAGGTAACGTTAATCCAAAGGGCTGGAATCTAAACGTCCCTGTTGTGCCTTCTGATGTAATTGCTACACCTGACTTCGGTCTGCTCGGACAATTTAGCCTCTTCGGATCTTTCGAAAGAATTTCATTTGTCGCTGCGGTCCTCTTTGTATTCACACTTTTGCTCTCAGACTTCTTCGACACTGTCGGAACAGTTACAGCAATCGGTCATGAATCAGGATTGATTGACAGCAAGGGCGATGTCCCAAATAACAGCAAGATTCTCTTTGTTGACTCAGTGGCTGCAATGGCCGGTGGCGCTGGAAGCATCTCTTCAAATACCAGCTACATCGAATCAGCAGCAGGTGTCGGTGAAGGTGCGCGCACAGGATTGGCATCGGTAGTAACTGGTGTTCTATTCTTGCTGACCACATTCTTTGCCCCACTTGTCGCAGTTATTCCTTATGAAGCAGCAACTCCTGCACTTGTGGTTGTCGGATTCTTAATGATGACACAAATCAAGGGCTTGGATTGGGCTGATTATGGAATTGCGATTCCTGCGTTCCTAACAATTATCTTGATGCCATTTACTTACAATATTTCTGTAGGTATCGGAGCAGGATTCGTTTCACATGTTGTGATCCGCATTATCCAAGGCCGTCGTAGCGAAGTTCATCCGCTGCTTCTCGGGGTCTCTGGTCTCTTCATGGTCTACTTCTTAAGCTCTCCAATTAATGCTTGGATTGGCTAATTAAGTAATAAATAAGTAACTAGAAAAGTAATAGAGAAAGGGCTCGGGGGAAACCTCGGGCCCTTTTCACATATATTCAGGGCTTCTCGTTGGTTTTGAGAAGGGAATTTAGGGTTTAGAATTCGAACTTACGCCGCGGGGCGTAGCGTAGTGGCTAGCGCGCCTGCTTTGGGAGCAGGAGACCGGAGGTTCGAATCCTCTCGCCCCGACCAGAACTATTAATTCTTAAAAATATAACTCAAGGAGCAATGTGAAAAGCGCAGTCGAAACTCTCTCGCCAACTCGGGTAAAACTCTCAATTGAAGTTTCATTTGAAGAATTAGAGCCACATATTTCAAGTGCTTATAAAGCTTTTGGTGAACGCATCAATATTCCAGGATTCCGTAAGGGCAAAGTTCCACAAGCAATGATTGAACAACGAGTTGGCCGCCCAGCAATTTTGGATGAAGCAATAAATTCATCTATTTCACCATTTTATTCTGCAGCCCTAAAAGAACAGAATGTTTTTGTTATTGGCCGCCCAAATATTGAAGTTACCGAATTGGTTGACCGCGAAAAGTTCTCATTCACAGCTGAAGTTGATGTGCGCCCTGAACTAAAGCTTCCAGATTTTTCAAAGATTACCTTGACGGTTGATGACGTAGTTGTCTCTGACTCAGAAGTTGAGGAACAAGTAGATGTTCTTCGTGCCCGTTTTGGAACTCTGACTACGGTTGAAAAAGCGGTCGAGAATGGTGACTTTGTCTCACTTGATTTAATCGCGACAATAAATGGCGAAGCAGCAGAAGGCGGAACCGCGAACGATCTTTCTTATGAAGTCGGCACAAACCGAATGGTTGATGGCCTAGATGAAGCGCTTATCGGTTTAAAGGCCGGGGAATCAAAGCGATTTGATACCAAGCTTGTTGGTCAGAAGGATGATGAGAAGGGCGCAGTAGATGCGACAGTTAAAGCTGTTAAGCACCGCGATCTTCCAGAGCTAAATGATGAGTTTGCAAAGCTAGGATCTGAATTTGAAACTTTGGTAGAACTTCGTGCTGATATTCAAACTCGCCTAGAGCGGGTCAAGCACTTAGAACAAGGCGCCCAAGCTAGAGATCTTCTTGTCGAGAAGCTCATTGCAGATGTAGAAATTCCGCTTCCGACGAACATAATTGAAGATGAAGTAAATGACCATTTAGAAAAAGAGGGTCGTCTCGAGGATGCCGAGCACCGTAAAGAAGTGACTGAAGAAGTGACTAAATCTTTAACCCAAGAAATTCTCTTCGACAATATTGTTTCTGCCGAAAGCGTCTCGGTTAATGAGAATGAATTAACTGAATATTTAATTCGCGCCTCCCAGCGCTATGGAATGTCACCAGAACAATTTATGAAAGAAGTTTCGGATGCTGGCCAAATCACAACAATGGTCGCTGAAGTTTCTAGAGCTAAGGCTCTTGCTGGCGTCCTATCTCGCGTAAAGGTTGTTACAACTTCTGGCAAAGAGGTAAACCTTGAAGAGTTAGCACCAAAGCAAGCCGCTCCGGCCGCCGAATAACTGCTGATTCAGCATCTTTCCTACTCTTTCTCTCTGGGCGAACACTCAAACCCAGCTTTTTGCCTAATTGCGGAAGCATTTAGCCCAAAACATTGTTAGTGTCATTACTAGGTAAAAAAGATTAAACAGGTTTAAAAGTTTAAATAAACAATCAGGAGGAAGTTGTGGAACTCATTACACCGCGTCTTGCGGGTTCAGCACCAAGTGGTGGATTAGATGACCAGGTTTATAACCGTCTACTAAAAGAGCGAATCATCTTCTTAGGTTCAGTCGTTGAAGATTCAATGGCGAATGCCATCTCTGCACAGCTGCTCTTGCTAGCAGCTGAAGATCCAGATAAAGATATATTTCTCTATATAAATTCACCAGGTGGTTCAATTTCAGCTGGTATGGCAATTTATGACACGATGCAATACATCAAAAATGATGTTGCAACAGTTGCAATGGGGCTTGCCGCATCAATGGGGCAGTTCTTACTTTGCGCAGGTGCACCTGGAAAGCGCTACGCACTTCCACACGCAAGAATCATGATGCACCAACCATCAGGCGGCATCGGTGGAACTGCTTCAGATATTAAAATTCAAGCAGAACAAATGTCATTTACAAAGAAGAAAATGGCAGAACTAATCTCTTTCCATACTGGACAGAAGCCTGAAACTATTGAAGTTGATTCCGATCGCGATCGCTGGTTTACTGCAGATGATGCGAAAGAATATGGCTTTGTAGATCACGTTGTTCGCTCAGCCGGACAAGTTGCTGGAAGCGGAGGGACAGCCAAATGATAAATAGCCGTTACATACTTCCTACGATTGAAGAGAAGACTGCATATGGTTATAAGCGCCTTGATCCATATACAAAACTCTTCGAAGAGCGCATTATTTTCTTAGGTCAAGCAATTGATGACACCGTAGCAAACGATGTTATGGCCCAACTTTTGACTCTGGAATCTATGGATCCAGACCGCGACATCATGATGTATATAAATTCACCCGGTGGTTCTTTCACTGCCCTGACTGCAATTTATGACACGATGCAATTTGTTCGCCCAGATGTCATGACTATTTGTTTAGGTCAGGCAGCATCAGCAGCGGCAATTTTGCTTGCTGGCGGCGCAAAGGGAAAGCGTTATGCCCTTGAACATGCTCGTATCTTGATTCACCAGCCATATAGCGAAGGTGGCGGCCAAGGTTCTGATATCGAAATTCAGGCCCGTGAAATAATGCGCATGCGCTCCCTGCTTGAAGAGATGTTGGTAAAGCACACTGTTAAGAGCGCGGAAGAAATTACAAAAGATATCGAACGCGACAAGATTCTTACGGCAGCAGAAGCTGTTGAATATGGTCTGATCGACCAAGTCATGGTGAGCCGTAAAGCATCATCCAAATAAAATTCGCCTATAAGCGAACAGGGTTAGGCTGGGATTTGCCCACAAGAATCGGGGCAAAGTCCTAGCCTTCTCTTATGAATACGCGCATTGGTGAATCTGGGGATCTCTTGAAATGTTCCTTCTGTGGCAAAACCCAGAAACAGGTTAAGAAGTTAATCGCTGGTCCTGGAGTTTATATCTGCGATGAATGTATCGAGCTTTGTAATGAAATCATTATTGAAGAACTTGAAGAGACAAGTTCGCTTGGGCTTGCCGAACTTCCAAAGCCACAAGAGATTTATGAATTTTTAGATCAATATGTTGTTGGTCAAGATCGTGCCAAGAAATCTTTATCTGTAGCGGTTTACAACCACTACAAGCGAGTGCAGTCTGGTGAATCAAGGCGCGAGGAATCAATTGAATTATCTAAATCTAATATTTTAATTCTAGGACCAACCGGTTGCGGTAAAACTTTGCTGGCCCAAACTCTGGCACGCATGCTCAATGTGCCATTCGCAATCGCGGATGCAACAGCTCTAACTGAAGCTGGATATGTTGGTGAAGATGTTGAAAATATTCTTCTTAAATTGATTCAAGCTGCTGATTACGATGTTAAGAAAGCAGAAACCGGAATTATTTATATTGATGAAATTGATAAAGTTGCACGAAAGAGTGAGAACCCATCTATTACCCGAGATGTTTCAGGTGAAGGGGTGCAGCAAGCACTTCTAAAGATTCTAGAAGGCACAACGGCTTCAGTGCCACCACAAGGTGGCCGCAAGCACCCACATCAAGAATTTCTACAAATAGACACAACGAATATCCTCTTCATTGTTGGTGGCGCATTCGCAGGTTTAGAAAAAATTATTGAAGGCCGTAAAGGCAAAGCCGGTGTTGGATTCAATGCAACACTTCAGAGCGCAGAAGAGAACGCCGCAAAAGATTTCTTTGGTGATGTCATGCCAGAAGATTTACTGAAGTTTGGAATGATTCCAGAATTTATTGGGCGTCTTCCAATTCTTACAAGTGTGGAAAATCTTGACCGACCAGCGTTAATGGAAATTCTCACTGAGCCAAAGAATGCACTGGTAAAGCAATACCAGAAGCTATTTGAATTAGATGATGTAGAACTTGAATTCTCACCTGATGCACTAGAGGTGGTTGCCGATCTTGCAATCAAACGCGGAACAGGCGCACGTGGGCTTCGCGCGATTATGGAAGAAACTTTGCTTGGCGTTATGTATGAAATTCCATCAAAGCCAGATGTGGCAAAGGTGATAATTACGCCACAAGCTGTTCTAAAAGAAGCGGCTCCAACATTGATTAACCGCCCCGCGGGCGGTCTAAAGCGCCAGAGCAAGGCCGAGAAAGGCGATAAGAGTTCAGAAGAGAAGAGCGCTTAATCTAGACTCATACCCTATGAGCGATGGCAATAAATCTAATAAGAAAGAGTTAGCGGCAAGTTTCACGCCCGCTGACATTGAAGCACCGCTCTATCAAAAATGGTTATTGGCTGGGTATTTCACTGCTGATTCCAAATCAACAAAGCCACCATTCACAATTGTTATTCCACCACCGAATGTCACCGGTAGTTTGCATATCGGCCATGCACTCGATCACACACTTCAAGATGTATTAATTCGCATGAAGCGTATGAAGGGCTTTGAAGCGTTATGGCTTCCTGGAATGGACCATGCAGGAATCGCGACTCAAAATGTTGTAGAAAAGCAACTCGCCTTAAAGGGTTTATCAAGACATGATCTTGGCCGTGAAGCTTTTGTCTCAAAAGTTTGGGAATGGAAAGAAGAATCTGGTGGCTTAATTCTTGATCAGATGAAACGGTTAGGTGACTCTGTCGATTGGTCGCGCGAGCGATTTACGATGGATGCCGGTCTCTCAAAGGCAGTTCTCGAGATATTCAAACGTTTGTATGATGCAGAATTAATTTATCGGGCAGAGCGAATTATTAATTGGTGTCCAAGATGTTTGACTGCACTCTCAGATATCGAGGTAGAACATAGTGATGATTCTGGTGAGTTCGTTCAAGTTAGATATGGCGATGACGAAATTTCAATCGTAGTTGCAACAACACGTGCCGAAACCATGATGGGAGATGGCGCAGTTGCGGTCCATCCAGATGATCCAAGGTATAAGGATTTGATAGGAAAGAAAGTTTTATTGCCACTAGTTAATAGAATGATTCCAATTATCGCTGATGAATTAGTTGATCCAGACTTTGGCACTGGTGCGGTAAAAGTAACTGGCGCTCATGATCCAAATGACTTTGAAATGGCGATGCGCCACGGAATTGAAATGCCAATAATCATGAACGAACATGGAGTTATGGCTAATTCAGGTACGAGATTCGATGGCATGGATCGATTTGAAGCCCGTAAGGAAGTTGTAGAAGAGCTACGCAAACTAGGTCGAATAGTTTCAGAGAAACGCCCATATATTCATGCTGTTGGACATTGCCAACGCTGTGACACAACGATTGAACCAAGACTTTCCAAGCAATGGTTTGTAAAGGTTGCTCCACTTGCAAAAGCTGCTGGCGATGCAGTTCGAGATGGTCGAATCAAAATCGAGCCAGAAGAATTAGCTCCTCGATATTTTGAGTGGATAGATAACATGCATGACTGGTGCATCTCTCGCCAACTTTGGTGGGGACATCAGATACCGGTTTATTACGGCCCCAATGGTGAAGTTGTAGTTTGTGGACCTAATGAAGTTCCACCAGCGGGTTACATTCAAGATCCAGATGTTTTAGACACCTGGTTCTCATCTGGCTTGTGGCCATTTTCAACTTTAGGTTGGCCAGATAAAACAGATGATCTTGCAAAGTTTTTCCCAACTAGCGTGCTTGTTACTGGTTACGACATTCTCTTTTTCTGGGTTGCGCGAATGGTTCTGTTAGGACTTTTTGTAACTGATGGCGTTGCACCGTTTCATACCATTGCGCTACATGGTTTAGTCCGAGATCGCTTTGGAAAAAAGATGAGTAAGTCTCGGGGGAATACCGTTGATCCAATTGAATTTATGGATAAGTATGGATCTGACGCACTCCGCTTTACTCTGGCACGGGGAGCCAATCCAGGAACAGATCAAGCGATAGCTGAGGAATGGATAGGTGGATCTAGAAACTTTGCCACCAAACTTTGGAATGCCTCACGTTTTGCAATTATGAATGGCGCAAATGTAGATGGCGAAGTTCCGGCATTTGACTCATTAAATGCGATTGATCAATGGATTTTGACAAGGTTAGATGAAACCGTGGAAGCGGTTGATCAATTATTAGAGAACTTTGAATTCGCCAAGGCTTGTGAAATTATTTATCACTTTGCTTGGGATGATTTATGCGATTGGTATCTTGAACTATCAAAAGCCACCTTTGCCACCGGGGGAGAGAGTGCCGCTAGTTCAAAGCGCGTCTTAGGCCAAGTTTTGGATCAACTCTTGCGCCTGATGCACCCGATGATGCCATTTATCACCGAAGAACTTTGGTGTTCTTTTACTGGTGGCGAAACTTTGGTTACAGCGGCCTGGCCAAAATCTAATTCTAAAAATCGAAGTGAAAATTCAAAGTTAATAGTTGAGCAATTGCAAGATTTGACTACCGAAATTCGAAGATTTAGAAACGACCAGGGAATCAAGACATCTGCCAAAATTGGCGCAAACTTTATTGGATTAGATTCACTTTCAGAATTCGAGGCGGCTCTCCGTCAGGTCTGCCGAATTGAACCAATCAGGGGAAGTTCTAGTGCTGCAATTGAAGTTGGCAAAATAAAGGTCGAATTCGACCTTACCGGAGCTATTGACGTTGTCGCGGAGCGCGCAAGACTTACAAAAGATTTGGCAACAGCAGAAAAGGATCGCGCAACTGCAAGGATTAAATTAGAGAATGAAGGATTCATGGCGAAGGCACCAATCGAAGTTGTTCAAGAGATTCGAGAGCGACTTGCCCAAACTAGTGCAGATATTGAGAGCATTACCGCCCAATTAGCAGCACTTCCAACTAAGTAATGGCAACTCCAGAAGATTTAGAAGTAATCAAAGTTATCGAAGCTGCGCTTATGAAGCGTTGGCCCGAGAGCAAGATTGAACCTTCATTAAATCGGATCTCTGCGCTCACTGATGCTTTAGGTTCGCCTCAACTTTCTTACCCCACAGTTCATATCGGTGGAACAAATGGCAAAACCAGTACTTCTCGGATGGTGGACGCCCTATTTTCTGAATTGGAATATCGAACTGGCAGATTTACAAGTCCACATCTAGAAAGTTTCTTAGAACGGATTTCGATAAAGGGCGAAGCTATTAGTCCATCAGAATTAATCGCGACGTATAACGATATTGCCTTGTATTTAGATTTAATTGATAGCCGAAGTGATGTGCCTATTTCATATTTTGAGGCAATAACTGCAATGGCTTTTGTTGCATTTGCGGAGCACCCTGTCGATATTGGAATTATTGAAGTAGGAATGGGTGGGGACTGGGACGCTACAAACATAGTCCAGAGCGCGGTCTCGGTTTTAATGCCAATTGGTTTGGATCATATGGAATATCTCGGCGAGACAATTGAAGAAATTGCCCGAACAAAATCGGGAATCATAAAGCCGGAATCACACGTCGTATTGGCCGCGCAAGAACCAGAAGTTGCGCGAATTCTTCTGGAAAAAGTTGTAGAAAAATCTGCTATCCCATATCGCGAAGGAATTGAATTCGCTTTAACCAGACGAGATATTGCAGTTGGCGGACAATTAATTTCAGTGCGGGGTATCTACGGTGAATACACCGATATTTATCTGCCACTTCATGGGGTGCATCAAGCAACAAATGCTGCGGTAGCAGTTGCAACAGTTGAAGCATTCGTCGGAGTTAAGCTGGATGAAGAGTTGGTCAGGTCGGCTTTTGCACAGGTTACATCTCCAGGACGGCTGGAAATCTTGCACCGAGATCCGACGGTCATCGTTGACGCCGCCCACAATCCACACGGTGCCAAAGCCCTAGCTGAAACTCTTCGAAGTGAGTTTGATTTTGAATCCATCTTCTGCGTTCTAGGAATATTAGAAGAGAAGGATGCAAGAGGTGTCTTGAAAGCACTTGAACCTGTTGTTGATCGATTGATTGTCACTAAATCAAATTCACCGCGCGCTCTGGCAGTCTCTGTATTATTTGATGAAGCAGTCCAAGTATTTGGGGTTGATCGAGTTTTCAAAGAAGAGGATTTAAATTCTGCAATAACCTATGCCATGGAACAGGTAACCTTAATCAATCAGGTAAGTGAAGGTGTCAGCGCAGTAGTGATAACTGGATCTGTAGTAACGGCCGGAACTGCGAGAGTTATCGTGCGAAAGATTGGAAGATTGGAAGAAAATTGAGAGTTTTAAGCGCAGCTGTTTTAGCAATGGAAGCTTTCGTGATGGGTTTTGCAGTTCTGCTAGCCATGGGTGAACATGGTGGCGGCGCACTATCTTGGGGCGGCCTTATCGCAATCTTGCTCTTGCTAAACGCTGGCTTGATGAAAAAGAAAATTGGTTGGGTCACAGGTTCAATTTTGCAGGTTGCAATGGTTGCCTACGGTTACATCGTCACCCCTATGTATTTCATGGGAGCGCTCTTTGCTGGACTTTGGATGGCTGCCTTTATAGTCGGTCGTAAGGGTGAGGCAATCCGGGCCGAGCTCCTAAGGCAGAAACCCCTCAAATAACCACCAGAAATTCCCGGATTAAGAACTTTGGGGTGGCCGCATTAGACTGACTCCCGTGAATTCCCAAAATATAGAACGCACCCTAATCCTGGTTAAACCAGATGGCGTCGCCCGATCATTAGTTGGCGAAGTAATTTCTCGCGTAGAGAGCAAGGGATATCAGATAGTTGGTTTGAAAATGTTGACGCCGACTCGCGAAATTTTGGCAAAACATTATGCCGAACATGAAGGTAAGCCGTTTTATGAACCGCTACTTGAATTTATGTTGTCTGGTCCAATCGTTGCAATGATTGCACAAGGAAATCGTGTGATTGAAGGATTTAGAAAACTAGCAGGAACGACGGATCCAACAACTGCCGAACCAGGAACAATTCGCGGCGATCTTGCGCGCGATCAAGGAACGAAGGTTGTGCAAAATATTGTTCATGGTTCAGATTCCCCAGAATCTGCAGCACGTGAAATAACAATTTTCTTTCCCGAGCTTAATTAATTGAAAGGTCTCAAATGAGCAAAAAGAATCCAAATCGTATGTCATTTATCGGAAGAGATATGGCTGTCGACTTAGGGACCGCAAACACACTTGTGTATGTTCGTGGTCGTGGGATTGTTCTAAATGAGCCAAGCGTCGTCGCCGTAAATCAAGACACTGGCGGAATTCTTGCAGTAGGACTTGAAGCTAAGCGAATGATTGGCCGCACACCTGGAAATATTGTCGCAATTCGCCCCCTCAAAGATGGCGTAATTGCAGACTTTGATACAACAGAGCGAATGCTTCGTTACTTCATCCAAAAGGTGCACCGTCGCCGTTACTTAGCAAAGCCTAGAATTGTTGTCTGCGTTCCATCGGGAATCACTGGTGTTGAACAGCGCGCAGTTAAAGATGCCGGCTATGCCGCGGGAGCTCGTAAGGTTTACATTATTGAAGAGCCAATGGCTGCAGCAATTGGCGCCGGACTTCCAATTCACGAACCAACTGGCAACATGGTGGTTGATATTGGCGGTGGAACTACTGAGGTTGCAGTGATTTCACTTGGCGGAATTGTTACCGCTCTTTCTATTCGTATCGGTGGAGATGAATTAGATCAATCGATTATCGATTGGGTTAAGCGTGAATACTCACTTCTATTGGGTGAGCGAACTGCTGAAGAAATTAAGATGGCAATTGGATCGGCATACCAACTTCCGGGTGAGCCAGATGCTGAAATTCGCGGACGTGATCTTGCAACTGGATTACCAAAAACAATAAGGGTTTCTGCTGAAGATATTCGCAAAGCCATGGAAGATCCAGTAAACCAAATTGTTAATGCAGTTAAGAGCACCCTTGATAAGACCCCACCTGAACTCGCTAGTGATCTCATGGATCGCGGCATAGTTCTAACTGGCGGCGGCGCACTTCTTCGTGGCTTAGATGAAAGACTTCGCAATGAAACTGGAATGCCAGTTCATATCAGCGAGCGTCCACTTCAAGCGGTGGCTGAAGGTTCTGGTAAGTGTGTTGAAGAATTCGAAGCCTTAGAAAAGGTTTTGATTTCTGAACCTCGCCGTTAAGGAGAAAATTACGTGGCAGCTGGTGGCAACAATCGTTCTCGCCTTCTGCTTGTAATCCTTCTTGTAACCTCACTCTTCCTAATTACTTTAGATCTTAGAGGCGTTAGCATTACTGAAAATTCTAGAACTGCAACTCAATCATTTCTTGCCCCAATTCAACGGGGGGTCTCTGATTTATTCTCACCGGTCGGTAATTTCTTCTCAGATATAAAGAATTTTGGCAAAACAAAGGCAGAGCTCAAAGAGTTGATGAAAGAAAATGCCAAATTGCGGAAGAAAGTTATATTTAATGTTGACACTCTTGGACAATTAAAAAAGCTAGAAAATGTTTTAGATCTCGCCGGGCGCGGTAATTATAAAGTCGTATCGGCTCGCGTTATCGGCAAGGGTAGCTCAACTACTTTTAGTCAGACAATCACAATTGATGCTGGTTCCAATGATGGCATCACGAAAGATATGACCGTAATTGGAGAGTTAGGTTTAGTTGGAGTTGTTAAGAGTGCAACATCAACTTCTGCAATTGTTTTACTTATGAGTGACCCCACCTTCCGCATAGGCGTTCGGATTGCACGAAGTCAGAGCATCGGCGTATTGCTGGGGGAGGGCGATAACAATTACACCCTGCAGCTATTGGATCCATCTGGCACTATCGAGAAAGATGATGTTCTACTCTCGCTTGGAAGTGACAACAACAAACCCTTTGTCCCTGGCGTTCCGGTTGGCTATGTGAGCTCAGTTAAGAATTCTCGTATTAGTCTGACCCAAGAGGCAAGCGTTAGCAGTTACTCAAACCTTGGAAGCCTTGGAGTAGTTTCAGTAATTATCTCAAGCACCAATGGTGGACCAAAAGATGCGCTAATTCCTATGCCAAGACCTACCCCAACTACAACTATTTATGTAACTCAACCACCAGCCGTAGATACATCTACCACAAATACGAGTAAGGCCAAGAATTGAGTTGGAGTCGAGTTGGATTTAGTTCAGTTTTATTGCTCTTCTTCTTTATAGTTCAAGAGGCAGCAATCTCAAAAATTAATTTTCCGATAGCTGGCTTTTCACTCTATCTTTGTATCGTTCTTGGTTTGATGGCACTCGAGAATCGATTCGGAGCAATCGCCCTAGGTTTCATAGCCGGAATCATTATGGATCTCTCACCATCATCAGATTCACCATTTGGCAAGTGGGCCCTAATACTTACAATAGTTGGCTACCTATTTTCACGTAACCGCGAAAGCATTGGTGACTTCACGGAACGGCCATTAGCCTTTGTGCTGTTTGTAACAGCAGGCGCAACTATTACTTTAGTTATTTTCTTAGTAGTTGGCTTAATTATGGGTGAAAATAACGGCAACGCCCTAAATAATTTGCAGACCGTATTTGGTAACGGACTTTGGACCCTATTGTTCTCCTCAATTTTGCTGCCAATAATAGTTAAATTACACGCTCTTACTTTGACATCAAGAGAGCGAATATGAGTCTTCGCTCTAGATTGAATCTGGTAATTGTTCAGGCTCTAATTATCTCTCTTATGCTGGCATTAACTGGTCGACTTTTCTATCTCCAAGTAGCCGAAGGTATTACCTATCGAGATGCTGCTTTAAGTATCCAGAGTCGAGATGTCGTAAACCCAGCCATTCGGGGCGCCATTGTTGATAGCTCGGGAATTCCACTTGTCATGGATCGCCCAGGTATGGTTATTTCAGCAGATCGAAGTACCTTAGATAAGTTGCCAAATCAAGGTGCAGCAGTGTTAGCACGGGTGGCAAAATTAGTAGGAAAAACAGCGGACAATGTTTATATCATCACCAGGCTCTGCGGTGAATTACCTCCAAAAGGAAATGCTGGATGTTGGAAGGGAACTAGATTTCAGCCCATTCCAATTACTAGAACTGCCACCACTGAACAGGCACTGAAAGTTTTAGAAAATTTAGATCTTTTTCCTGGAATTAGCGCACGGTCAGTCTCGGTTCGTAGTTATCCGGCTATGGCTGGTGAAAATGGCGCCCATGTTCTTGGATACGTGGGGTCTGTAAATGAGAATGATTTGGCTGATTCGAGTAAAAATTATTATCGCGAAGAAACAATTGGTAAAGATGGTTTAGAACTTCAATATGATGAATATTTACGAGGCAAGGCTGGAATTAAAACAGTCATAGTTGACCGAAAGGAATCAGTAACAAAGCAGGCAATTAGTACGCAACCAATTCCAGGATTTAATTTGGTGACCAATCTTGATGTTAAGTTGCAGGCCGCTACCGAGAAGGCGCTACAGGAAGCAGTCTTAAGAGCAAGATCACTTGGTGGACGGGCAGATGGCGGTGCTGCAATTGTTATGGATGTAGATAGCGGAAAGATTTTGGCGCTTGCGTCCTATCCAACTTATGACCCCAACATTTGGCAGATAGGTTTGACACAGAAGCAAGCAAATAATTTATTTAGTGAAAGCTCTGGAGTGCCAGCGCTAAATCGGCCACTTCAAGGAATGTATGCGCCCGCTTCAACTTTTAAATCAATTTCTGTTGTAGCAGCTATAAATGCTGGATACGACATGAATGCAACGTATAAGTGTCCCGCGAGAGTTCAGATTGGTGATAGAGAGTTTGCTAACTTTGAGACTAAGTCCCAAGGAACGATTAATATGAAGCAAGCAATCGCGGTTTCTTGTGACACTATCTGGTATCAGATTGCATATGATGAATGGGTTCGCGATGGTGGCCTTTCACCCAAGTCAGGATTACATGACTACTTCTTTACCGCTGCTCGCGGATTTGGTTTAGGCAAAACAACCGGCATTGATCTTCCAAGTGAGGCCTCAGGCCGGCTACCTGATCGAGCTTGGAAAGAGCGCGTATATAAAGAGAATAAGAACTTTTATTGTAATTTCAAAACGCGGGCAAAGAAATCAGATCTAACTCCATTTCTAATAGAAGTTGCACGTGAAAATTGCTTAGATGGAAATATTGTTCGCGCTGGAGATGCTGTTAACTTCTCAATCGGACAGGGCGATACTTTGATGACACCGATTCAAATGACACAGCTTTATGCAGCGATTGCTAACGGTGGAACAATTTATAAACCTCAAGTTGCTAGGGCAATAATCAAACCTAATGGTCAGATCGTAAAAGAATTCGAACCGGAAGTTGTTGCAACCCAAGTTTTATCAAAAAAAGCCCGTAAATTCCTACATGGAGCTCTGCGGGCCGTTGTGACTGAGGGAACTGCAGCAGGAGCATTTGCCGGATTCCCAGTCGAAGTTGCGGGCAAGACCGGAACCGCAGAAGATAAAGGTAGAAACAGTGATGGTTCAGCAAAAGCAGATACCGCTTGGTTCTCTTCATTTGCCCCCGCGACCAAGCCCAAATACGCAGTAGTGATGGTTGTCAGTCAGGGCGGTTTTGGTTCATCAATCTCTGCAGTAGGTGTTAAAGATATTTATGCGGCGCTCTTTGGAGTAACTGACGGAAAAACTGATCCGGCAAAAGAGATATTTCCAAACGGCATCCCAAGTCAATTGCCTAAAGTTGACCCAAAGAACGCTAAATTGGTGCAGCCATGAGTATGTATTCAAATCACAAAAAACGTGATCGTTTCCGTGAAAATTTCAGAGAATTTGATCGAATTCTAACTTTCTCGGTAGCGGCGCTATTGATTATTGGAACACTGCTGGTTTATGCAGCCACAAAAAATTGGTTTGCCGCACAAGGACTTGATCCGGAATATTATTTGAAGCGCCATGTTGTAAATATTTTAATCGGCGGTCTGCTTGCCTACGGCACTACGTTAATTGATTACCGATTACTTCGCGCATATACCCCGATAGTCTGGGGGCTTGCTGTTTTGGGATTGATAATTGTTTTGATTCCTGGATTAGGAAGCGAAATCAATGGTGCTAAAGCTTGGATTTCATTTCCAGGTGGCTTCCAAATTCAACCTGCAGAATTAGCAAAAATCGCAATCATTGTAGGAATTTCTATGATCTTGGCAGAGAAGCGAGATGCTGACGCTAATCCAACTGACCAAGATGTTTTGAAAGCGCTAGCAGTCGCAGCAGTCCCAATTTTATTGATTCTCTTACAGCCCGACCTAGGAACCGTTGTAATCATTAGCGCAGCCGTTGTAGCAATTATTGGAACCTCAGGCGCACCTTCTAGATGGGTAATTGGGTTGCTGTTACTTGCCGTTGTTGGGGGATTTACGGCTGTTAAAGCCGGGATAGTGGATGAATACCAAGTAGCAAGGCTTCAATCATTCGTCGATCCGACTGCTGATCCGCAAGCAACGGGGTATCAACTTCGGCAATCGAGAATCACAATTGGCTCTGGCGGAATTATTGGTAAGGGACTATTCAATGGCCCTCAAACAAATGGCCGTTTCGTTCCAGAACAACAAACTGACTTCATCTTTACGGTGGCGGGCGAAGAGTTAGGCTTCTTAGGAAGTGGCTTTATTTTGCTTTTATTTACAATCATCTTTCTTCGGGCCTTCACCATCGCGAAGCGAACTGATGATTTATTTGGTCGGTTAGTCTGCGTGGGAGTCATAGCCTGGTTTGCATTTCAGACATTTGAAAATATCGGGATGACCATGGGATTGGTCCCCATGACCGGGGTGCCCTTGCCCTTCATCTCTTACGGTGGCTCCAGCATGTTCGCCAATTTGATCGGCCTAGGCTTGATTCAAAATGTCCACTTGCGCACCAGATAGCCCAGGACCAAATAAATTCCGCATAAGCGGGTGCAAAGTTGGTCTTTCTACAGATTTTAGGCAATACTTTCACCTAGCATTTCGCGCTCCGAGCGGCCTTAAAGAAGTTGAAGGCCTTAATTACTCGAGGTAGCAGCAGATGCAAAAGCTTTCAAAAGGAAGTTTTACCAAATATTTAGTATTTAGATGAGGATTTAAGGTTATGGCAATAGTGCCAAAGGGCGCGCGCAAGCGTGCAAGTAAGAAATCAGCCGCTAAAGCTGCTGCAAATAATGAAGCCGAAGTTGTAGAAGTTGTAGGGGTAGCAGAAACTGAGAAGAAGTCTACAAAAAAATCTACTGCGGCAAGCATTCCAGTCCCAATGTTTCAGGCTGCGCCAGAAGCGGTAGCGCCTAAAAAAATCAAGGCGAAAGCTGAAGTAGCTGAACCAGTGGAATCAATTGAAGAGTCTGAGGCAGATTCAAATTCTCGCCGCCGTCGTCGTGGTGGCCGAGGTCGCCGTCGTGGTGGCCGAGATAGCGAAGAAACTACTGATGTTCACGATTCAGATAGTGATGAAGTTTTAGATTCTGGAGATATTTCCGAAGGCGATGAAGAATCACCAACAGGCCCTCGCCGCCGACGTCGCCGTCGTGCAAAAGAAGATGGCGTCACTTCAGGTGAAACGATTGAAGAAGATGGCGTTATAACTGTAGTTAAAGTCAGGGAACCTAGGGAACGTAAAGTTCGCGATGACCAATCAACTCGTTCGGATAGACCAGATCGTGGCAATCGCAATCGCAATCGTAATGATCGTGGCAATCGCAATCGTAATGATCGTGAGCCAAGAGATTTTGTTCGCCGCCGCGGTAATGTAATAACTGAATCCGAATACTTAGCTCGCCGGGAAAACGTTGATCGTCAGATGTTGGTTCGCCAGGCCGGAGACCGCACCCAGATTGCAGTTCTTGAAGACAAGATAATGGTTGAGCATTATGTAAATAGGAATAGCAATATTTCATATGTCGGAAACGTTTATCTTGGAAAAGTTCAGAATGTTCTACCATCAATGGAAGCGGCTTTCGTAGATATCGGTAAGGGACGTAACGCTGTTCTCTATGCCGGTGAAGTTAATTGGGATGCAGCAGGACTCGCAGATGGCGCTCCTCGTAAAATTGAACATGTATTAAAAACTGGCCAATCTGTTCTGGTTCAAGTCACTAAAGATCCAATTGGGCAGAAAGGTGCAAGACTGACTAGTCAGATCTCACTTCCTGGCCGCTATTTAGTTTATGTTCCAAGTGGTGAAATGAGCGGCATCAGTCGTCGTCTGCCAGATCAAGAGCGTTCCCGTCTAAAAACGATTCTAAAGAATTTGATTCCAGAAGATGCTGGTGTAATTGTTCGTACCGCATCAGAAGGTGCATCTGAAGAAGAGCTTGAGCGAGATGTCATTCGCCTAAAAGCACAATGGGAAGATATCGAGAAGAAATCAACAGAATCTGGCACTAATGCGCCAGCACTTCTCTACTCTGAACCAGATTTAACCGTTCGAGTAATCCGCGATATTTTCAATGAAGATTTCGATAAGTTAATCGTTCAGGGCGATCAAGCTTGGGATGATATTAATAATTACCTCGGCCACATTGCACCTGAATTAACTGCAAAGATTGAAAAATGGACCGGATCTCGCGACCTCTTTGTCGAAAATAGAATTGAAGAGCAACTAGCCAAGGCCTTTGACCGCAAGGTTTATCTGCCATCAGGTGGATCTCTTGTAATCGATCGAACTGAAGCGATGATTGTTATCGACGTCAACACCGGTAAATTCATCGGCAAGGGCGGAAACCTGGAAGAGACTGTAACCAAGAACAACTTGGAAGCTGCAGAGGAAATTGCTCGCCAGCTTCGGCTGCGCGATATGGGTGGAATCGTTGTTATCGACTTCATCGATATGATACTTGAATCAAATAGAGATTTAGTTCTGCGCAGGCTTATTGAATGTCTTGGTCGCGATCGCACTAAGCATCAAGTTTCCGAAGTAACCTCACTAGGGTTAGTCCAAATGACGCGTAAGCGCGTTGGCCAAGGGCTAATCGAAGCCTTCTCTACGACTTGCGAAAGTTGTGGCGGTCGGGGAATTCATATTCATTCCGAACCTGTGACAAAGATTTCACTCGAAAAAGATATGGAACAACGTTATGTGCCACAGGTGCATGACGAAATTGAAAAAGAGGATGAACCAACTGATTCAGCGGAATCCCAAGAAGTCACTGAAGTCACTGAAGTCACTGAAGTTGCAGAGGTTAAAGCCCCGGCACAGAAGCGCCGCCGTCGGGCAGTTAGCACAGGTGTGATTACGCCCGAATAGGGTCAGTTTCACTCTGGTTGGGCCGGTTTGACCTAAGGGCCAGGCGCTCCGTATCCTTACCCTCTGCCAGTTTCCTGGCTAATTCGTTAAGGTTCAATTAAAAGCATTTGGAAAGGTGTCACCGTGTATGCGATTGTAAAAGCAGGCGGCCGTCAAGAGAAGGTTGCCGTTGGCGACACAGTTATTGTCGATCGTATCGATGCAAAAGCCGGTGCAGCTGTTTCATTCCCAGCTCTACTAGTTGTTGAAGGCGCAACCGTAACTTCTGACGCCAAGGCACTTGCTGGCGTAAAAGTTACTGGCGAGATTGTTGAAGAACTTAAGGGTCCAAAGATCGACATCCTTCGTTACAAGAACAAGACTGGCTATCGCCGTCGTCAAGGTTTCCGTTCCCAACTTACGCGCGTGAAGATCACCGCGATTACGAAATAAGGCAGGCGAATAAAAAATGGCAAGTAAAAAGGGAGTCTCCTCAACCCGTAACGGTCGCGATTCAAATGCGCAGTATCTTGGAATCAAGCGTTACGCAGGACAGATTGTTAAGAGCGGAGAAATCTTGGTTCGCCAACGCGGAACAGTTTTTCACCCAGGCCAGAATGTTGGAATCGGTAAAGATGACACACTCTTTGCACTATCTGCCGGCGAAGTTGCATTTGGCCGCGCTCGCGGACGTAAGGTTGTAAACATCGTTCCCGTAGCTGTAGTCGCCTAACCCGCGGTTAATTTTTTGCGGGCCCGCGACTAGCGGGCCCGCATTTTTATTTCTATTGAAAGGAGAAGTTAAATGGCAACTTTCGTTGATCGCGTAACTCTCCATGCTTCAGCCGGAAGTGGAGGCGATGGTTGTGTCTCTATTCACCGCGAGAAGTTCAAACCACTAGGTGGCCCAGATGGCGGCAATGGTGGACGAGGG
>JASJJZ010000023.1:0-15024 GCA_037622205.1 Actinomycetes bacterium
GTTGCGAGCAATTACCGAAGGTGACGTGGATATTCGTTGCCCAAATACTCAGAGTTGCCCCGCACAATTGCGCGAACGCATTTACTACATTGGTTCTCGGGTTGCCTTAGATATCGATGTTCTGGGTTACGAAGCAGCTAACGCGCTTCTAGAAGATAAGTTGATAACTGACGAATCAGATCTATTTGCGCTAACTGAGAAAGAATTAGGAAACTCCCAATTCTTTCTCAAAAAAGATGGTTCTCTCGGCCTCAACGTTGACAAGTTTCTTAAAGGTTTAGATGCGGCGAAGAGTAAACCGCTCTGGCGAATTTTGGTCTCACTTTCGATAAGACATGTAGGGCCAATTGCGGCACAAGCACTAGCCAAGAACTTCGGTTCAATTTTGGCAATTTCGAAGGCAAGTGAAACCGAGCTTTCAGATACTGATGGCGTTGGCGAAGTTATCGCAAAATCAATTATCGAATGGTTCGCCGTAGATTGGCATCAAGAAATTATTAGTAAATGGGAAAAAGCTGGTGTTCAGTTAAAAGAAGATCAAATTGAGTCAACGCTGCCACAAACGCTTTCAGGATTAACTCTTGTGGTAACTGGATCATTGGAAGATTTCACTCGAGATGGCGTATCTGAAGTAATTGTGTCGCATGGCGGCAAGACCTCTTCTTCCGTCTCAAAGAAAACAGATTTCGTTGTTGCTGGCGAATCTGCTGGATCAAAGTTGGCGAAGGCGGAAGAACTTGGGGTGCGGGTATTGAATGAGAGCGAGTTCAAAATTTTGCTTGCAAAAGGTCCTGCGGCTTTGGGGTAAAGTTCCTCCTATGATTTTGTATTCAGAGAGCGTTCGCGAGCTTGCGGCCCCACCAATCTTCTTTGGCCTCTTCGCCTTCGGAGTTCTTTCCTTACTTCTATATTTAACACTTCGCATGGACCGGGATTAATCTCATCTCTAAAGTAGGAATTCTCGGTGGAACATTTGATCCACCACATCTTGGTCACCTTCATATAATCGAAGCTCTCGCTAAGAAATTTGATCAAATTATGGTAATCCCAACTGGCGATCCATATCTGCGCCCCTCTAACCCAATTGCCACACCCGGTGAACGTTTAGAAATGTGCAGTAAAGCCCTAGAAGATCTTTCAGATGAATTACAGGAGAAAGTCGTAGTCCTAGATATCGAAACTTCACGCAAAGGTGCGACGTATACCTTTGACACCTTGCAGTCACTTCGCGCATTTTTTCCAAAAGATGAATTCACTTTAGTTCTTGGAAGTGATGCGGCTGCAACGTTTCATAAGTGGAAACGTAGTGACGATGTGAGAAAGCAGGCAGAAATCTTGGTTGTTAGAAGGCCGGGAGAAGCAAAGTCAGAATTCAAAGAGATTGAAATCAGCGCTCTTGATGTTAGTGCAACACAAATCCGTGAAGATTTTGCAATGGGAAAAACACCCGAAACAATCTCTCCTTCAGTGCTTAACTATATAAAAGATAGAGGCCTATATGGCAGCAGGTAAGAGCGTTATAAATCTGGCACAGGTCGCGGCAGAAGCAATTGCCGAGAAGCTTGGTGTTGATATTGTTGCAATTGATATGACCGAACAGATGGTTCTGTCAGAGGTATTTTTAATCGCGACTGGTTCAAATGAAGTTCAAGTTGATGCAATTGCAGATGGCGTCTTCAAAGCTATGGCAGCAATCGGTGAAAAGCCAATTCGCCGCGAAGGTAAAGGGCAGTGGATTTTGCTGGATTACTCTGATTTAGTAGTTCACATTCAAAGCCAAGAGCTTCGCAATTACTACATGCTCGATCGACTTTGGAATGACTGTCCTCGAATTCCACTTTTGGTATCTGAAGCGAGATAATTTCAAGTGAGTGAAAAATTTAATCTTCGAATCGTTCTCTGGCGTCATGGCCAGACCGATTGGAATGTCGAAAATCGCTATCAAGGCCACTCTGATATTCCGCTAAATAAAGTTGGGCAATACCAAGTCGGACATGCCGCAAAAGTATTGGCCGGTATGAATCCGAGCAGAATTATTGCAAGTGATTTAACGCGCGCAAAACAAACTGCGCAGGCCTTGGTTGATCTGACTGGAATTAAAATGGAGATCGATTCAGATCTGCGGGAAACAAATGGCGGAAACTGGGAAGGTAAAACTGGCCAGCAGAACCGCGAAGAAGATGGCGAGCGTTTTAAGCAGTGGATGTTCGGTGAAGATGTAAAAGCAGGTGAAATTGGTGAATCACGGAGCGAAGTTGCAAAGCGTGCCAGAGCAGCCATTGACCGCGGAGTTGCTGAAGCAACTGGAACAGTTATTTTTGTGACTCATGGCGGAACATCTCGCGCCTTTTTAGGTTCGATATTAGAAATGCCATTTGATAAGTGGGCGACTCTCGGCGGACTTTCAAATGCTTCGTGGTCGGTTCTAGAACCAAATTCCTTCACAAAAACTGGTTGGACTCTAGTTGAACACAATTCTGGGTCGATTCCAGAGCCAGTATTTGGCAATGAATCGCTGGAGGCTGAGGCTTAACTTTTAAGATAAAGTCTGCCCTCGAAGTTAATCTTCAAATAAAAATTGGGGCTGTGGCGCAGCTGGTAGCGCACCTGCATGGCATGCAGGGGGTCAGGGGTTCAAATCCCCTCAGCTCCACTCGATTAGAGAAAGTGTAATTGGGTAAATCTCAATCAACAGGTCATGGGAGAATTCACGCTATGCATGAGGCCTATGACATTCAATATGTCCAAGAGAAATGGTTGCCCATTTGGGACAAATTAGAACCATTTAAATCTGGCCGCAGCGATGACAAGCGTCCGAAGAAATATGTTTTAGATATGTTTCCTTATCCTTCTGGTGATTTACATATGGGTCATGCCGAGGCGTATGCCCTTGGTGATGTAATTGCGCGCTATTGGATTCAAAAAGGTTTCAACGTTATGCATCCGATTGGTTGGGATGCTTTTGGATTACCGGCAGAAAACGCTGCGATAAAGCGGAATGAAGATCCCCGTGCTTGGACCTATGAAAATATTGCAGTTCAGAAAGCTTCGATGCGTAGATTTGCCTGTTCCTTTGATTGGGATCGAGTTCTACATACTTGCGATCCAGAATATTACAAATGGAACCAATGGCTTTTTCTTGAGATGTATAAAAAAGGTCTGGCTTATCGCAAAGATTCACCAGTCAACTGGTGTCCAAGCTGTCAGACAGTTTTAGCCAATGAGCAAGTGGTTGCTGGATTATGTGAGAGATGTGATTCTGCAGTAACAAAGAAGAAGTTAAATCAATGGTATTTAAAGATCACTGATTACGCAGATCGCTTATTGGATGACATGAAGGATCTCGAAGGTCAATGGCCCGAGAAAGTTCTGATGATGCAACGCAACTGGATTGGGCGTTCCATCGGTGCTGAAGTTAAATTTATAATTGAAGGGCGCGATGAGCCGGTAACCATTTACACAACTCGCCCCGACACTTTGTATGGCGCAACATTTATGGTTGTAGCTGCGGATTCGGCCTTGGCTTCCGAATTGGTTGCTGGTTCTAAAGTTGAGGGCGAGTTTGCCAAGTATCTAGAGGGAGTAAAAGCTGCCACTGATATTGATCGTCTTGCAACTGATCGCCCTAAGACCGGAATCTTCTTGGAACGCTATGCAATCAATCCAGTAAATGGCGCGAAGCTGCCAATCTGGGCAAGCGATTATGTTCTAGCTGATTACGGCACTGGTGCGATCATGGCGGTCCCAGCTCACGACCAGCGAGATTTAGATTTTGCAAAGGCTATGAAACTTCCAGTTCAAGTTGTGGTTTCAAGTGAAGAGGGCGATCCAAACGAAACTGGGATTGCAACAACTGGCGATGGAAAACTTATTAATTCTGGTTCACTAGATGGACTTTCAAAAGATGCCGCAATCGCAAAAATAATTGAAGAACTTGCAGCAAAAGAACTTGGAAAAGCAGCAAAGAATTACCGCTTGCGGGATTGGCTAATTTCACGCCAGCGTTTCTGGGGAACCCCAATTCCAATTATTCACTGCGATAAGTGCGGCGAAGTTCCAGTGCCGGAAAATCAATTACCGGTAGAACTTCCATCTGCAACAGATTTAGATTTAAAACCAAAAGGAACTTCGCCTCTTGGTGCCGCAGCTGATTGGGTAAATGTTGAGTGCCCAACGTGTGGTGCGCCAGCAAAACGTGATGCTGACACGATGGATACCTTCTTCGATTCATCTTGGTATTTTCTTCGCTACACCAGCACAGATCACCACGATGTGGCATTTGATAAGAAGGCGGTCGAAACCTGGTTGCCGGTAGATCAATATGTTGGCGGGGTAACACATGCAATTTTACACTTGTTATATTCCCGCTTCTTCACAAAGGTTTTACATGACCTTGGGCATTTAAACTTTATTGAACCATTTACTAGATTGCTAAATCAAGGAATGGTTTTGATGGATGGTTCTGCGATGTCGAAGTCTCGCGGAAATCTGGTTCGCCTTTCTGACGAGCTTGCCAACCATGGAGTAGATGCGATTCGTCTGGCAATGGTTTTCGCCGGCCCACCAGAAGATGACGTCGATTGGTCAGATGTATCTCCCTCTGGTTCTGTTAAATTCTTAAATCGTGCTTGGCGAATTTCAGGGGATGTAACGAGTGCTGCAGGAATTGATTTCACTAAGGGCGATATTTCGCTCCGTAAAATTACCCATAAAGCACTCCACGATATTGGCTTTGCAGTTGAATCATTTAGATTCAACGTCGCAGTAGCGCGGGTAATGGAGTTAGTTAACGCAACCCGTAAAGCAATCGATTCTGGCTGTGGTCCGGCGGATCCAGCAGTTCGCGAAGCGGCTGAAGCGATAGCAATTTCACTTTCGTTAGTCGCCCCATTCACATCTGAGGAAATGTGGGAAATTCTTGGACACAAGCCTGGAGTAGCACTTGCTGGCTGGCCTCTCGTAGATCCAAAGTTATTGGAAGCAGATGCGGTCACCGCAATTTTGCAGGTGAATGGCAAGATCAAGGATCGAATTGAAGTCTCACCAAATATTTCGGATGCGGAATTAGAGAAACTTGCAATGGCTAACCCAGAGATTGCTGCCGCAATTTCAGGGGAAAATATCTCTAAAGTTATTACGCGCGCACCTAAATTAGTCAACATCGTTCTTTAATTCACAGGACTGCAATCCGTCAAGGCTTGCACCTTGCTTCGAAGTTAGATTTCGGGGATGTTAAATGAGCTCAAGGAAACTATTAGAGATAAGTATTTAGACTTTGGATTCACTGATGATCAACGCAATGCAGTCTTAATTCTTTTTGGTGGCTTTATCGCAGTTGGCGCAGTCTTCTTCGCATTGGCGCAGGGGCACAACTCGCAGCAAGCTGAAACCGTAATTCCAACAGTAATTACGCCAGCCGCTCCAGCTATCGCTGAAGTTTTAATCGTTGATGTTTCAGGACGAGTGCGAAAACCAGGGGTTTACTCACTCGATAAAGGTTCACGAGCAATTGATGCGTTAAATCTTGCTGGTGGGGCGCTTGCTGGAGTGGATTTATCTGACATTAACTTGGCTCACCTGTTATTTGATGGTGAACAAATAGTTGTTGGTGCGCCAAAAGCTAGTCTCTCACCTAGTGCTAAAAGTGCGCCAAAAGCCAGAGCCCCAACGGTCGCCAGTCCACTTACTTTGAACTCAGCCACGCTGGCTCAACTAGATACTTTGCCAGGAATTGGACCGGTGATGGCAAATAGAATTTTTGCCTATCGCAAGTTAAATGGCCCCTTCACAGTAATTGAGGATTTAAAGAAGGTTTCTGGAATTGGTGATGCCACATTCGCGGAGATCTCGAAGTTGGTCCGAATTTAAAAGGCTACGATTTTCGTTTACTCGCTCTAGGTTTAGCTATTTGGCTAGGAGCAGGCATTGCCGGAATTTTAAGCGCACCCTGGAGCTATTTAGCGATTGTTATTGCTGTCCTGTTGGCTGGCCTAAAGCGAAGTCTGGCTTTGATTTTGATTGCGGCGCTATTGACGGGTGGTGCTTGCAGTGCGATTCGACAGATCGGACTAACCCAAAATTTCTTAGCAAAATCTCTTGTGCAGAAGCCAGAAGTTGAAGTGATTGGAGTTTTGAGTACCGACCCCATCTGGAGTAAACCTAAAGTTATTGGCTCAAGATTTCGTAGTAAATCTATGACCGCACTTGCCTCGGTCTCAAGTGTGAAAATTGCTGGCGAAATCAAATCCATAAGATTGCCGGTTCGGATTACTAGTTCAAAATTCATAGAGTTGATTCCTGGTGAAAAGTTTTCGGTCACTGGTATTGCCTTTGCAACTGCTGAACGACGGGTTGCAGCTTTGATTGCAACAACCGGGAATTTTGAGAAGCTTTCAGAGGCAAATTATCTGCAGCGTTTATCAGCAAAAATCAGAGACTCATTTCGAAAGAGTGCAAATTCAGTTGGTGGGGCGGGCGGCGCGCTAATCCCGGGATTGGTAATCGGGGATACCTCACTCGAGGAGTTAAGTTTTGTAATTGATATGAGAAGGGTCGGACTCTCACATTTGACTGCAGTTAGTGGCGCAAATTTTGCCATCATTGCTGCATTTCTACTCTGGCTTTCACAGTGGGTTTTTAAGCGAGTTCGGTCCAGGCTCTTTCTTACTAGCCTGGTCTTAATTGGCTTCATCTTTCTAGTTCGACCTTCACCTTCGGTATTGCGAGCGAGCGTCATGTGCGCAGTTATTTTGATCGCAAAGGCGAGGGGCGTCAAAGCAGACTCGATTCCCTCACTCGGGCTAGCTATCGCTTTTTTGATATTGATGGATCCATTTCAAGCAATTGACCCAGGCTTCGCACTTTCAGTTTCAGCAACCGCCGGGATTTTATTATTGGCTCCCAAGATTGAAATCTATCTAAGTGAAAAATTTGGGCACCGAAAATTAGCGCAAGTGATTGCGATTCCGCTTTCAGCAACTTTTATGTGCACACCAATAATTCTTGCAATCTCAGGCCTCTTCTCGCTAGTTTCGATTCCAGCTAATGTTCTTGCTGGACCGGTGGTCGCACCGATAACAATTATTGGATTTATTGCTGCCATTCTCTCGCCAGTATTTCCAGAGATTTCTCATATTCTGCTTCTCGCAATAAAACCGCTTGCCCAATTCATTGTTTGGATTTCAGACTCAGCATCTGGGCTGCCAGTTTTAATTTTGCCCAAGAGTTACCTTGGCGCTGCTATCGCAATAGTTGTTATAGCTTTAATTAAGTTCAAAAAATGGAGCGCGCTCTTGATTCTGCTATCAGTCGCAATTTTAATTATTGCCCTGCCCGGACGGTGGCCAGGAGCAAACTGGAGTGTGGCTAATTGCAATATTGGCCAGGGCGATGGTTTGGTAATCAATTTAGGTAATCATGAGGGATTGGTAATCGATGTCGGACCGGATTCGAAACTTATGGATGAGTGCTTAAAAGATTTAGGCATTCATCGAATTCCGCTACTAGTTCTCTCTCATTTTCACGCCGATCATGTGCATGGACTTGACGGCCTTCTGTCGGGGCGAAAAGTTTCAAGTGTTTGGATTTCTAATCTTGATCAACCTAAGGAGGAGCGTGATAGCGCGCTTTTATTATTGGGAGGTATTCCAACGCATCAGGCAACAGCAGGTGAAAGCGCTGAATTTAAAAGTGCTAAAGGTCAGGTAAAAATACAGGTGCTTTGGCCGACAAAGTTGCAATCCTCATTTGACGCAATCCCAGGCGATGGCTCTGTCATAAATAATTCGAGCATCGCGCTACTGATCACAATCGGAGATTTGCGAATATTTTCGGGTGGGGATTTAGAGCCGCAAGCTCAAGCGGCGATGTTGGCGCTGACCAAGGTTGATCCCGTCGATATCTATAAAGTCTCCCACCATGGCTCCGCTTTTCAATTTCCCCCACTCATGGCAGCGTTACAACCCAAAATTGCCTTAATTAGCGTCGGTGCTGGAAATAACTATGGTCACCCAGCTCCAGGAACATTGGCTGCGTTGAAAACTCTGGGCACAAAAACCTTTCGAACCGACCAAGATGGTGCCATCTCGGTTGACGGGGCCCTTAAGATCAGAACTAAGAGAGATGATTGGTGGAATATTTCGTGGGGATAACGTTATTGCAGGGTGGGGAATCACTCCTTGCCGACCGCGCGATATCCGAAACTATTGCAAAATTTAAAGGTGCAACGGTAAGCACTCTTGGTGCAAGCGAGTTAGAACTTGGCGGAATAACTGATGCCCTTGCACCATCACTCTTTGGCGACCTACGCGTCATAGTTATTAAAGAGATTCAAGATTTACCAGCCGAACTTGGCGAAGAAATATCTACATATTTAGAGGCCCAAGATGAGAACGTTGAATTAGTTCTCTGGCACAAAGGCGGCGTAAAAGGAAGAGCGCTCCTTGAAAAAATTAAGAAAGTAAAGCCAACCGTAATCACCTGTGATGTAATAAAAAAAGATGGTGAGAAATCTGATTTTATTCGCAGCGAATTCAAAAGACTTGGCCGCACAATTTCTACTGAGGCAGTCCAAGCGCTAATAGCTGCGCTAGGAAGTGATCTCCGTGAATTAGGCGGCGCCTGCTCACAATTGGCAGCAGATGTAACTGCCGGAAAAATGATTGATGAAACTGATGTTAGGAAATTTCAAAATGGCCGAATCGAAACAACCGGCTTTGATGTTGCAGATGCGGCGCTAGATGGCAGGCGTGATGTGGCACTCATTGCACTTCGAAATGCACTTGCGACGGGAACCGATCCAGTTCTGATAACCAGTGCACTTGCTGGGTCGCTTCGAACTCTGGCAAAAGTGTCTGGCGCAACTAGGGGAGTTAAATCCTTTGATTTAGCCGGGCCGCTTGGACTAGCGCCGTGGCAGATTGATAAAGCTCGCAGACAACTCGCAAAGTGGACACCGGCAACCTTGGCCGGGGCGGTGGTAGCGGTGGCTCAAGCAGATGCCGATATCAAGGGCGCTGCAGTCGATCCAATTCACTCGCTAGAGCGTGCGATTATTGCCATCACATCTCGGGTTTGAGTAGTAGACCCCATCGCTGGTAATCTGCGCATCTGCCTGGCAGAAGCCAAGGCTCAGATTTCAAGAGATTAGAAGGTAGTTCTAAGTGGCAAATATCAAGTCGCAGATCAAGAGAATTCGCACAAATGAAAAGGCTCAAATACGTAACAAGTCTGCTCGTTCAGCGATTAAGACCGCGATCCGTCGCTTCCGTGATGCAGTCACTGCCGGTGATAGCAAGGTAATTGCTGAAGAACTTCGCCTAGCATCAAAGACTCTTGATGTTGCAGTAAGCAGCGGCGTATTGCATGCAAACGCAGCAGCAAACAGAAAGTCAGCAATGGCTAAGCAAGCTAACAAAGCTGGCGCTAAGTAATTCTTGTTTCACCCAAATCAAACTTCAAATAAGTTTCGGCGATTAATCTTGGGGGATAAATGCCTGCCATTGATTTAGCCAAAGCACCACAACCGGCTTCGACTAATCCGGCGCAGATTCGTAATTTCTGCATCATTGCCCATATTGATCACGGTAAATCAACTCTTGCTGATCGTATGCTCGGAATCACCGAAGTAGTTGAGCTAAGAAATATGCGCGCCCAATATCTAGATCGCATGGATATCGAACGCGAACGTGGAATCACAATTAAGAGCCAAGCTGTTCGCCTGCCTTGGCGCTCTGGCATAGATGGCCAGGAATACATCCTCAACATGATTGATACCCCAGGACACGTGGACTTTACCTACGAAGTTTCAAGATCACTTGCTGCCTGCGAAGGCGCAGTTCTACTGGTTGATTGTGCTCAAGGTATTGAAGCGCAAACTCTGGCAAATCTTTACTTGGCGATGGAGAACAACTTAACAATTATTCCAGTGCTAAACAAAATTGATTTACCAGCAGCGCAACCGGAAAAATTTGCGGAAGAACTTGCAAGGTTAATTGGTTGCCAACCGGAAGATTGCTTACGTGTCTCTGGAAAAACCGGAGCCGGGGTTACTGAATTACTGGATCAGATTGTTAAACAAATTCCTGCTCCCGTTGGCGATCCAAATGCACCAGCCCGTGCCCTAATTTTTGACTCGGTCTACGACACCTATCGCGGCGTTGTTACCTACGTTCGTGTAGTCGATGGGCACCTCTCAACTCGTGATCAAATTCAAATGTTTTCAACTGGCGTTCGCCACGAGATGCTTGAAGTTGGCGTTATTTCACCAGAACCTGTTGTCAGCAAAGGTCTTGGTGTTGGTGAGGTTGGTTATGTAATTACCGGCGTTAAAGATGTTCGCCAATCTCGTGTTGGTGACACGATTACGACTTATCACAACCCAACTTCTAAAGCCCTTGCTGGATATAAAGATCCAAAGCCAATGGTGTTCTCTGGTCTATTCCCGTTAGATGGCGCCGAATATCCAATGCTGCGGGAAGCTCTAGATAAGTTGCAATTAAATGATGCCGCCCTTGTTTTCGAACCAGAAACTTCAGCAGCACTTGGTTTTGGTTTTCGCTGTGGCTTCTTAGGTCTGCTTCACATGGAAATTGTGCGCGAGCGGTTAGAGCGCGAAGCTGGACTCTCACTTATCTCAACTGCACCCAGCGTGGTTTATCGCGTAGTTCGAGGTGATGGCAAGGAACTTATTGTTACCAATCCATCAGAATTTCCAAACGATAAAATTGAAGCAGTATTTGAACCAATTGTTCGAGCAACAGTATTGGCGCCATCGGAATTTATTGGCGCAATTATGGAACTCTGCCAAGAACGCCGCGGAACCCTGCTTGGCATGGATTATCTTTCTGAGGATCGGGTAGAGATTCGTTACACCTTGCCACTTGCTGAAATTGTTTTTGATTTCTTCGATCAACTTAAATCAAAGACTCGTGGTTATGCATCTTTAGATTACGAACCAATTGGTGAAGCCGAAGGTGACTTAGTAAAGGTAGATATTCTGCTTCAGAGCGAAGGGGTCGACGCATTTAGCGCAATCGTTCATAAAGATAAGGCCTATGCATATGGCGTAATGATGACTTCAAAGCTTCGTAAATTGATTCCAAGACAACAATTTGAAGTTCCCATTCAAGCTGCAATCGGATCACGAATCATTGCTCGTGAGAGTATCCGTGCGATTCGAAAAGATGTTCTTGCAAAGTGTTATGGCGGAGATATCTCTCGTAAGCGTAAACTCCTCGAGAAGCAGAAAGAGGGTAAGAAGCGTATGAAGATGGTTGGCCGAGTGGAAGTTCCGCAAGAAGCATTCATCGCAGCGCTCACAACCGATGCTGATGTTGATAAGGCAAAGGCGAAGGCCAAGGGTCAATAGTCGATAAACTTTTAATATGAGAATTAAGGTTTTAGTAGCAAAAAGCCTTCTAGTCGCTCTTCCTTTAACCCTAATTCCTGCATTGGCCATTTCGGCTCCGAAAGTAACTCTGGGTTCTAAGTGCAAAGTCCAAAAACAAAAAGTTGTTCATCTAAATAAAAGTTACACCTGCATCAAATCGGGAAAGAAATTGGTTTGGAAAAAAGGTTCAATAACTGTCAAGAAGGCAATAGCACCAACTCCTCAATCAAACCAAACACCTCCGCCTACTCCTGTGGTGCCACTTCCCGTCGAAGGAACATCCTGCTCAAAAATTGGTGCGAAGGTATCGGATAATAAGGGTTTCATGAAGTGTGTTTGGGGTGGTGGGCCTACTAATGATTTTCTCAAGAATGTTCAATGGCGTTACTACACGATTTCCAAAGTTTCATCATCGAAATCAAACAATTACACAACTACCCCCCTGGAAAATGCAACCTGTGCAAATTCAGGAGATACTTTTGATATTCCAGGAGGCATCCTTGAATGTCGTTGGGTAAATGGTGGAAAGCTCCAATGGATCAAGATAAACACCATGAAGTCAACATTCTCAAATGCCAAAAGCCCAGCCGCGATCGATGTATGCAAATTACAAAATAGTGCTTCAGCAGTAGCTGATGGTAATTCAGGGCTAGTTGGCTTTCCGTTAGTTAACAGCAATAAGCATCGAATGAATTTAAAGGGATCGAATGAAGTTCTGATCGTTCCGATTGACTTTCCTGATTTTCCTGGCACAAGTGAGGTTATTGCACAACTTGACTATGACAAGAAATGGATGACCGAGTGGTACGAATACTTTAGTAATGGGCAATCAAAATTCAATGTTACGACAGTAAATAACTGGCTACGAATGCCAAAAGATCGTTCAGCCTATCCAAGTGATGCCAAGACAATTGATGCGTTCGCAGCAGACCACGGCCGTCGCATGGCGAATCAAGCCCAGCCATTTATTGATGAGATAACAAAAGTGGTTGACCTGCGCAAGTTTTCAACTGTCTATTTCTTCTACCCAGATGGTGAGATAACGTTTGTCGACTTCATTATTCGAAATCAGTGGTTTAAAGCTAAAGAGGGCGATGTTCAACTAAACCTATTTAGCTGGGGAAAGAACTTAGAGGGAATGGAAACCCTTAAATGGTCCTACTACATACACGAGACGATGCATGACTTTAATATCACGATGCATGCCCCTGGTAATGGTTGGCCATTAAGCATTGGAGCTAACCAATCTGGAATTAGCCTGGCAATAAATCCATGGGAGCAATTTCTCTTTGATTGGCTGCCAACTGAGCAAATCTATTGTGATGATGTGGCAAATCTCAAGAGGGCAACAATTTCTTTATCGCCCGTAGAACGTGAAGATCGTCAAACCAAGATGGTGGTCATACGATTGTCGCCAACGAAAGCCATCGTTGTCGAATCGCATGGAATCGATAAGTGGAGCAACTTTAAATTTGGTGACCGAGAGTTTCCGCCAGGTTTCTACTCGGTAATGGCCTATATCGTTGATTTAGATAAGAACGTACGCCCTCCAATTAATTCCGATGGAACCTCACTTGGGAATGATGATTGGGCCTGGGCTGTCTGGCAGAAGGTTCAAGGCGTGCCATCAAATCAATTTAATGTAAACGTAGGGGACCGGAAGAACTTAGGTGATTACGTAGCAGTCCTAGGCGACTCTTTTGTCATAGAAGGAGTTCGCATCAAGGTTGTGGGTACGGGAGATTACGAAACCATTGAAATAAAAAGGGAACCTTAATTTCGTTTGCATATTTACTACCGTATGCATCCAGAACCTTTCACCGACTTTTTTGGGAAGTAACTGCATAAATTTGTGTAGGTAGGGAACAATTTTGTGAGTTAGGAGTAGAAAATGTCACTCAAAATTCCAATTGGATGGGACTGCTCGCTACCCTTGTGGAATGCGAATTAAGGGGAGTCTTGCAAAAGGTTTATTACTTGCTCTGACTATTTCTCTAATTCCTGCTCCCGCTATGTCTGCGCAGAAAGTTTCAGCTGGGACTAAGTGCAAGATATTAGGACAAACTAAAGTGAAGAAAAACAAAGAATTTATTTGTATGTCCAAAGGAAAGAAGTTTGTTTGGAGTAAGGGTATACCTGTTGCTGTAAAAGCGAGCCAAACGCCTACTCCAACAGCAACGCCTACTCCAACTCCAACAGCAACTCCAACGCCAGATCCAGTAGTCAGTGAGAGTTCGGTCTATGTCAATTCATCAATCTGCAAATTGCCCTATACATCGCAAGATAGCGATTCTTATCTTGGTTTTCCTCGGAGTCAAAGGTATGTCCCGTCAATTGGTGAAAGAAAATCCATAGTCCTGTTTGTTGATTTTGATGATTTGGTAGCAGATAAGAGGGCAATCGACACTTGGAAGGAATTCCAAATACCAGTAGCTGAAAAGGCATTTTCTCGCTTGAGCTACGGAAAATATAATATTTCATTCGATGTAAACGAAAAGATTTATAGACTTCCAGGCAGTTACAAGGCCTTCGCCAGAAGCGAATATGTAAATGTTGCAGGATCAACTCCTGCGCTTGGCCTTGAATACGGCAAATTTGTTCAATCGGCGGTCACGATTGCTGATATCGATATAGATTTCAGTAAGTATGACTTTGTAAATGTTGTTACCCCAACCTTTTCTCCAAAAGCCGAGGGCGGGGCGACTGGCGGTGGGGGCTTTAATGTAGATGGCAAGACTTCATTCCTCAGCACAGTTGGTCCAATAGATGAATATCTTGACGACTCACTTAAGAGTAATTGGCTGCTTCATGAAGTTGGGCATTTGTTGGGACTAACTCATGTCTATGACTATTCACCAAGAAACATAGGAGCCTGGGATCCAATGGGAAATAGCTTTGGCTTTGACGAGCTACACGGTTGGCAAAGATGGTACTTGGATTGGATTGAGGATAGCCAAGTTGCCTGCTTAGACGAAGCGGCACCAAAAGAAACGGTTCACTTAATTTCCCCACTTGCAACTGCGACTAAAGGAACCAAGTCGGTGATCTTGAAATTGTCACATAGTTCTGCACTTGCAATTGAAGTGATGAGAAGTTCACCCGAGAACATATTTTCATCTGCATACGAGGGAGTTGTTGTATACAAAATTGATACTAAGTTGTCTAGTGGAAAAGGTTCAATTTCAATTGTTTCTAATCCAGGCGAATCGCAACCCACTAAAGGTGGACGTACTGGATTGATAGGAACATTGAGCGTTGGCGAATCAGTGAAGTATGCGGACTACACCATTAAAGTTTTAAAGAATGCGACCACTGGGGACTATGTCTCTGTCAGTAAGGCAAACGGATAAAAATTTGGTTGTAAGTGTTGTTTATTGGGAAAGTAAGAGACAATATCCACTATGTCACTATCGTTTTATATTCATATTCCATATTGCGTTAAGCGCTGTGGTTACTGTGATTTCAATACTTACACTCCTGGTGAATTAAAAGTAGGCAGTGATATCGCCCAGGTTTCAAATGGTTATATTGATCTGCTGATTCAGGAAGCCAAAATAGCTCGAGCAGAGGTAAAGACTAACGAGCCAATTCCGACTATCTTCTTTGGTGGCGGAACGCCAACGCTTATGGAACCA
>JASJJZ010000024.1:0-19965 GCA_037622205.1 Actinomycetes bacterium
AATGACAGTATGCTATATGTATATTGAAGCCGGCGCTCGTGCTGGCCTAATTGCTCCAGATGAAATTAACTTTGAATACCTGAAGTCAAAGCCACATGCCCCTAAGGGAGCAGATTGGGAGGCTGCGGTTTCATATTGGAAGACACTGCAGAGTGATTCTGATGCGAAATTCGATGTTGAAATTTCACTAAACGCCGATGAATTAGAACCATTCGTAACTTGGGGAACCAACCCAGGCCAGGGACTGCCTCTTAATTCAAAGGTTCCAAACCCAGCGGATATAACTGATGTTGAAGAGCGTGGGGCAGCTGAACGCGCACTTGCATACATGGGGCTTGTAGCTGGCACACCACTTAAGGAGATAAAGGTAGATACAATCTTTTTAGGTTCCTGCACAAATGGCCGCATTGAAGATTTACGTGCTGCTGCCGATGTAATAAAGGGAAATAAGATTTCTAAAGACGTTCGAATGTTAGTTGTTCCAGGATCGGCGCGCGTTAAATTGCAAGCCGAGAGTGAAGGGCTGGATAAAGTTTTTCTAGATGCTGGAGCCGAATGGCGCACTGCAGGTTGCTCAATGTGCTTGGGCATGAATCCAGATCAATTAGCTGTTGGTGAAAGAGCTGCTTCAACATCAAATAGAAACTTCGAAGGCCGTCAAGGTAAAGGTGGCCGCACCCACCTTGTCAGTCCACTGGTAGCAGCAGCCACCGCAATCCGTGGCACCCTTTCCTCACCGGCAGATTTGTAAGGAGTTAAAATGGAGAAATATTTAAGCCATACTGGAAGCGTTCTTCCGCTTCGTCGAAGCAATGTTGATACCGACCAAATCATTCCTGCTGTCTACTTGAAGCGAGTGACCAAGAGCGGTTTTGAAGATGGCCTCTTTGGTGCTTGGCGCAATGATCCAGAGTTCGTTTTAAATAAAGCCGAGTTTGCCGGTGCAACGATTTTGGTTGCAGGAGTTGATTTTGGAACTGGCTCATCTCGTGAACATGCAGTTTGGGCGCTTCAAAACTATGGCTTTAAAGTTGTTCTATCGAGCCGATTCGCCGATATCTTCCGAGGGAATTCGCAGAAGGCTGGTCTTCTTACAGTGGTAATTGGCCAATCTGAAATTGAAGCAATCTGGGGCGCCGTCGAGGCCGACCCTAAAACCCAAGTAACAGTGGATCTTGACGCTAAGACAGTGAGCTATGGTTCAAAATCACTTCCATTTGTCATCGACGATTACACCAGATGGCGTTTAATGGAAGGCTTGGATGACATCGGGCTTACGCTCAAAAACATAGATTCGGTGAGTTCTTATGAGAAATCGCGACCAAGTTTTAAGCCTAAAACACTTCCTGTACTCTCTTAAATATGAAAAAGTTTTAAACTCTAAACTCATTATCTAGAGTTTTTCTCGCGTAAAAAGTGGGTTTTTTGGGAGTTTGATAAAACAATTAAATACCGACACGCCACTTTATATGTCGTGTGTTAGTTCTTTGCCCGCGTAGATTTCTAGATGCGTTAGACGAACGTCTAACATTTACGCGTAAATAAGGGGATTTAAATGAACAAGGCCCAGTTCATCGCAGCATTGGCACCTCACTTCGGCGATAGCAAGAAGGAAGCTGCCCGTGCGCTAGATGTAGTTTTTGACACCATCGTTCGCAATATTTCAAAGGGCGAAGATGTAATGATTAATGACTTCGGTAAATTTAAGAAAGTTGATCGCCCAGCACGTAAGGGTCGCAACCCATTTACTGGTGAAACAATTCAAATCAAGGCGAGCAAGAAAGTTCGTTTCTTGCCATCTAAAGCACTTAAAGAAATTATCTCAGGTGCACGCAAGCTTGAAGCTGCTCCAAAGCCACCTGTAAAGGTAGTTGCAAAGCCAGTAGCTAAGAAAGCCGCACCTAAGAAGGCAGCTAAGAAGGTAGCTAAGAAAGCCGCCCCTAAGAAGGCAGCTAAGAAAGCTGTAAAGCGTCGTTAATCTCAATAATTTAAAAGAGGGAGCCAGAAATGGTTCCCTCTTTTTTATTGGGAATTAGGATACGGATATGCAATTTGAGGAGCCAGCCGGAAAGCCACTTGGTACGAACAATACTTTTAAATTTGCATCTGCAATTTTAATTCCGATTCTCAGAGTCATTACAAAACGCGATTGGCGCGGTGTGAGTAATATTCCAAAAAGTGGTCCAGTAATTATAATTTCAAATCATATTTCGTACGCAGATGCACTGGTTCTTGCACACTTTCTATATGCAAACGGCCGAGCTCCGAGATTTCTTGGCAAAGATTCAGTATTCAAAATTCCGCTGATAGGTAGAATAATTAAGAGTTCTGGTCAGATACCTGTTGCTCGTGAGAGTGAAAAAGCTTCACACGCTTTAGATAGCGCTCTTGGACTTTTGAAAGCCGGACATTGTGTTGGGGTGTATCCAGAAGGAACTTTGACAAGAGATGAAAATCTCTGGCCAATGGTCGCAAAGACCGGCATTGCCCGGCTAGCAATTATGAGCAAGGCTCCGGTCATCCCGGTAGCACAATGGGGAGATCAGAATTTAATAGCCCCATATTCAAAAAAGTTGGTTCTTTGGCGGCGCACGAAGATTACATATTTGGCCGGAGCGCCCCTAGATTTCAGCAAGTGGAGTGGGCGAGAGGAAGATCAGGCTGCACTAACAGAAGCCACCGCTTTTGCAATGGCAGGAATTACCAAATTGTTGGAGGAAATTAGGGGAGAATCAGCACCTGCGCAAATCTTTGATCCACATAAGTCGGATCTACCTCGAATCGGAAACTTTAAGAAGTCGAAAAGAAAAGGAATAAATTAGATGTCAAAAGTTACAGTTCTTGGTTCGGGCGCTTGGGGGACAACCCTTGCGCAAGTTCTCTGTGATTCTGGCCAAGATGTTTTAATTTGGGGTCGAAATTCGGATGTAGTCACTGAAATAAATCAGAAGAGTTCCAATGCAAAATATTTACCGGGCATCACTCTTCCCTCCCAACTTCGCGCGAGTATTGATATTCAAGAAGCCTTTGATTTTGGAGACTCACTAGTTCTGGCAATTCCAGCGCAATCCCTACGCGAAAATTTATCGGGGTGGATTAATAATTTTCCTAGCGACAAGCCAATCATAAGTACGCTAAAAGGTATTGAGGCTAAAACCCAATTAAGAATGACTGAAGTTGTAACTGGAATTTTAGATATTGCGCCTGCAAGAATTGGCTTAATCACAGGACCAAATTTGGCGGGCGAGCTCTCATTACGTCAACCGGCTGGCGCGGTAGCGGCATCATTGAACTCTGAAATTTCACAATTAATGATTGATGCATTTACTACACCTTATTTCCGAATCTATCCGTCAAAAGATTTAGTTGGTTGCGAATTAGCGGGCGCAGCAAAGAGCGTGATTGCACTTGCGGTGGGCATGGCTATTGGCCTTGAACTTGGTGAGAACACGCAAGCGATGATAATTACTCGCGGACTAAGCGAGGTTGCAAGATTTGGAACTGCATATGGTGCTAATCCACTTACATTTCTTGGGCTTGCCGGAATGGGCGATTTAGTTGCGTCTTGTGGCTCTGGCTTATCTAGAAATAGATCGTTTGGTGAAGCCCTTGGTAGAAGCGGAACCATGTCACAGGCACGGATTAAAGTTGCGAAAACGGTAGAAGGTGTTGCCTCCGCTCCTGCAATCCTCGAACTAGCCCACCGTGTTGGTATTGAAGTTCCAATTATTGAAGTTGTTTCAGATGTAGTTGGCGGTCGGATCTCACCAAGTGAAGCTATGGCCAGACTAATGACTGTAAGCATGGCGGCTGAGCTGTAATGAGAAAATTACGAGTAGGTATTGTCTGCGGTGGAAAATCAAGTGAACATGAAATTTCCTGTATATCTGCAGCAGGAGTTTTATCGGCGATTGATCTTGATAAATATGAACCACTCTTGATTGGGATCACCAAGTCGGGCAAGTGGGTTCTTCCACCGGCTGATTATAATTTAACAATTCAGGGCGAACTCCTTCCTGAGATTAAAGATAATCTTCCAGAAACCAGCGCTGATAAATTGGATATTGATCTTCTATTCCCGGTTCTACATGGACCTTACGGTGAAGATGGCACCTTTCAAGGACAATGCGAAATGGCTGGGATTAAATATGTTGGCTCTGGCGTTTTGGCCAGTGCGGTGGGGATGGATAAATCTTTTGCAAAACCGATCTTTCAATCACATGGTTTAGAAGTTGCACCAGGAATGGTTATTCACGAGCGCGATTGGCAGATTGATGAAGTGCGAATTTTGGCAAGCGCTACCGAATTTGGGAATCCGCTTTTTGTTAAACCGGCTCGAAGTGGATCTAGCAGAGGTACCAGTAAAGTTAAAAGTATTAAAGAGCTTAAGACTGCAATCAATTTTGCGCTGCAATTTGATACTAAAGTTTTAGTTGAAAGTGCGGTTGTCGGACGCGAAATAGAATGTGCAGTTCTCCAATTAAATGGGGTAGCAATCGCCTCTCCGGTTGGCGAAATTAAGATCTTAGGCAACCATGAGTTTTATGATTTTGATGCTAAATATTTAGACGACTCAACCGAATTAGTAGTCCCAGCGTCTTTGCCATTTGGAGTTCAGGAAGAAATTCAAAATTTTGCGACCCAGGCATTTGATGCCCTTGGGTGCGAAGGTTTAGCCCGAGTTGATTTCTTTTACACAGGCACTGAAATAATCATAAATGAGATTAATACCATGCCTGGATTTACCGCCACATCCGTCTTCCCGAAACTTTGGGCAGCGGGTGGCATAGATTATAAAGAATTGATCACAAGCTTAATTGAGGCCGCAGTAGCACGCCCATTAAGCGTTACGCGCTAAATTTCTTTTTTTAATATGAAGTAACTGGGCAAGTTAAGGTGCGAGTAATGCCAGGCACGGCTTGAACCTTTGACAAGATTGCGCGACCGAGTTCTTCCATGCTTGGTGATTCGGCTCGCATAATTACATCATAAGGACCGGTGACGCCTTCGGCCAGAGTTACGCCCGCTATCGCTGATACCGCTTTTGCGACGCCAGAGGCCTTACCAACTTCAGTCTGTATAAGAATGTATACCTGAACTGACATTTGAGTTGCTCCTAAATATTTCTGCTTGCCACAGCGTCGTGATTGCAGTGTTAAAGGCTACCGCCTCTAGAGTTGCTTTGGGGATTAATATTTTAGGGAGAATCCAATATGTCCAGTGAGTCCGAGTTAATTGCGGCCCTCTCTGAGGTTTTTACGCTCTCGGATTCGAAGGTAATTATCGGTATCGGTGATGACGGGGCGGTCATAGCGCCAAGCTTGCATAAGTCAGTGCTCGCCACTGACATGGCGGTCGAAGGCGTTCACTTCAATCGTAGCTGGTCAACTCTGAAAGAAATCGGAGCGAAAATTACCGCGGCGAATTTAGCTGATATCTATGCGATGGGCGGCGATCCAAAATATTTATTAGTAAGCGCTGGACTCACTTCGGACTTTGGAATTCTACAAATTAAGGAGCTGGCCAGTGGGATTAAGAGCGAAGCTGATTTAGTAGGTGCATCAATTGTAGGTGGGGATATTTCTAGTGCCGAGCAATTAGTAATTTCGATTTCAGTATTTGGTGAAGTAGAAAATCCGGTAACTCGTTCCGGAGCCAAAGTAGGGGATTCGATAATTATTTCTGGTTTACCTGGTAAGTCTGCTGCCGGATTAATTCAATTACAAAATGGTGTTACTGATTCAATTTTTATATCTGCACATAAGAAGCCAGTTGTTAATTATGAAATAGCTAAGAAGTTTCGCACTGTAAATTCGATGTGCGATGTTAGCGATGGCTTGCTCTCAGAGTTAAACCACATCGCCTCAGCTTCAAATGTAGGAATTGAGTTAGATTCAAAATTGTTAGCTCAAATTCCTGGGTTCAAAGAGTTAGAGGCCGCTACTGAAGAAGATATTTGGGAATTGGTTCTATCTGGGGGTGAAGATCACGTATTTGTCGCTACTACCTCTGAAAATATTCCTGAGGGAGTTTTTATAATTGGCAAAGTTGTTCCAGGAAAAGGTGTGAAGATTTCTGGAGTTTCACAATTGCCGACAACCGGCTTTCGCCACTTTTAAAGCTTAATTAACGAGTTACTTTTCCAGCCTTAAGGCATGAAGCACATACGTTCTGACGCTTAGGTGTTCCGCTAACAAGAGTGCGAACGCGTTGGATATTTGGATTCCAACGGCGGCGAGTCTTGCGCATTGAGTGGGAGACCTTGTTGCCGAAGCTAGGACCTTTGCCGCAGATATCGCAGTTAGAGGACACGGTGTTTCTCCCTTGAATCAAGTTAAATTACGGGTTTCGCAATAAGTCGCAAAGATTACCCCGTCTACACAGGGATTGGCTAATCCGCGCGAGAAGATAGGCCCATGGCAACAATGGCAAGACTTTCAGATCGCCTCAAAGGCATCATCGGGGACCGAACTGCCGATGCCCTCGCCGCAGTATTTGGGATGTCAACAGTCGAGGATTTGCTGCGCCACTATCCACGACGCTATGTCGTTCGCGGCGAATTCTCTGACATTTCCGGGTTGATCGAAGGCGATGAAGTGACCGTGTTAGCTGAAATTGCAGCGGTAAAGACCAGGCGCGCAAATGGTCGCAATATTTTGGAGGTAAATGTAACCGACGGTAGCGCTGTTATGTCTCTTACCTTCTTCAACCAACCTTGGCGCGAGAAAGAATTGAAGATTGGCAAGACTGGAATGTTTGCCGGGAAAGTTGGATCGTTTAACGGTAAGCGCCAGTTGTCGCACCCTGATTACCAATTAATTCCAGATGGCGATGATGTCGATTCTGCGCTCGCAGCTTTCGCTGGAAAATATCTTCCGGTATATCCCGCGGGCGGAAAGATGCCATCTTGGAAAATTTCGCAGTGCGTTGAATTGGTTTTGGATTCACTTGATGAAGTCGAAGATTATCTGCCAGAGAGTGTCATAAAAAAATTTGGCTACCCTACGCTTAAAGGTGCTTTTATCTCGATACATAAGCCAGAATCTCTCGAAGCCGCAGATTTAGCAAGGCTCCGCTTAACTTTTGATGAGGCAATCCTGCTACAACTTCTGCTTGCCGGCCGAAGAGCAGAGCTAAAAGAACTGGATGCAACACCACGAAAAATATCCACTCATGGAATGGTAAATGTCTTTGAATCAAAATTGCCATTTAAATATACGAGTGGCCAGATCGAAGTTAATAGTGAGATTGAAAGTGATATGCAACAGCCACATCCTATGCATCGCTTATTGCAGGGTGAGGTTGGTTCTGGTAAAACCGTGATTGCACTTCGCGCAATGATTTCAGTTATCGAATCTGGCGGGCAGGCTGCGCTACTTGCCCCAACTGAAGTCTTAGCATCTCAACATTACAAAACACTTGCGAAACTTCTTGGTGATCTGGCCCAAGCCGGAACTCTAGAAGGCAGCGGTGAGGGCACCCAGCTGGCGCTATTAACGGGTTCGCTCAGCGCTAATCAGAAACGCGAGGCGCTTGGAAGAATTGCAAATGGCACCGCTGGCATTGTAATTGGGACACATGCGCTGATAAGTGAGGGCGTTGAATTTGATGACTTGGCACTTGTCGTAGTTGATGAACAACACAGGTTTGGTGTCGAACAACGAGATGCTCTGCGAATGAAAGCAAAAAAACCTCCACATTTATTGGTAATGACTGCAACACCGATCCCAAGAACTGTTGCGATGACAATCTTTGGCGATTTAGATGTTTCAACTTTGAGGCAATTGCCAAGTGGCCGAATCCCAATCGAAACACATGTGATACCTGTTCTAGAGAAACCACGCTATTTAGAGCGGGCGTGGGAGCGAGTAAAAGAGGAAGTTGCAAAGGGCCATCAGGTATACATAGTAGCTCCGCGAATTTCTGATGGCGGGGAAGATTTATTAAAGGCAAAGATTTCTGCATCTGATATCGCAATGGCAAAAATGATGGGCGATGAAATTACAAGCGAAGAGTTATCCGGAACTGAGAAGATGACTAGCGTGGAAGAGCTAGCTCCAAAATTAGCTACCGGCGCCCTTAAAGGATTAAAACTTGCGCCGTTACATGGGCGACAAAGTTCCGAAGTAAAAGATGAAACCATGAGCGCATTTTCTAAAGGCGATATTGATGTTTTGGTGGCTACAACAGTCATTGAAGTTGGAGTTGATGTTCCCAACGCCTCAATGATGGTAATTATGGATGCCGATAGATTTGGGGTTTCACAGCTACACCAGTTACGAGGTCGCGTCGGACGTGGAACTACACCGGGACTCTGTTTACTAGTCTCTAACGCTGTTGAAGATTCACCGGCGATGGCAAGACTAAGTGCGGTGGCTGGGACGTTAGATGGTTTTGAATTATCGAGAATTGATTTGGATCAACGACGGGAAGGCGATGTCTTGGGCCGTGCCCAGTCAGGAACTAAATCGCACCTTAGACTGCTCCGAGTTCTTCGCGACGAAGAGCTTATTGAAGAGGCTAGAAGAGCGGCAATTGAATTAATTGCTGGTGATCCCAAATTAATATCTCATCCCGCTTTGGCTGCGGAAGTGGCTCTTTTGAAGGAGGAAGAACGTTCAGCTTTCTTAGATAAGGGCTAGCAGGTTACGGTTGACCAATGAGGATTATCGCGGGCACCAGTAAGGGAAAGAATTTATTTTCTCCGACCGGAAAAACTAGGCCCACAACAGACCGGGCTCGCGAAGGGTTATTTTCATCCCTGGAATCCGAATTTGGCTCAATGTCTGAATTAAATTTCCTTGATCTCTTCTCCGGCTCCGGCGCAGTTGGTGTTGAAGCGCTTTCTCGGGGAGCAGCAAATGTCTATTCAATCGAGGACCATGCCTCAACAGCTGCAATCGCTTCAAAGAATTTTGGGCTAGTGAATAGTGAATCTGGAAAATTCACAGTAATAACTTCGCTAGCTGAACGATATGTAGCTACACCACATCAAATTGCATTTGATATAATTTTTATGGACCCACCTTATGATGTAGCAAATAATATTATTGAGAATATCTTGACCGAAATTAATTCGAATAATCTACTTAAGCGCAATGGAATAATTGCGATTGAGCGTAAGACCAAGAAGGCACAATTTTCTTGGCCAGCTCCATTTATCGAGGAGAAAATCCGCTCATATGGAGAGGGAAGTATCTTCTACGGTGGGTACTCTGCTAGCGTTTTGCCGTGAAACGCGTCGTCTGCCCCGGATCTTTTGATCCCATCACTCTCGGGCATCTAGATATTATCGAGCGAGCAAGTTCGATTTTTGATGAAGTTGTAATTGCGGTAATGGTCAATAAGACCAAGCAGACGCTTTTTACAGTTGAAGAGCGAATCGAAATGACGAGAGAAGTCACGACCAAATTCCCAAATGTTAAGGTGGATTCTTGGTCGGGCCTATTGGTTGGCTACTGCAAGAAGAATGATATTTCGATAATCGTTAAGGGCTTGCGGGCAGTAACAGACTTTGATTATGAACTTCAAATGTCACAAATTAATTTACAATTGCAAGGAGTTGAAACCCTCTTCCTTTCAACTGCACCGGCACACTCATTCTTGTCTTCTTCTCTTGTTAAAGAAATTGCTAGCTATGGCGGAGATGTTTCTAGTTATATCCCGGCAATACTTTTAGAGCGATTGAAAGATCGCTTGGCTGGAAAATAAAGGAGAAATAAATGGAAGTTATTGAGCGCATCGAAACCGCTATTGCAATGGTCGAGGAAGCGAGGGGCGTCCCACTATCAGCGAGCTGCGTCTTGCACCGTGGCGAAATTTTAGAATTATTAGATAACGCACGTTCTTCTTTTCCTGCAGATTTAGCAGACGCTCAAGAAATTTTGCGTGAGCAAGATAGCGTTATTGAAGAAGCTCGAGTTCAAGCAGATCAAATAATTGCTCATGCCCGAGAAGAAGTTGAATCGATGATTTCGCAGACTGAAATTGTTGCAGCCGCGAAGAAAGAGGCTCGAAGAATTTTAGATGAAGTTGCCGAAGAGGCAGCAAGCCAACAAAATGAGATCGATGTATATGTTGACTCTAGACTTGCAACCCTTGAAGTAATTCTTCACAAGACCATGGAGGTCGTAAATCGCGGTCGTGATCAACTTTCAGGAGTTGATGCTAAATCAGCGCTCTCAGAATTGGGCGATAAGTAATATTTAGATGAGTAAAAATCCCTTTCTCTTCAACACCCATGATTTACCGCGCCGCCCAGGTGAGATGCGGGAGTATGAATTAACTTTTGATATTCACGAAGCACTTGGGTTTGAAGTGCTGGCAATCGCCGCCGATGAGCCAATCGATTTAGATTTACGGATCGAATCTGTTGCTGAAGGCATTCTTGCTACTGCAACTGTTCGGACAGAGGCAAGCGGTGAATGCGGACGCTGTCTCGATGCGGTTTATTATGATGTCGATGAAAGCTTTCAAGAACTTTATGAGTATGTAGAGGATCCTCGCCAAGCTCGAAAGAAAAATAAGCCAGGTAAGAAGCGACCAAATAAAGTCGAGGAAGACGACCTTGATGAAGATTTAGTTCGCCAGATGGATGGCGAGCTAATTGATCTTGATGGCCCGATTCGTGATGCAATAATTTTAAATCTCCCAATAAACCCACTCTGCTCGCCAGATTGCCCTGGCCTCTGCCCAGATTGCGGAATGAAATGGATTGAATTGCCCGAGAATCACGAGCATGCCCCCGCTGATATCCGCTGGGCCGGGTTGGAGAATTGGGGAAGTGGCAAGAGCGATATGGGTCAGGCAGAGCTTTAAAGCTAGGTGGCCCTCGTTTTTGAATATCCGTGGGTTTGGGGGATACTTACGTCCTTCAGTAATTCATCTTAAAGATATGAATTTATTAGTAAAAAGGGGTGCCCAAAGTGCCAGTACCAAAGCGAAAGATGTCTCGCTCACGCACTCGTCATCGTCGTAGTTCTTGGAAAACAACGCCGGCTGCAATTGCAAACTGCTCGCAATGTCAACAACCAAAATTGCAACATACCGCTTGCCCAACCTGTGGAACATATAACTCTCGTCAAGTTGTAGAGGTTTAATCTGTACGATCGCTTGCTCACATCGCTTGGAACAACGCTTTCAAGTGAATTGTTAGAACTTGCATTCACGCATGGCTCATATTCTCGTGAAAACGGTGGAGTGCCAACTAACGAACGGTTGGAACATTTAGGCGATAGTGTTCTTGAATTAATAATTACAGGTGAACTTTATAAAAAGTTTCCAGAGGTTGATGAATCTCGACTTTCAAAGATGAGAGCAGGTCTGGTTAATAATCCGGCGCTGGTTCCAATCGCCAAGGAGTTAGAGCTTGGTCAGTATCTGCGAATTGGCAAGGGCGAAGAAATTACAGGTGGACGCAATAAGAATTCAATTCTTGCTAATGCCCTTGAAGCTCTAGTTGGTGCAATTTACCTAGAGAAAGGTTACGTAGTAACTGAAGCGATAATTCTTCAATGGTTTAAACCAAGCATCGAATCTTCAAATGCACTCGATCTTGGCATGGATGCTAAGACCGAACTTCAAGAGCTTGCCGCCGCAATGGATTTAAGCGCACCAGAATATGAAATTACAGAATTTGGCCCAGATCACGATAAGAGTTTTAAAGCGGTCGTTGTTGTAGCAAATGAAAAGTTTGAAGTTGGTGAGGGTAAGTCAAAACGCGAAGCCGAACAGGCTGCCGCTAAGTTTGCTTACGACGAATTAAGTGCCCGAACTTCCTGAGGTCGAAACTGTAAGGCGTGGGCTAGCCGAACATGTAATTGGTCATAAATTCAGAGAAATTTTGGTTCTCCACCCGCGTGCTACTTCTCCAAAGTCTATAGCCGCTCTAACTTCACTTAAAGGCGCTCGGGTTGTTGGCGTTGCCCGGCGTGGAAAATTTATCTGGTTCCAATTAGACCGACCTGAAGTATTGGTTGGACACTTGGGAATGAGTGGGCAATTTCTGATTCAGCCAAAAAACGCTCCTGATGAGCGGCATTTGCGAGTAAAAATTAATCTTGGGAAGCAAGAATTGAGGTTTATCGATCAAAGAACTTTTGGTTGGCTAGGTATTGACGAAATCCGGAATGGATTGCCAACTTATGTTAAGAATATTGCTGCAGATCCATTCGATCCACATTTTAATTTAGAAGAAACTGTTCAAAGATTTAGAAAGAAGAAGACTGAAATCAAGCGCGCATTACTCGATCAAGGCTTAATGAGTGGCGTTGGAAATATCTATGCAGATGAGGCGCTTTGGCGAAGCAAGATTCATCCCGAATGCAGAACCGAAACAATGAAAGCTTCCCGGGTAAAAGAACTAATTGCAAGTGCAACGCTAGTTATGTCCGAGGCCCTTGCTGTTGGCGGAACTTCCTTTGATGATCTCTATATAAATGTGAATGGCGAAAGTGGGTATTTTGAACGTTCGCTTGCGGTTTACGGCCAGGAAGGCGCTGGCTGTCCACGTTGCGGCCGGCAAATCAGAAGGATCAAATTTGCCAACAGATCATCCCATTTTTGCCCAAAATGTCAGCCCACACCGCGTGCTAGCGGAAATCGGTAAGCCCTTTTCCGATAGGTTGCGCCTGTGTATTTGAAAAGTATGACCCTCAAAGGATTCAAGTCCTTTGCCTCCTCAACCTCGCTCAATTTCGAGCCAGGGATTACCTGTGTCGTAGGGCCAAATGGTTCTGGCAAGTCCAATGTGGTTGATGCACTTTCATGGGTAATGGGTGAGCAGGGAGCTAAGTCTCTGCGTGGCGGAAAAATGGAAGATGTAATTTTCGCTGGAACATCTGGTCGGGCTCCTCTTGGTCGCGCCGAAGTTTCAGTAACAATCGATAATACCGATGGCGCGCTTCCAATTGATTTTACTGAAGTAACTATTTCTAGAATACTTTTCAGAAATGGCGCAAGTGAATATCAATTGAATGGTGAAACTACAAGACTTTTAGATATTCAAGAGTTATTGAGCGACTCTGGTATCGGTCGCGAAATGCATGTAATCGTCGGGCAAGGTCAGCTAGATGCAATCTTGCTTGCCAATCCAGAAGAGCGCCGGGCATTTATCGAAGAAGCCGCAGGTGTTTTAAAGCATCGAAAGCGTAAAGAGAAGGCGCTTCGTAAATTAGATTCAATGACCGCCAACTTGGCAAGAATTCAAGATTTAACTGTGGAACTTCGCCGTCAGCTAAAGCCACTTGGTAAGCAGGCAGAAGTTGCACGAAAAGCTTCAACTATTCAATCAGATGTTCGCGATTCTAGATTGCGGTTACTTGCTGATGACCTGCTACAACTTCGATCTACGGTTGACTCTGAAGTTGCAGATGAATCAGCGCTACGAGCTCGCAAAGAAGAGGTAGAAGCTGTGCTAAATAAAGCACGTGCGCGCGAAGAAGATATTGATGTCACTGCTCTTATTGAAAATCCATTACTCGTCAAAGCTCAAGAAAATTTCTATCAACTAACTGCGCAACGGGAAAAATTCCGAGGAATTCAGAATTTAGCTTCAGAGCGCGCCAGGTTCTTGTCAGAAGAAGCTGATGAGGCTCGGGCAAGCGGCCGTGATCCTGAAAGTATGGATTTAGAAGCAGAAACACTTCGCGGTCAAGAACAAACCCTACGCGATGAAGTTAATGATTCAAATCTCAAATTACAAGAACTATCTTCAGAACTAAAAACGCTAGAGGCTAATTTAATTACTGAAGAAAATAGTGTTTCCGCTGCGCTTCGGGCTATTGCTGATCAACGTGAAGGCACTGCTCGCCAAGAGGGACATATCAATGGTCTTAAGTCTCGTATCGATGCTACTAATGCCGAAATTACTCGATTAACAAATACTAAAGATGAAGCGTCTAGGCGTTTGCAGAGTTTTCAAGAAGAGTTTGCCTTACTGGAAACTCAAATTGCGTCGGTAGATGCTAATGAACCAGCCTTGGACTCAGAATTTGAATTAGCTAAAACTCAGTTAGCTAGCGGCCAGAGTGTTTTGGATTCACTCACTGCGAAAGATAGCGAAGCCCAAAAAATTCGCTCTGGATTAGATGGACGTCTGCGCGCGCTCCAGGAGAGTTTGCTCCATCGCGATGGTTCTGGAGTTGTTCTTTCAAGTGGAACAAGAACTCGTGGTCGACTCTCGTCTTTAATAAATGTGACACCAGGTTGGGAAGTTGCAGTCGCTGCCGCTCTAGGACCACTTGCAGATTCGGTTGTAGTTTCAGATATTTCATCAGCAGTATCAGCCCTTACCATGTTAAAACGCGAAACTGCTGGACAATCAGAACTCTTGGTGGTCGATGGTGATAACGGCTTTACTGCATCAAATCGCTCAATTCCAAATGGCTTTACCTCACTTGCAAGCTTGGTTTCATCGAGCGAGGTCGGAAGCGCAATCGCCTCACTCCTTTCAGGGTTTGTAGCCGTTGAAGATTTGGCCGAAGCTGAAAGTGCGCTCCGCGCAGACTCTTCGGTAATCGCGATTACAAGAGATGGCGATGTATTAAGCCGCATTCGAGTCCGTGGTGGATCAAGCGCCCAAAGTTCTGCAATCGAGATTTCGGCGCTGATTGAAAAGAGTGAAACTCAACTGCAGGAAGTTACAAACAATTGTGAACGAATTAAGTTTGAGCTAGTTCGGGCGGTCGAAACTCTTGCCTCACGTAAGAATATTTTTGAGTTGGCGCTAGCTAAATTGAATGAGTCTGATGCAAGAATTTCAGGGCTCGCCGAGCAAATGGCAGTCGCTGGTCAGAATGTTAAGAGCGCACAAGGTGAAGTTGAGAGAATTATGGCCTCCCTAGTCGAGGCGAGTTCACAGCGAGAATCTGATGAAGCAGATTTAAGCGCTGCGATTTCACAATTTGAATCTCATCAAGCACCTGCGAATCCAGATTTAACTCACTTGGAAGATCTTCGCTCTAGAGTTTCTGCCGCTAGATCTATAGAAGTAGAAGCGCGACTAAATCTACGAACCTTAGAAGAGCGAGTCACTGCTCTAGTTGCCAGAGCTAATGCACTTGAAGCGGCCGCACAGAATGAACGTGAATCTGCGACAAGAGCTGTAAGTCGCAGAGAACAGCGTGGCATAGCTGCGCTCACGGCTCAAGGTGTGGCAGATGCGTCGTATGAAGCGCTAATTCAAATTGAATCTTCAATCGCAAAGGCAGCAACAGAGCGCGAACGCCTTGAAATTTCAAGATCAGAGCGCGAAAGTGAGATCCTGGCGTTGCGGGTTAGAAGCCGTGAACTAACAACAGAATTAGATTCGCTAACTTCAAGTGTGCATAGAGATGAAATTGCTCGGGCTGAACAGCGACTACGCATTGAAGCGCTAGAGCAGAAAGCTATTGAAGAACTTGGCGTAGATGTAAGCACTCTCGTAATTGAATATGGTCCAGAGAACGATGTTCCAACATTTGTTGAAGATGATGAAGGAAACTTTGTTCCCGGTGATTTGATCCCGTACCGCAGAGATCAACAAGAGAAGCGCCTTGCCCAAGCTGAACGCTCACTTGCCCTGCTTGGAAGGATCAATCCGCTAGCGCTTGAAGAGTATTCATCGCTGGAAGAACGCCTGCGCTATTTAGCTGAACAGCTAGAAGATTTGAAGAAAACTAAGCGAGATCTATTGGAAATCATTAAAGAAGTTGATGACAAAGTTCAACAAATATTTAAGGAAGCATACGACGATACCGCGCGCGAATTTGAATTGATTTTTGCTCGCCTCTTCCCAGGAGGCGATGGCCGATTAATTTTGACTAACCCAGAAGATTTGACAATTGCAGGTGTAGATGTCGAGGCTCGACCTCCAGGGAAGCGCGTTAAGCGACTATCACTTCTCTCTGGTGGTGAGCGTTCATTGGTAGCGGTAGCCCTACTGATTGCGATTTTCAAAGCTCGGCCAAGTCCGTTCTATGTGATGGATGAAGTTGAAGCCGCCTTGGATGATACAAACCTCGGGCGATTACTTGGAGTTTTCGAGGAGCTTCGAGAAAAATCTCAGCTAATTGTTATTACTCACCAGAAGCGCACTATGGAAATTGCAGATTCTTTATATGGCGTAACAATGCGTGGCGACGGTGTTTCAGAAGTCATTTCGCAGCGTATTCGGGAATCTGAAAGCGCTAACTAGTTTCACTAGTTAAAAGTAATGGCACTATTTAGCAAGCTCTTACAGAAAATTCGCGGTGGCTCGACATCAAGCAGCGATTGGATTGAAATTGAAGAAGCGTTAATCGCTTCAGATCTAGGGGCCAAGAACTCAGCAGAAATAATTTCGATTGCCAAAAAATCCAAGAGCGAAGAGATTGATATGGCTATCACGGATGCTTTAAGGTCTTGGTTGAGTAGTAACAGTAGAAAACTTCCAATAAGTAGTGATCGTCCAACAACAATATTGATTGTTGGAGTAAATGGCACGGGCAAAACAACTTCTACCGCCAAGTTAATTTCACACCTAAAGCAAGAGAACAAATCGGTTCTAGTTGCAGCAGCCGATACCTTTCGAGCAGCAGCCGTAGAGCAGTTGGAAACATGGGGCAATCGGTTAGAGGTCGATGTGGTTACAGGGCCTCCCAATGGCGACCCAGCATCGGTTGCATTCGAAGCAGCAACAGAAGCTAAGTCTGCAAATACCGATTATTTAATTATTGATACTGCCGGTCGATTGCACACAAAATCTGGTTTGATGGATGAACTTGGAAAGATTCAGCGGGTCATTGAAAAAGTTTTGCCAGTTGATGAAGTTTTATTAGTTGTTGATGCGACGACCGGCCAGAATGGAATCGTTCAGGCAAAAATTTTTATGGAGAGTGTTGCGGTTACCGGGTTAATCCTGACGAAGATGGATGGCTCGGCGAAAGGTGGCATCGCCCTTGCCATCGAACGCGAGTGCGGTATCCCCATTAAATTTATTGGGACCGGCGAGGGTGCCACTGATTTCGAAGCTTTTGATCCAGAGCGCTATCTGAAGGGGCTTTTTAGCTAATCCAGGTCGAATTTAACAGATTCGTAACACAACTCGCAAAGCTTTCACCATTTCGTAATCTGCCAAGGCATCTGATGTAACCAAGCTCTACGACCCTACGGGTATCTCAAAGGCGAGGCCGATAGGTGAAAGAGGTTTGTAATGGAAGAAGTTGTTATCAATTCTGGTGACACAGCCTGGATGCTTATAAGTACAGGACTTGTAACTTTAATGATCCCAGGCTTAGCACTTTTTTACGGTGGAATGGTTCGGGTAAAGAGCGTACTAAATATGATGATGATGTCATTTGGCGCACTCGCAATAGTTTTTGTGCTCTGGATTGTCGTTGGTTTCTCGATGGTCTTTGGCGATTCACTTGGTGGAAATGGTCTAGTTGGTGATCCCACTCAGTTCTTATTCTTAAATGGCTTAGATAACGCCGAGGCCGCAATTGGAACAATTCCTGCTGCCGTGTTTATCGCCTTCCAAGGAATCTTCGCAGCAATAACAGTTGCACTGATTTCAGGCTCGATTGCCGATCGCGCAAAGTTTGGCTCTTGGATGGTCTTTGCTGCAATCTGGTCTGTAATCGTTTATTTCCCAGTTGCGCACTGGGTATTTGCCTTCGATGACTTTGTCGCAATGACTGGTGGTTGGATTGCAAATGATCTTGGTGCAATTGACTTTGCCGGGGGCACTGCAGTTCATATCAATGCGGGTGCAGCTGGATTAGCCCTAGCAATTATTCTTGGAAAGCGAGTCGGTTGGCGTAGAGAGGCAATGCGCCCACACTCACTTCCACTTGTAATGCTCGGAGCTGCGCTTCTCTGGTTTGGTTGGTTTGGCTTTAATGCTGGATCTGCAGTTGGGTCTAATGGAACTGCTGGGCTAGCAGTGTTAAATACGATCGGTGCAACAGTTGCCGCACTACTTGCCTGGTTGCTAGTAGAAAAGATTCGTGATGGACATGCAACAAGTCTTGGCGCCGCATCGGGTGTTGTGGCAGGCCTGGTAGCAATAACTCCAGCATGTGCAGCAGTAGATGCAAGCGGTGCGCTAATTATTGGCGCCCTAGCTGGTGTTCTGTGTTCGCTATCAGTTGGCCTAAAGTTCAAGCTGGGCATCGATGATTCACTTGATGTTGTCGCAGTTCACCTAGTTGGTGGAATTGTTGGAACGTTGATGATTGGAGTCGTTGGCGTCGATGTTGGACTATTTAACGGTGGTGGAACAGATCAACTAATAAAGCAGATTATCGGCGCAGGTGCGGTGCTTGGATATTCCTTCATTGCAACTCTGATAATTGGTTACGCGTTAGATAAGACAATTGGTTTACGAGTTAGCAGAGAGGTTGAAGTCGAAGGAATCGACCTTAAACTTCATGCTGAATCTGCATATGAAATGTATAGCTCATCACGAGGAGGCTCTTCAATATGAAACTAGTAACCGCAATCATCAAGCCATTTAAATTGGAAGATGTTAAAGAGGCACTTACTGCTTTCGGAATTACCGGAATGACTGTTTCAGAAGCTAGTGGATTTGGTCGCCAAGGTGGGCATACCGAGGTCTATCGCGGTGCTGAATACACAGTAGATCTGATTCCAAAGATTCGACTCGAAGTTTTGGTCGATAGCAAGGATGCAGAAAAAGTTATCGATGTCATTGTGAAGGCAGCATCGACTGGAGCTATTGGTGATGGCAAAGTTTGGTCTTCGCCAGTAGATAACATCGTACGTGTGCGAACCGGAGAACGTGGACCGGACGCTATTTAGAAGCTATAAGTAGAGTAAATCCGTGGGAACCCGTGAGCGCCGTGATCGATCTAATCAGATTGATAAGGCGCTCCGGGTTTCGTTTTTAAAGTGCGCAAGTGAGCATTTATCAAAGCCCGAACTTGTATCGCTTAACGCAGTTGGGGGATATGGCCGAGGCGAACTAGCTCCGGGGTCAGATTTAGATTTATTGATTCTGCATAACGGCGGTGAAAAACAAGAAGTAATTTCGGATTTTGTTAGCGCATTTTTATATCCACTTTGGGATCAGGGCCGAACAATTGATCATGCGGTTCGAACTCGAATTGAGACTAGGGAACTAGCCAATCAAGATATCAGGGTTGCTTTAGGCCTCTTAGATTTGCGCCACATCGCGGGTGATTCTGAGATTTCTAATCAAGTTGCAACAGAATCTTTAGAAAACTGGCGGAAGAACAGAGATAAATTTCTGCCGAAATTGCGAAAATCAATTCAAGAACGTGAGATGCGTTCCGGAGAGTTGGCCTTTCTTCTAGAACCAGATCTAAAGGAAGCACGTGGCGGGCTTAGAGACATTAATGCACTTCGCGCTATTGAACTCGCGGGTGCGGTGCCAATATCACTTGCCCGCGTCGCCGAATCCGAAGCGCTTATTGCGAGGGTTAGAGATGTTTTACATGGTGAGAATCAGAGAGCAAGAGACCAACTACTACTAACAGAACAAGATCGTGTTTCGAAAACACTTGGATTTTCTAATGCAGATGCTCTGATGCTCGAGGTGGCAAAAGCCGCGCGCACAGTGGATTACCTGATGGATCTAACTTGGCATCGAATTGATTCAAATTCTGGAAAGAGCTGGTTACGCCGTAGAAAAAGTGCACGAATAGATCAAGGGTTGGTAATTCTTAATTCAGAGGTAACCATTGAAGATGGTTATGACATCTCGAGCGACCCTGCAATCGGTCTCCGGGCCGCCTCAACTGCAGCACAGCAGGGTCTTCCAATATCTATTGATGCATGTGTTCTCTTATCGGAAAAATTTACAGATCTTCCTAACCCATGGCCGAAACCAGTTTTAAATGATCTGATTTCTCTAATCGGCGCTGGCGCATCAATGATTCGGGTGTTTGAAGCACTAGATCAAGAGGGGCTTATTGAGAAATGGATTCCAGAATGGTCGCATATCAGATTCCTTCCACAACGAAA